>DWYJ01000037.1 GCA_019118745.1 Candidatus Desulfovibrio gallistercoris | reverse complement strand
GAGCGAGGAAAGAAAGGGCGGATGGTATCCATTTGAGCAGATGAAAGATAAAAAAGAGTAGACATGGTAACCTCCGTCTCCATACCTACTCTTTTTTGAAGCGTATGGAAATAATGAGTCCTGACCCTAGTGTGAGGGCAGCGTCAGCATGGAAATTGGACACAATTTCAATGCGAATCCGCTCTAGAGGCGGGGTTGCCTCGTGTCCCTGACATTTTCCCGGTAAAAGCGCGCAGGGGAAGGGACGGGGGCTTGGGGGGAAGGGAAACCCCTCCAGCGCCGGCGGCGACCGAAAGGCGGCCCGCAGGGCCGTGCCCGTTAGGCGACGAAGGAGCCTTACGGGCATCGACAGCAGAGCGAGGGGTTTCCCTTCCCCTCAAACAAACTGCCAATAGTGTTAACAGGCCCTAAAGCGTTTTATCTTTTTCAAAGACAAAGCGCTCATGCCCGGCCGCTCAGAGGGGAAGAGGGCGGGTGTCCTTTCTTCTTGCCGTGTCTTTCCGCCGCTTAGACGGTGGCGGGGCGTCCTCTACCGTCTCTGAAGCAGCCGCAGCGCACGGCAGCGATGTCGCTGAGCAGCCAGCTCAATTGCAACGTGAAGGGAAGGAGGAGCCACATGAAGTCGGTGGCCTCCCTCATGAGCGGGATACACTGCAGGTAGTACACGTTCACCACGAACAGGCATAGCATGCAGAGCCCGGTATACGGACGCCGGACAAGGAAGCGGTGTGCCCCGACGACTCCCAGAAAAATGGTCAGCAGCGTAAGCCTGCGGCGGCTCCGCGAGTTGCTCTCGTCCCTTCCTTCATCCTGCCGCCCGGTGATGCGGCGGCCCTGTCCATCCCTGAAGCGCCCACTTGCGACGAAAACAAGATCCGCCAGCACCCAGATCGTCACCGCGCTGAGCGGGAACACGCCAATGATGCCCACAAGGAGGATCAGACCGAGCGGGGTCAGCATCAGCATGTAGAGGCCGGACAAGGGGCGCCCGGCATAGAAGCGATGCATCCCGAAGATGCCGCCAAAAAGGGTCAGCAGCAGAAGGAGACGCCGGTCTCCGGGCCTGAACGCGCGAACGACCGCGTGGAGCAACAAGCCGTACGGCAGCGCCAGGCAACCGTCAATGGCCAGAACCCGAACGCCGAGGTTCCCGTTGGTGAGCCCCCAGAAGTTGAGGCCAAAGGCCATCAGGGAAAGCGCCGGATTGTTGCGGGGGGCGGCCGCCTGCAAGGCCATGACGGTGGGGGGGATATAGAGCAGCGCGCTATGTCCGCGGATGCCCTCGGCGGATGACGGGCTGAAGATCATGGGCAAACCGCCCAAAGCGGCCAGCAGCAACAGCAAGAAGCAGAGCTTGTTCATGGATATGTCCTGGGTGGTGGTATCTCTCAGAATACAGGTATGCCGCCGGCTTGTCCATTTTCAGGGTCGCCGGTGGCATCTGATCCAAAGAGCACATTTCCCGTTTGATACGCTTCGCGCTTCCAGCCATACGGCCTGGCGTTTCGCGGAAAAATGCGTGGCTTTCCCGCCCGGTTGGGGACGGGCCGCGCGTGCCGTCGCCTGGTGTCCTTCCTTTTTTCAAAGGGAAAATGCCCATGCCTGCCTGCTCAGAGGAGAAGAGGGCGGGTGTCCTTTCTTCCTGCCGTGTCTTTCCGCCGCTCAGGCGGTGGCGGGGCGTCCTCTGCCGTCTCTGAAGCAGCCGCAGCTCACGGCAACGATGTCGCTAAGCAGCCAGCTCAATTGCAACGGGATGGTAAGGAACCACCAGATGTCGGCAGCGTTCCTCAGGAGCGGATTATACTGCAGGTAGTGCACGTTCACCAGGAACAGGCATACCATGCAGAGGCCGGTATACGGACGCCGGACAAGGAAGCGGTGTGCCCCGACGACTCCCAGAAAAATGCTCAACAGCACAAGCCTGCGGCGGCTCCGCGAGCCGCACTCGTCTCTTCCCGCAGCCTGCCGGCCGGTGATGCGATGGTTCTGTCCGTCCCTGAAGCGCCCCATTGCGACGAAAATAAGATCGATCAGCATCCAGATCGCCACCGCGCTGAGAGGGTACAGGCCGATGATGAAGATAACGGTGAGCAGACCGGTGAAGTTCAACAGCAGCATGTAGAAGCCGGACAAGGGACGCCCGGCATAGAAGCGATGCATCCCGAAGATGCCGCCCAAAAGGGTCAGCAGCAGAAGGAGACGCCGGTCCCCGGGCCTGAACGCGCGAACGACCGCGTGGAGCAACAGGCCGCACGGCAGCGCTAGGCAGCCGGCATAGGCCAGAATCAGAAGCGCGTCGAAGGTCACGAAGAGGAGCCCCCAGGAGGTGAGGCCAAAGGCCATCAGGGAAAGCACCGGATCGTTGCGAGGGGCGGCCGCCTGCAAGGCCATGACGATGGGGGGGATATAGAGCAGCAAGAGAAAGGCGTAGTTGGCCATGCTGAATGGCCGATTGAACCAGGGGAACACGCCGCTCCAATCTACCTTGGCAAGCACGCCGGTCAAAGCGGTCAGCAGCAACAACGAGAAGCAGAGCTTGGTCATGGATGGGTCCTGGGTGCTGGTATCTCTCAGGATACAGGAATGCCGCCGGCGTGTCCATTTTCAGGGGCACCGGCGGCATCTGGTCCAGATAGATCGGCAGCCTTCACTGTCTTCAGGGCAGGACTTCGAGATAGCGGACGCGCAGATGCGGGTCCTGCCGGTCGGGGTGACGCTTGCCGCCGATCTCGCCGGTGATGCGGATGGTCTGTTCCGGCCGGACATCGGTCTGGCCGAAAACGTGCGGCGGGATGTCCACGATCATCCGGCCGCCTTCGGCTTCAAAAAGGTAGCGGTTGCGGCGTTCGTGCCGGGTCAGATGGCCGGTCAGGACGCAGGTGGTCATTTCCTCGGCGCGGGAACATTCCGCAAGGGAGGTGGTGGGGGCCGCGGCATCGCTGGGGCCGAGGAAACCGGCCCGCGCATCCTGCGGGGACAGCAGCGTCAGGGCCGAAAGTGCGGCAAGACTGAGCAGGCGAAGCTTCATGCGTGGCTCCTCACAGGTTTAGCGGATGGCGCAGTTGCCGTCCTTGCAGTCGGTCGAGGGCACCACGGGCGTGGCCTGGAACAGGACGACCTGCTCCGTGTCGCCGTTCTTGGCGATGACGACGGAATAGCGCATCAGGCCTTCGGGCAGGGCGGGCGTCGCCTTGCCGCGCAGGATGCCGTTGCCCGTCATGAGGGTGCAGTCGCCGATCATGCTGCGGCGCAGGTTGGTCAGCGTCAGATGATTGATGACGAGCTGCTTGTTCTTGATGCTTTCGATGAAATGCTCCTTGTCCTGGATGTGGCCGTTGGCGGCGATATGCCAGTAGTTGGGGGCCAGCACCTTTTCCAGCATCTCCGTATCGGCGCTGATGACGGCATTGGCGTAGAGCTCGACCACGTCCGCCTTGGCCGCGGCGGTCCGCAGGCCGAGGCTCAGGCTGAGGGCGCAGGCGGCAAGGGCCAGCAGGCAGATGCGTAGGGACTTCATAAGCAACTCCTTGATGATGGACAGAATTGATATATCAGGCGGGGAGGGGCACCATTTGCCCTCTAGTAAAAGGCTACGTCCTGTCCCGCGGGGCTGTCAAGGCGGCCTCTCGTTGCCAAGTGGGGATGTTTGGCCTATCATCGAAAAAATACACCGCAGAGAGGACTTCATGCTGACGACGGTTCTGCAAAGCATCGGCAATACCCCCTTGTTACAACTTTCCCCCCTGTGCAGCGACCTGCCCGGCAGGGTCTGGCTCAAGCTGGAGAATTGCAATCCCGGCGGCTCCATCAAGGATAGAGTGGCCTTCCATATGGTGGACCGCGCTCTCGACAGAGGGGACGTGCTGCCCGGCGGCACGCTGGTGGAGGCCACCAGCGGCAACCTCGGCATCGGTCTGGCGCTGGTGTCGGCCGTGCGCGGGCTGAAATGCGTCCTGACCATGCCGGAGACCATGAGCATCGAGCGCCGGCGGCTGCTGGCGGCCCTGGGGGCCGAAGTGGTGCTCACCCCGGCCGCGGACGGCATGGAAGGCGCCCTCAAGGCGGCGGAACGCCTCGCCGCGGAGCGTGGCGGCATCATCCTTGGCCAGTTCACCAATCCCTGGGCCGTGGAGGCGCATTACAGCACGACCGGGCCGGAGATCTTCCATGACAGCGTGGGCACCATGCAGGTGCTGGTGGCCGGTGTGGGCTCCGGTTCGTCCATCACGGGCATCGGGCGCTATCTCAAGGAAAACGGCACGGACGTCAGCGTGTTTGCGGTGGAGCCGGCCGAATCGCCGCTGCTTTCCGGCGGCAAGGCCGGGCCGCACGGCATCCAGGGCATCGGCGCGAACTTCATCCCGTCCATCCTCGACCGCGAACTGCTGGACGGCGTGCTGACCGTCTCCACCGAGGAGGCCCTGCGCACCGCCCGGCTGCTCATGCGCACCTGCGGCGTCTGCGCGGGCATCTCCACAGGGGCCAACGTGGCCGCGGCTTTGCGGGTGGCCGCCCGCCCGGCCATGCGCGGAAGGAATATCGTCACGCTCGCCTGTGATACGGGAGAGCGCTACATGTCCACGGAACTCTTTGTAAAATAACTTCTCTCTCGACTGTAGCGGCATGCGCCCCGGCCTTCTTTTCGGCAGGGGCGCTAATCTTTTTCCAAGGCCTGCCGTAAAGGTTTGGTGACAACTTTATATGAAGTTCGTATCGCCCCATCCGGAGTACCTATGTCGCAGACCAACATTCTTCTTGAGACCGGCACCAATGAACTGGAAATCGTGGAGTTTTATGTCAATCAGGACGGGTACGAAGGACATTACGGGCTGAACGTGGCCAAAGTGGTGGAGATCATCCGCCGCCAGAACGTCACGGCCATGCCGGAGATGCGGCATCCGGCCGTGCTGGGGGCTTTTTCCCACCGCAACGGGCGCATCGTGCCGCTCATCGACATGGCGAAATATCTGGGCAGCACGCCCATCGCCAATGATGACGCCAAGATCATCGTCACGGAATTCAATACGGTCTGCACAGGCTTTCTGGTCTCCGGGGTCAACCGCATCTACCGTCTGAGCTGGACGGACGTGGAGGCTCCCGGCAAATTCCTGCAGAACATCAGCCAGAGCTCGGTCATCGGCGTGGTGCGTCTGGAGGAGCGGGTCATCTTCCTCCTCGACCTTGAGGCCATCGTGGCCGAACTCCATCCGGCCATGGCCATCCGCTTCGACCTGGAAACGGCCAAACGGCCCGTGGACGGCCGCGTCTACAAGATCCTGCATGTGGACGACTCCTCGTCCATCAGAGCGCTGGTGCTCGATCTGCTGACCAAGGAAGGGCGCTTCGAAGTGCAGCAGTGCGTCAACGGCCAGGAGGCCTGGAACGAGCTCTGCCGCCTGCGCCGTCTGTGCGAAGAGAACAACGTCTCCATCTCCCATTATCTGCAAGGCATCATCACGGATATCGAGATGCCGACCATGGACGGCCTGGCCCTCTGCAAGCGCATCAAGGAAGATTCCATCCTCAAGTCGCTGCCGGTGGCCATCTTCTCGTCCATGATCAATGAGAGCCTGGCCCGAAAGTGCGGCGTGGTGGGCGCCAATGCCCAGTACACCAAGCCGGACCTTAAGGCCCTTTCGGAAAAGCTCTACGATCTGGTGGTGGCGACCTGGGGGACCGGCGAGCTGTAGCCAAAGCTCCTGCCCTGTATGTGAGAGGGGAGCTCGGCGGCAGGGTAGGCCCCGTGCTTCCGTGAAGAAACGACTTCCCTGAAACGGAGTGGCTGCCGGCGGACGGCCTGCCGGCATGCGGATGCTCCCCAGCCCCTGAGAATGCCATGAAGATGCGTCTGCTGGCAAAAATGCTCTTGTTTGTGCTGGTCCCGGCCCTTATCGGACTGGTGGTTGTGGCTGCCGTCAATTACGGCGCGTCGCGTAACGTCTTGCGCTCGCAGCTCATGGCGGATCTGGATTCCATGGCGGAACTTCAGCTGGGCGAGTTGCGGACGGCGTCCACCCTGCTGCGCGGGGTCCTGCGCTCCACCACGGACGTGCCGCAGATCGTCGCCTACCTTGAGGCGCGGGCCAACGGCGCGACGGCCGATACCCTGAAGGAACTGGATGAGCGCGCCACCTCCTACCTGCGGGACATGAACGACAATTACAGCCTTCTTGACGGCATCGGGGTCACGGACCCCGCGGGCAAGATCGTGCTGCATTCGGACGCGGCCTCTGTCGGCCTGGATATCAGCGCCCGTCAGTATTTCAACGAGTCCATGCGCTCCGGGGACTACGGGGTGGAGGACGTGCAGAACAAGACCAACAAGCGCACGGCCACCATCATCTCCCTGCCCGTGAAGCGTGAAGGGAAGACGCTGGGCCTCGTCTTCCTCAAGTTGGACAGCGAATCCCTCGCCAAGCTGACGACCAATCGCGTCACGCTAGGCGAGGAGGGGCAGGCCTACGTCTACAACGCCTCCGGCATGCTCGTCCTCTATCAGGATGCCAAGCAGATCGGCCGTGTGGATGCCGATGTGCCGCACGTGAAGGAGATGCTTGCTCAGAGCGAGGGCCATCTCTACTACACCAAGGAAGACGGGGACATTCATGCCGTGCATTTCAAGCAGCTGCCTGACATGAAGTGGTGGGTCTGCCTCGAAGTGAGCACGACGGAGATCTATGCCCCCGTCAACCGCCTGTTCATGATCAGCGCCGTGCTGGTGCTGCTGTGCGGCCTTGTGGTCGGGCTCATCATCTTCTTCAATATGCGTGGCGTGGCCAACGGTCTGTCCGGCGCGTCCGGTGTGGTCAGCCATGTGGCCGACGGCGATCTGCAACTTGCGCCGGAGGAAGACCGCCAGCTGGCCCGCAACGAACGCCGCGGCGACGAGCTGAGCACGCTCTCGCAGGGCATCCGGCGGATGATCGACGGTCTGCGCCGCCTGCTCAAGGAAAGTGAGGACAAGGCACAGGCCGCGCAACAGGCCACGCAGGAGGCCCATGCCGCCAAGGCCGCAGCGGAAGAAGCGGCACGCCGTGCCGAAAGCGCCAAGCGCGAAGGCATGCTTGCGGCGGCCGGTCAGCTGGAAAGCATCGTCAACGTCATCTCCTCCGCGGCCACGCAGCTCTCGGCCCAGATTGAACAGTCCAACCATTCGGCTACGGAGTCGGCCACCCGCCTTTCCGAAGCCGCAACGGCCATGAATGAGATGAACTCCACCGTGCAGGAAGTGGCCAAGAACGCCGGCAGCGCCTCGCAGATGTCCAGCGAGACGCGCCACAAGGCCAGCGACGGGGCGGAAATCGTGCGCAAGGCTCTGGCGAGCATCCAGCGGGTGCATGAGGTCTCTCTGGCGCTCAAGACGGATATGGCCCAGCTCAATACGCATGCGCAGGCCATCGATCAGATCATGGGCGTCATCTCCGACATTGCGGACCAGACCAACCTGCTCGCCCTCAATGCGGCCATCGAGGCGGCGCGCGCCGGTGAGGCCGGACGCGGTTTCGCCGTGGTGGCGGACGAGGTCCGCAAGCTGGCGGAAAAGACCATGTCCTCCACGGCGGACGTGGGCAACGCCATCCGCGCCATCCAGGAGAGCACGGGCAAGAGCTCCGATGCCGTGGAGCGCGCCGTGAAGGAAGTGGAGCAGGCGACGGAATTCGCCCAGGAATCGGGCAGCGCGCTGGAAGGCATCGTGCAGGATGCGGACAAGACGGCGGATCAGGTCAGCGCCATCGCCGCGGCCAGCGAGGAACAGTCCGCGGCCAGCGAGGAGATCAACCGGTCCATCCTCGAGGTCAACGACATGTCCTCCCAGTCCGCCCAAGCCATGAACGAGGCGGCACAGGCGGTCTCCGATCTGGCCCACCAGACGCAACAGCTCTCGCAGCTCATCGAGGATATGAAGCGCGGCTGATCCCTGCGCCAAAACAGGGACGATACGGGCGGGGATTCCCCCGCCCTTTTTTGTTGCGCGGCGGGAACTGTTGCTTTTCTGCGCAGTCCATTCGAGCCTTTCCCCGTCTGGAACGCTTTGCCTTTCATACCAGACGGCATGCCGTTTCATGCAAAAAAAACGTGGATTTTCGCGTTATTTTGGATGAGCGGCGCTGTGCAGCCGTCTCGCGTTCCCTCTTTTTCAAAGGTGGAACGCTCCAAAAGCGCGCTGGGGAAGGGATGGGGGCTCGGGGGGAAGATTGACGAGAACGTTTTTTCTCGCTTCGCTGCGAAAAGGCTGGGCCCTCCAGCGCCGACGGCGACCAAAAGGCGGCCGGAGGCCGTGTCCGTTGGGCGACGCAGGAGCCTTATGGGCATCGACAGCAGAGCGAGGGGGGCCCCTTCCCCCCAAACAGGCAGCGAAGAGTGTTGACAGGCCCTAGGCGTCCGGTCCTTGGCCGGTCCCTGCCTGACGGCGCGGGAGGAGGCGGGCGATAAAGGCCGTCAGTTCGGCGCGCTGCAGGCCGGCCAGCGCAGGCAGCAGGAAAAGGGCAAGGCCGGCAGCCAGCGTGTACAGCACCCCGGAGCAGAGGAAGCGCAGCAAGGAGGTTGCATCCCCCAGTCCCAGCAGCAGGGTCAGCTCGTGGCAGCCGAAGGCCAGGCCGAGCAGGACGGCAAGGCACCAGAACTGATGCGCCAGATTGCGCAGCCAGGAAAAGGGGATGAGCCGGGAAGCCATGTAGAGCTGGATATTGACCGTGACGAACTGGACGCCCACGGTCTTGCAGGCCAGCCCCACAGCGCCCAGATGCAGGCCGAAATACTCCTCCGGCGCGAGCAGCAGCCAGACGGCGGCAAAGCCGTAGACGGCGTCCAGCATGGTGATGTTGCGGGTGGTCCGGGTATGTCCGGCGGCGTGGAAGACGGAGCTGGCAAGCTGCAAGTAGGCCTGATGCAGCGGGTACAGGGCCATGATCTGCACCGGCAGGACGGCGGGCGCGAATTCTTCCCCGCCGAAGAGGGAGACCAGCGCCCCGGCCTCCACGGCGCTGAAGCAGGAGAAATAGGCGGCGACGGCATAGAGCAGGGGGGCAAAGCGCTGCATGAGGCGGCCCATGCCTTCCATGTCCTTGTTGCCCCAGGCGATGGAGAATTCACGCATGATGAGCGGCGTCATGGCGGAGACGAAAAGGAAGCAGGCGATGCAGACTTTTTGCGCAAGGGCATAATAGGCCTGCTGCGTGCTGCCGTCGAACCACTGGAGCAGCCAGCGCTCCACGCTCAGCATGGCGAAGGTCAGCAGGGCCTGCACGAAAAGCGGGTGGCTGTAGGCGAAAAACTCTCCGGCATAGCGCCGGGCCTGCTTGCCGTCCAGCCGCAGGCTGAAGCGGCCATCCTGTCCGAAGCGCGCTTCCCAGGCGTTTTTGCTCACGATCCAGTAGCCCAGGGCCGTTGCCGCCAGCATGGCGTATTGCTGGCCGAAGAGGCTGTAGATGTTGAGGATGTCCAGCCAGTACAGGCTTGCCAGCGCCAGGACGGCCAAAAGGGCGATGACCGTGCGGGACATCTCCGACGGCACCGTGGCGCCCACGGCGTCGTTCATGGAGCGCAGCACCCGTCCCCACCAGGTCAGGAAGGCCCAGACGGCCGCCAGCGGCGCGAGCCAGCCGGGCACGTCGGGCATGAGGAGACCGCCCACCGGCGGGATCTGCATGAGCCAGGCCACGCCCAGACTGATGCAGGCCACCAGCAGGCTGACCCGCAGGTAGAAGGCGATGAGGCCGGTCTCGTGCTGACGGCGGGACAGGGCGTTGTAAAAACAGGTGGACGTGCCCATGTCCAGAAAGCCGGAGAGCTGCTGGAAAAGATTGGTGGCAAAGCTGTAGTTGCCGTACATCTGCGGCCCCAGCGCGCGCGGCAGGATGGCCTCCATGACCAGATAGACCGGTACGGACGCCACATTGGCCAGAAGTTTGTACAGATAGCGCCGGGCCAGGGTGGGGGTAGAGCTTTGCATGGGCCCCAGACTAGCCGACTTCCACCGGGCATTTCAAGGAGATTTGCCGCAGGCCCACGGCAGGACGGCTGGGGCGGCCCTTCCCAAGGCCGGGCTTTTGCCGTACAAAAAAGCCGGTCCGGCCGGCGGCCGGACGACACTGTTTTTTCAGCACAAGAGCATTTTGCCTTTGAAAAAGCAAAATGCGAGGCGGCGGCACCGCGCCGCCCGGCCGAAAGTGAGCGGGAAAACCGCGTTTTTTCCGCGAAACGCCAGGCCGTATGATTTGAAACGGGAAGCGTTTCAAACTGAAAATGCTAAAGGATGGCATCATGGACGAAAGCCGCAGCAAAAAAATGAAGGCCGGGCTGGAAAAGGCCCCGCATCGTTCTCTCTTGTACGCTCTGGGACTGACCCGCGAGGAAATGGAGCGCCCGCTGGTGGGCGTGGTCAACGCGGCCAGCGAGGTCGTGCCCGGGCACCTCCACCTCGGCAAGCTGGCCGAGGCGGTCAAGGCGGGCGTCCGCATGGCGGGCGGCACCCCGCTGGAGTTCCCCGCCATCGCCGTTTGCGACGGCATCGCCATGAACCATGAGGGCATGCGCTTTTCCCTGCCGTCGCGGGAATTCATCGCCGATTCCATCGAGATCATGGCCCGCGCCCATGCCTTCGATGCGCTGGTCTTCATCCCCAACTGCGACAAGTGCGTGCCCGGCATGCTCATGGCCATGATGCGCCTGAACATCCCGTCCGTGCTCGTGTCCGGGGGGCCCATGCTGCCCGGCAGTCTGGACACGGCGCGCAAGGGCGACCTCATCACCGTGTTCGAAGGCGTGGGCCGCGTGCGCAACGGCCAGATGACGGAAGAGGAGCTCGCCCGCTGGGAAGAGCGCGCCTGCCCCGGCTGCGGCTCCTGTGCGGGCATGTTCACGGCCAACTCCATGAACTGCCTGGCCGAGACCATCGGCGTGGCCCTGCCCGGCAACGGCACCATCCCGGCCGTGCACGCCGCCCGCATCCGGCTGGCCAAGCAGGCGGGCATGCGGGTCATGGAGCTCCTGGATCGGCACATCCTGCCCCGTGACATCGTGACGCGCGGCGCGGTGGAGAACGCCATCGCCGTGGACATGGCCCTGGGCTGCTCCACCAACACCACCCTGCACCTGCCCGCGGTCTTCCATGAAGCCGGGCTGGACATCGACCTTTCCGTCTTTGACGAGGTGAGCCGCAAGTCCCCCAACCTTTGCAAGCTCTCGCCCGCCGGGCAGCATTACATGGTGGATCTGGACAACGCCGGCGGCATCCCGGCGGTCATGAGCGAACTGGACAAGCTGGGTCTCATCCACAAGGATTGCCTGACCGTGACGGGCAAGACCGTGGGCGAGAACCTCGCGGAGCGCCATGCCCGCATCCTCGATCCCGAAGTCATCCGCCCGCTGGAGAATGCCTACTCGAAAGAAGGCGGCATCGCCATCCTGCGCGGTTCGCTGGCGCCCGACGGCGCGGTGGTCAAGCAGTCCGCCGTGGCGCCGGAGATGATGTGCCGCGAAGTCACGGCCCGCGTTTTCGATAGTGAGGAAGACGCCATGCGGGCCATCCTCGACGGTAAGATCAAGCCCGGCGACGGCGTGGTGGTGCGCTATGAGGGGCCGCGCGGCGGGCCGGGCATGCGCGAGATGCTCTCGCCCACGGCGGCCATCACCGGCATGGGGCTGGGCAAGGATGTGGCGCTGTTCACCGACGGGCGCTTCTCCGGCGGCACCAACGGCGCGGCCATCGGCCACATCTCGCCGGAAGCGGCCAACGGCGGCCCCATCGCCCTGGTGCGCGACGGGGACCGCATCCTTGTGGACATCCCCAACCGCCGTCTGGAGCTGCTGGTGGACGAGGCCGAACTGGCCCGGCGGCGCGCAGAGCTGACGCCTCCGCGCAAGGAGTGCCCCTATCCCGTGCTGCGGCGCTACGCCAATATGGTCAGCTCCGCCGACAGCGGCGCCATGTACAAGCCGGTGTGAAAAGGCGGGCTTCCTGATCCAGCAGGCTGTTCATAGAAAAAGAAAGGGGAGCCTGGCTCCCCTTTCTGCTTTCCTGCCGCCATACGTCGTGTCCGGCAGGCAGAAGCGATAGGTAAATATTGTTTGCGAGACTCAACTTTACAGGCCTCTGGCCGATAAGAAAGAATGAGTCCATGTCCTTTTCTTCCGTGCGTCTGAGGTTGGCCCCCCCTGCCCCTCGGCAGCTTTCTCGTGCGTTACGGAAAACAGGTTCGCTTGATTTCTCTTAACGATACCCTGAGAGGCTGTCCATGAAACTGAAACTGCAAGGCCGGATGATCCTTTTTATTCTGGTGCCCGCCCTGCTTGGGCTGTGCATCCTTGCCGGTATGGGCTATTCCAGTTCCGCCCGTGCCATCTACAATCAGATCAACAATGACGCGCCTGTGGTGCTGAATACCCTCAAGATCGGCATCGACAACTTTTTCACCACGCTGCGCCAGGGCATGTATATGCCTGTGGAAAACCAGCGCATCGTCTATTTCCTGGAAGCCCATGAGGCGGGCGTGACGGGCAACGAGCTCAAGACGTATTTCGACAGCGCCAACGAGTCCCTGCGCTATTACATCGACGTCACCAAGTCCATCAATACCTGCGGTGTGGTGGTCAAGGACGGCACGGTGGTGCTGCACCGCATCTCCGGGCGGGACGAGCCCGGCAATCTGCTCGGCAAGAACATGGGCGACCGGCCCTACATCAAGTCCGGCCTGCAGGGCAGGGAGAGCCTCGGCACCTACAAAAGCCGCGCCACCGGCGAGACGACCTCCATCGTCAGCCTGCCCGTCAAGCAGGAGGACGGCCAGGTCATGGCCGTCTTTTATGCGGGCATGAACAACATCGATCTCAGCAAGAGCATCCTTGGCGCTGTGCGCCTGGGCGAGTTCGGGGCGGCCTATGTCTATAATCCTGAAGGCGAGGCCATCATGCACAGCGACCCGGCCCGCATCGGCGCTGACGAGAGCGCGCTGCCCCATGTGCAGGAGATGCTGAAGAAGCAGCAGGGCCAGCTGGAATACGTCAACAAGGACGGTTTCACCCGGATCGTCTACTTTGAGACCATGCCCAATCAGGGCTGGGTCATCTGCGTGGAGCTGGACAAGACCGAAGTCATGAAGCCCGCCCGCGATCTGTTGTTCCAGGTGCTGGCCCTGGTGCTCGTGCTGGTGCTGGTCGTCGGCGCCATCATCCTGGTCACCGCGCGCGGCATCGCCCGTCCGCTGCGGGTCTGCTCCGAACTGGTGGCGCATGCCGCCAAGGGCAATCTGGAAACGTCGGCTGTCGAAAACGCCGAGCTTGGCAAGGCCGAACAGCGGGGCGACGAGATCAGCGTCCTCGCGAGCGGCATCCGCGAGATGGTGCAGAGCATCAAGAATCTGCTGCAGGAAAGCGAGAACAAGACTTCTGAAGCTCTCAAGGCCACGGAAGAGGCCAAGGCCGCCACGGCCCGCGCCGAAGAGGCCGCCCAGCGCGCCGAAAACGCCAAGCGCGAAGGCATGTATGCCGCCGCGACCCAGCTGGAGGAGGTCGTGAGCATCATCACCTCCGCGTCCACCCAGCTGTCGGCGCAGATCGAGCAGTCCGACCATACGGCGTCCGACTCGGCGCAGCGGCTGGCTGAAGCGGCTACGGCCATGAACGAGATGAACGCGACGGTGCAGGAGGTGGCGCGCAATGCCTCCGACGCCTCCAAGATGTCCGCCGAGACGCGCAGCAAGGCCGAACGCGGGGCCGTGGTGGTGCAGCAGGCCGTGGACAGCATCGAACGCGTGCAGGAAGTGGCCGAGGTGCTGCGTACAGACATGCAGCAGCTCAATGAGCACGCCCGCTCCATCAGCGCCATCATGGGCGTGATCTCCGACATTGCGGACCAGACCAACCTGCTCGCGCTCAACGCCGCCATCGAGGCGGCCCGTGCCGGCGAGGCCGGCCGCGGCTTCGCCGTGGTGGCCGATGAGGTGCGCAAGCTGGCCGAAAAGACCATGACCTCCACCTCCGAAGTGGGCAGCGCCATCAGCGCCATCCAGCACAGCACCACCAAGAGCATGGAAGGGGTGGACAAGGCCGTGGCCCAGATCGGACAGGCCACGGAGCTCTCCAACCAGTCCGGCGTGGCCCTGCACGAGATCGTTACCGATGCCGAGACCACGGCGGACGAAGTGCGGGCCATCGCGGCGGCCAGCGAGCAGCAGTCGGCGGCCAGCGAGGAGATCAATCAGTCCATCGTGCAGGTCAACGACATGTCCGACAAGACGGCGCAGGCCATGCGCGAAGCCGCGCAGGCCGTTTCCTCCCTCGCCGCGCAGGCGCAGCGGCTGGAAGCGCTTATCGAGGATATGAAGCGGCAGTGATCCGCAATGCCGCTTTGACTCCTGCCCTCCTGATTGATTGCAGGAGGTTTTAGAGCGTTTTGTCTTTGAAAAAGAGAAAACGCGAGGCGGCGGCACAGCGCCGCCCGGCCGAAAGTAGGCGGAAAAACCGCGTTTTTTCCGCGAAACGTCAGACCGTATGGTTTGAAACGTGAAACGTTTCAAACGGAAAATGCCCTAAGAGTCCCTGCCGGCGCATGGCGGGGACCGGCAGGGCGAACGCCGTCCGCAGCCGTATGTATGCTTTCCGAACAGGGGAAGCGTCATGCGGCAGCGGACGGCGTCGTCTATGAGAATGAAGGCGGTGCGGAACCGCCCGAAGCCTCAGGGCCGGGAAAGATCCGGCCTCCAGAAGCATGAGCGTCCCCTCTTCCACCAAGGACCAGACCGGCATCACTACGCCGGAAGGGCTGGTGGTCGGGCTTGTCACGCCCCGCTCCCATTTTAGCGTGGTTTATCTTTGAAAAAGGTAGAACGCGAGGGGGCTGCACAGTGCGCCCGGCCCAAAGTGAGCGGAAAAACCGCGGTGTTGCGCGAAACGCCAAGCCGTATGGTTTGAAGCGCGAAGCATTTCAAAGGAAAATGCTCTAGAGTTTTTTTGTTTGAAATGCTGTATAGTCCAAACGGAAAATATTCCAGACAGTATCATCGCTTTAATAGACTATATGAAAAATTACTGACTATTTTTTGAGCGCAAATTTTTTAAAAATTCAAGTAGCTGAACGAAAAATGACGGCACGGCCCAGTGCCGGGAACTGCGCTTTTTTCTCGACCTGCGAGGGGGACTCTGGCATGCTGCGTGACGCCGGTTCCTGGGGCGGCCTTGCGCAAGACCGGGGAGAGCCGCCGGAAAGACGGGTCCCGTCGCCCCATGCCTAATATTCGTCACCGCCGCGCCGATAAGATTAGAAGTGCCATCGGATATAACGGCTTGCTTGGAGGAAATATGAGCCAGGAAATTTCCCGTGAAGACGGTCTCCTGCAACTTGTGACCTTTCACATCGGCGAAGAAGAGTTCGGGGTGGATATTCTGGCCGTGCAGGAAATCATCCGCATGATGCAGATAACCCCCGTGCCGCGCGCGCCTGTCTATATCGACGGGGTCATCAACCTGCGCGGCAAGGTCATCCCCGTGGTCAACATGCGCTCGCGCTTCAGTCTGCCCGTCCAGGAGCCGACGCCGCAAACGCGTATCGTGGTCATGGAGTTCGACCAGAAGATCGTGGGCTTCCTCGTGGACGCCGTTTCCGAGGTGCTGCGCATCCCCTCGTCCACCGTGGAGGACCCGCCGCCGGTCGTGGCCGGCATCGGCTCCGAATATATCCGTGGCGTCGGCAAACTGGACGAGCGCCTGCTCATCCTGCTCGATCTGGACCGCCTCATGTCGCATCTGGATATCGACAGCCTTTGATCGTGAGCTTGCCCCCTGAGGTTCGACGTCATCTTCCCCCCATTCGCGAAAGGATGTCCGCATGAAGCTTTTTACGAAAATGACGCTAACCATCCTCTGCCCTGCGCTCATCGGGCTCATCATCCTGGGGAGCGTGAGTTATCGGAATGCCTCATCCGCTCTCATGGAGCAGATCGAAAGCGATATCCCCACGCTGCTCGTCGCGCAGGAGATCGGCACGGACATGCTGTTCAGGACGCTGCGGCAGGGCATGGAGATGCCCGCCCAGAACATCCGCATCCTGGAGACCCTGCGTTTTTATGCCAACGGCATCAAGGACGAGCAGGATATCGCCGATGTGGACTCGCTCCTGGCGTATTACATCAAGACGACCACCGGCATCGCCATCTGTGGTGTGGTGGCCCCGGACGGCATCCTGCTGGGCTGCCGCAATGACGCCACGGACGCCCCGGACAAGCTGCGGGACTCCAACGTGGGCGACCGGGCCTATGTCAAGGCCGGTCTGGAAGGCAAGGCCAGCATCGGCACCTACATCAGCAAGGACACGGGCCGGCTCAATACCGTCGTGGGCGTACCCGTGAAGGACGGCAAGGAATACACCGGGGTGTTCTTTGCGGGGCTGGACAATGCCCAGCTCTCGCAGATGCTCCTGGGCCGCATCAAGCCCGGCAGCAAGGGCAGCGCCTATGTCTACAGCGCCGATGGCCAGGTCATCCTGCACAATGACCCCGCGCAGCTCGGCCGCAACGATGCCGCCAGCGAACAGTTCAAGGCCATGCAGGGCAAGGACGCCGGCCGCATCGAATTCACCACGGACGAAGGCGACAGAAAGATCCTGTATTTCCGCCTCATGCCCAGCGAGAACTGGTACTGCTGCATAGAACTGGATGAAGCGGAGACGCTTGCCAGGATACATACCCTGCGCACGCTCGTCATCGTACTTGCCGTGGGGCTGGCCCTGCTGGTGTCGGCCATCATCTTCATCATGGCGCGCGGCATCACGCGGCCCCTGGGCGTCTGCTCCCGCGTGGTGGAACAGGCTGCCGGCGGGGATCTGGAACTCTCCTCCGACACCACCGAGGCCCTGGATCAGGCGGAGCGGCGCGGCGACGAGATCAGCGTCGTGGCCCGCGGGGTACGACATATGATGGACGGCCTCCGCCGTCTGCTGGGCGAGAGCGAGGCCAAGGCCCGTGAGGCCATCAAGGCCACCGAAGAGGCCAAGGCCGCCACGGCGCGCGCCGAAGACGCGGCCAGGCATGCCGAACTTGCCCGCCGCGACGGCATGCAGAGCGCGGCAAGCCAGCTGACCGAGGTGGTGGACATCATCTCCGCCGCCGCGACCCAGCTCTCGGCCCATATCAGCCGTTCGGACGTGACGGCCTCCGAGTCCGCCCAGCGGCTGGCCGAAGCCGCCACGGCCATGAACCAGATGAATTCCACGGTGCAGGAAGTGGCGCGCAACGCCTCCGCCGCTTCGGAAATGTCCGCCGAGACCCGGCACAAGGCCGAGGACGGGGCCGCCGTGGTGCAGCAGGCGCTGGTCAGCATCCAGGAAACGCAGCAGCAGACCCTGCGCCTCAAGGACGACATGCACCAGCTCAATGAGCATGCCCGCGCCATCAGCGCCATCATGGGCGTGATCTCCGACATCGCGGACCAGACCAACCTGCTCGCGCTCAACGCCGCCATCGAGGCGGCCCGCGCCGGCGAGGCCGGGCGCGGCTTCGCCGTGGTGGCCGACGAGGTGCGCAAGCTGGCCGAAAAGACCATGGCCTCCACCTCCGAGGTGGGCAGCGCCATCAGCGCCATCCAGCAGAGCACGGCCAAGAGCATGGAAGGCGTGGACAGGGCCGTGGAACAGATCGACCAGGCCACCAAGCTGGCCAACAAGTCCGGCACGGCCCTCACCGAGATCGTTTCCGATGCGGAGACGACCGCCGATGAGGTGCGCGCCATCGCCACGGCCAGCGAGGAGCAGTCCGCGGCCAGCGAGCAGATCAATCAGTCCATCGTGCAGGTCAACGACATGTCCACGGAAACGGCGCAGGCCATGACGCAGGCGGCCCAGGCCGTGAACAACCTGAGCGAACAGGCAAAGCGACTGGAAAAGCTCATCAGCGAGATGAAGCACAGCTGACGATCCCTGAGAGGGAACGCATGAGGGCGGCTCCGGCCGCCCTTTTTGCTGGGCGGCGGGGCCTGCGCACAGACGCGGGGCGCCTAGGGCAAGGCTTGCCCCCAAGGCTATTAGAGGATATGCAGGTATCCATTCCATCCCTGTGGAGGACAGTATGCAAATGCGTCTATCGCGTTCCATCGTGGGCGCCTCCGAGGCCGAGGCCGTACGGCGCGTCATCGAGGAGGACGGCTATCTGGGCATGGGGGCCGAGACCCGCCGCTTTGAGGAAGAGCTGGCCGCCTGGCTCGGCGTGGAACCCTGGCAGGTCATCACCACCAATACGGGCACGGCCGCGCTGACCCTGGCTGTGGACAGCCTGCAGGCCGAAAGCCGTCTGCCCGGCCGGCAGGGCGCTGTCCCCAAGATACTGGTCCCTTCCCTGACCTTCGTGGCTTCCTTCCAGGCCATCGTGGCCGCGGGCTGCCTGCCCGTCGCCTGCGACGTGCTGCCGCAGACCGGCACGCTGGATCTCCGCGACGCCGAAAAACGGCTGGACGGCGACGCCATCGCCATCATGCCGGTACATTACGCAAGCAATCCCTGGCACCTGGACGAAGTGTACGACTTCGCCCGCCGCAAGGGGCTGCGCGTCATCGAGGATGCGGCCCACGCCTTCGGCTGCCGCCATCATGGCCGGAAGATCGGCAGTTTCGGCGACCTCGTGTGCTTCAGCTTCGACGGCATCAAGAACATCACCAGCGGCGAGGGCGGCTGTCTCGTGGCTTTTGACCGGGAGTGCGCCCAGCGGGCCGCCGACGCCCGGCTGCTTGCCGTGGAGGGCGATACCCGCTCCCGCTACGCCGGGACGCGCACCTGGACGCCGGACATCAAGCGCCTTGGCTGGCGCTTCCACCTCAGCAACATCATGGCCGCCATCGGCCGCGTGCAGCTTGCCCGCCTGGAGCCGGAGTTCATCCCGGCCCGCAGGGAGCTTGCCGCGCAGTACGCCTCCCTGCTTGGCGGACTGCCGCATCTGGCCCTGTTGGAAACGGACCCGGAAGATTTCGTCGTCCCGCATATCCTGCCCGTCCGCATCCTGGACGGCCGCAAAGAGGCCTTCAAGGTCGCGCTGGAGGCGCAGGGCATCCCCACGGGCGTGCATTACAAGCCCAACCACCTGCACAGCTTTTTCGCCGCTCCGCCGCTGCCCGTGTGTGAACAACTCTACGACGAGCTGGTGACCCTGCCCCTGCACCCCGGTCTGAGCCGCGAGGATGTGGAGACCGTCTGCCGCGCCGCGCGCGAGGCGCTGATCTGAAGCAGGCCAAGGAGACGACATGACGTCAGACGAATACCGCCGCCTTATCCGTTCCCTGCTGGCCCGGCGCTGGGTCCGCTTCTGCCTCGTTACCGGCCTGACCGCACTGGTCTACATCCTGCTGGGCGCGCTTTTCGTGCAGGCCTGGGGCTGGCCGCTCCTGCTGGGCAATGCGGTTGCCTATGTGCTCAGTCTGCTGGTGGCCTACTTCGGCCAGTGCCGCTGGACCTTCCAGCCTGCGGGCGGCCTGCACAGAGACATGGCCCTGCGTTTCTTCTGGGTACAGGTGGGGGGGCTGCTGCTGAACTCGGTACTGGTCAGCATCCTGACCTGGCTGCTGGGCCTCTCCTACGGGCTGGCCATGCCGCTGGTCAGCATCCTTGTGCCCGTCTGTCTCTATCTGTTGTGTCGCTTCTGGGTGTTCCGGCCGAGCGTATCCCCGGCGGCCGCGGAGACCGACCCGCGTTTCCTGCCGCCGGCCGATGCCGGACAGCATCTTGCCGAGACGGCCCCCGGCGATCCGCCGCGCGTGTCGGTCATCATGAACAGCCTGAACAGCGCCGACAAGCTGGAGGAAAGCCTGCGTTGCCTGGCTGCGCAGACCTTCACCGACTTCGAGGTCATCTTCTGGGACAACGGCTCTACGGACCAGAGCCCGTTCATCGCCCAGGCCTATGCGCCCCTGCTGGGCCGCCTGCGCTACTTCCGCGGGGAGGAGACGGTGCCGCTCGGCGCGGCGCGCAACCTCGCCCTGCGTGAGGCGCGTGGCGAATATATCGCCTTCCTCGACTGTGACGACCTGTGGCGGCCGGAAAAGCTGGCGGCGCAGGTGGAGATCTTCGATGCCTTCCCGCAGGTGGGCCTCGTCTGCACGGATACGGAGATCTTCAACGGCAAGCGGGTGTTGCGGCGCATCTTCGCGCATACGCGCCCCGTGGACGGCATGGCCTTTGCCGAGCTCATGCGGCGGCAGTGGATCTCCATGTCCTCGGCCATGCTGCGGCGCAGCGCGCTGGAATCCCTTGCCCCCATGCCGGCGGACGACAGCGCGCCGCCGTGGTTCGACGAGAGCCTCAACGTCTGCGAGGAGGCGGATCTCTTCTACCGCATCGCCCACGACTGGGAGCTGGCCCATGTGGATGCGCCGCTCACGCTCTGGCGCGTCCACGGCATGAACACGACCTTCCGCAAGTTCTCCCAGTTCGCCGACGAGACCCTGCGCATCCTGGAGAAGCATTGCCGCATCTATCCCGGCTATGAAGAAGAGCACGCCGACCTCGTGGATCTGCTGAGTCGCCGGGCCGCCTTCCAGCATGCCGTGGCCCTCTGGCGCGAAGGCAAGGGCGCACAGGCGCGTGAACTGCTGGCCCCCTTTGGCCTGAAGTCCTTCAAGCACCGCCTCTTCTACGTGGCAAGCTTCCTGCCGGGCGGCTGCTTCGATCTGGCGGCAAAGCTCTACTTTGCCCTGCCGTCCCTGCTGCGACGCTGACAACGGCCTGCCGTCAGGCTGCCTTTGGCCGCGAGCTTTGCCCCTGGAGAAGTGCACAGCATCTTCAGGGGCAAGCTGCTTTCAGGGGCTGACTGTTTAGGACATTTTCCGTTTGAAACGCTGTGCGTTTCAAACCATACGGCCTGTCGTTTTGTGGAAAAAACGTGGTTTTTCCGCTTACTTTGGGCCGGGCGGCACTGTGCCGCCGCCTCGCGCTTCCCTTTTTCAAAGGCAAAACGCTCTAGAGCGGATTCGCATTGAAATTGTGTCCAATTTCCATGCTGACGCTGCCCTCACACTACGGAAAAAGCGTGTTTTTTTCCGTGTGTTCGGTTGCGGGTAGTCGCTCTCGCGACTACCAGAGCAATCCACATTTTCAATGTGGAATTGCTCTAATGAAAATCACGTGTCCAAGGCTCACTGTTGGGGACGGAGTTGCCTCGTCCCCCGTATCTTCCCTTGGCAAAAGCGCGCTGGTGAGGGGAAGGGGGACCCCGCCCGCGCCGGCGGAGGAGTCCCCCTTCCCTCCAAACAAAAAGCGAAGGATCGCAACAGGCCCTACGCCAGGGCGGTCAGGTCGTAGGTGGCGTGCTCCACGATGTCCGCTTCCACCAGCGCGCCGGGCTGGACGCCGGGGCCGCTCACATAGGTGAGGCCATCCACCTCCGGGGCCTGGAACCAGACGCGGCCGGTATGCAGGCCCGGCCATTCCGCATGCGGGGCATCCACCAGCACTTCCATGCGCCGGCCTTCCTGCTCGGCGAGGAGGCTCTCGCTGATCTCGGCCTGGATCTCCATGAGCGTGTTGCGGCGGCGTTCCTTGACCTCTTCGGGCACCTGATCGGGCATGGCGGCCGCAGGCGTGCCGTCTTCCGGCTGGTAGGCGAAGACGCCGAGCTGCTGGAAGCGGGCGTCTTCCACAAAGCGGCAGAGCTCTTCGAAATGTTCTTCCGTCTCGCCGGGATAGCCCACGATGAAGGTGGTGCGCAGGGCGGCCTCGGGCAGGTGTTCGCGCACGGTCTCCAGCACATGGCGGGGGTTGCGGGCAAAGGGACGCCCCATGCGGGAAAGCACGTCGGGGTGGGCGTGCTGGAGGGGGATGTCCAGATACGGCAGCAGGGGCCGCCCGGCTTCGCGCAGGAAGCGCAGGAAGTCCGGCGTGATGCCCGTGGGATAGAGATAGAGCAGGCGCAGCCAGGCCAGGCCGTCCAGCGGCAGGAGGGTCTCCAGCAGGGAGCGCAGGTCCTGCGACGGGGTGAAGTCGCTGCCCCAGGCGCTGCTGTCCTGCGCCACAAGCACGATCTCCCGCACGCCCTGGGCGAGCAGGGCGCGGGCCTCTTCCTTCAGAGCGGCGGCGGGCGTGGAGCGCAGGCCGCCGCGGATGGACGGTATGGTGCAGAAGGCGCAGGCATGGCGGCAGCCTTCGCCGATCTTGAGCCAGGCATAGGAGGGGCCGGTGGATAGTAGACGGCCGGGCACAGGGGCCTCATGCAGGGCAAGGGCCTGCGTCAGCAGGGCGGGCCACTCTTCCAGACGGTTGGTGGGCAGCCAAAGATCCACCTCCGGCAGTTCGGCGGCCAGCTCGGCGGCGCCGTAACGGCCGACCATGCAGCCGCCCACCGCCAGCAGGGGACGCCGTTTCAGGGAGCTGAGGCGCTCGATCATCTCCAGGATGTTGCGGACGGACTCCCGGACGGCCGGTTCGATGAAGCCGCAGGTATTGATGAAGACCAGCCGGGCGTGGCCCGGATGGGCGACGCTGCGGACAGGCAGCCCCAGCGAGCCGAGGGTGTGTTCCGTGTCCACACGGTTCTTGGGGCAGCCGAGGCTCAGGGACCAGACGGGCAGGGTGGCGGTATGCTGTTTCATGGCGACATGCTAGCCGCAGGCCGCCATTTTGTCACCCGCCATTTTCCTTGCACAGCGGCAGCGCTTGGGCTAGGCTCAAAAGACGGGGAAAATGTTCTTTTCCTGCCGCGAGACCGCAGAACGCGCGTTTCCGGCATATCATTTGCGGGAAAGGCGGCCTTGCCGGCAGCGCATCGCACCTGTCCCGGAGGGACTGCATGTCCGAACAGCTTCTTGCTCATCCCGCGTGTTCTCAGTCGCATGCTTGTCAGAGTAACGGGCATTTTTGCCCATCCGTGCTGCGGCAGCTGTATGATGCCGTATTGTTGGTGGACGTCCAGCAAAAAACAGTGACTCTGGCCGAATGCGGCGGTCATTTCTCTCTGCACTTGCCGGAAGATGCCACCCCCGACAGCCTGCTGGACGCTCTGGTCGTGCCTGAAGATGCCGCTTCCTTGCGGGCCCTGCTGGCCCCGGCGGTCTGGCGGCAGTTGCAGCTGGGCGGTGAGACGCGCCTTTTGCATGCGCGCTGCCGTCTGTCGGATGGCCGCCGGGTGAAGATGGAATTTTTTGTCTACCCTCTGCCGGAAAGCGAAGGAGAGGGGCGCTTCCTGCTGGGGCTGCGTCAGGCGCGGCACGCCGGCCGTCACCAGGAGGAGGCCGCCCTGCCGAGATGCTGCCGCTATTGCGAGGCGGTCCGCTTCCGTACGGCGCTCGCCAGTACCCGGACGCTCGTCTTTGAGTGGCGCGCACCGCTCGAACTGACCTATGTCTCGCCCAAGATCATGCAGGATTTTGCCGGGAACTACGACGGCCGGCATCTCTTCGCGGTCTGGCTGGAAGATGATGTGGTGCATGTCGACGACCGGCATGTCCTGGAGGACTGCCTGCGCCGTTTGCAGCTGGGAGAAGCCGGAGGCAGCGAGTTCCGCCTGCGGCTCAGGAACAGGGAAAATCGCTTCTGCTGGTATCAGGTGGCCTGGCTCAGTACGGGCGAGCAGGCGGAGCGCCGTTTCATCGCCACCATCAACAATGTGGACAAGGCCGTGCGCGACGAGCACAACCTGCGCTTCCGGGACGTCTACGACGATCTGACGGGCGTGCCCAATATGGGGACGTTCTGTGCCCAGGCGCAGATGCTGCTGCGCGAAGCCGTCCCGCATGCCATCGTCTGTTTCGACGTGGGCCGGTTCAAGCATTTCAACAAAAAGCATACCTATGAGGAAGGCAACCGCCTGCTGCGGGCCATTGCCTTCATCGCCTCCGGCATGCTCCAGCGCGGGGAGATCATCGGCCATGTGGCCGTGGACATCTTTGCCGTCTGCCTGCGGGGCGGCAAGGAGAGGGCGCGGCATTTCGTGGCTGGAGTGTGCGATACCCTGCATCATGGCTATTCGAGCAAGATGGACGTGCGCCTTTATTTCGGCACGCGCATCGTCGAGCCCGGAGAGGAAGGGCTGGTACGGCAGTTCTACGATCAGGCCCGCGAGGCCCTCAAGACCGTCAAGGGCAGCTATCTGCGCCACCACGCCTTTTATGACGCGAGCCTCGGCCGCAAGCTCGATTGCGAGCAGCTCGTGGAGAGCAATATGGTCGAGGGCATCGTGCAGCATCAGTTCGTGCCCTTTTTCCAGCCGCGCGTGAGCATGCGCAGCGGCAGGCTCGTGGGGGCCGAAGTGCTGGCGCGCTGGCAGCAGAGCCCGGACGTGCAGATATCGCCGGACAATTTCGTGCCTCTCTTCGAGCGTAACGGCTTCATCGTACGCTTTGACCACTACATGTGGGAATGCGCCTGCCGTCAGCTGCGGGCCTGGCTGGATCAGGGACTGACGCCGCCGCGTCTCTCGCTCAACGTCTCCCGCATCCATTTCCAGGATGCGGGCATAGCCGACTTCCTGCTTGGTCTGCTGGAATGCTACCGGGTGTCGCCGAGCCTGCTGGAGCTGGAGCTGACGGAAAGCGCCTTCGTGGGCAACGAGATGCACGCCCGGCCCACCATGGACCGCCTGCGCAAGGCCGGTCTGACCTTTTCCATCGACGACTTCGGCACGGGCTTCTCCTCCATCACCACGCTCTGCCTGCTGCCCTTCGACGTGCTCAAGCTGGACAAGGGCCTGCTGGTCAACTGCCTGAGCAATCCGCGGCTGCGCACCCTGCTGCATCATCTGGTGCCGCTGGGACAGGAAATGGGCATGGAAGTGGTGGCCGAAGGCGTGGAAACGGTGGAGCAGGCTCGTTTCCTCATGGAGTGTGGCTGTGATCAGGCGCAGGGTTTCCTTTTTGCCCGTCCGCTGGCGGCGGAGGACTTCACGCGGCGCTGTCTGGAGATCGAGGGCCCCTTCACGACCCCACTGGGGGACGATGAAGCCCCGGCGGAGCAGGATTCGGCTCCGGTCGCGCCCCGGCCATAGAGTCTTTTCCGTTTGGGCCGTTTCGCGCTTTCACCCTATACGACCTGCCGTTTCGCGGAAAAACGCGGTTCTCCGTCCACTTTTGGCCGGGCGGCGTTGCGCCGCCGTCTCGCGTTTTGCCTTTTTCAACGGCAAAACGCTCTAGCGTTTGTCCGGTCGGGCGAGCGAGCGGCGCGAAGCGTCCTTCTGCGCGGCGGCGCGGCCCTGCGGCTTTGCGCGCGGCGCATCCTTGTCTGTCTTCGCGGGCGTGTCCGGCCCCGCTGACGACCGCGGGCGTGCCTGCCCGGCAACGCTCGTTCCCTTGCCCGGACAGGGCGAACCGGGAGGTAGCGTGGCGCACAGCGTGTTCAGTTTCCGGCCGGCCTCGTTATACAACCCGGCAAGCAGGTTCTCCTGGATTCTCTCCTTCTCCTCCGCTATCCTGCTCAATCGCTGGTAAAGGACTTCCCCGTTTTCCTTGCAGGCGGCCACCCGTGGCCCAATGCGTTTTCCGCCCTCCCGTGTCAGCTTCGCCACTTCGTCGATGGAAAGTCGCTTGTCCTCCTGCCCCACATGCTGCCAGAGAGTGAAAAGGATCAAACAGATGGCGCCCTTGTCGCCGGTCTCATCCGGGTATTGTCCGTTCTCGTAGCCTGAGCCGAGCTTTATGCAGGCAGGGAAGTAGCCGGCTTCCATACTCTTGAGCAGCCAGTATTCCGCGCGCGCCGTGTCGAAATCCTTCCAGTCATAGCGATTGCCCAGCGTGTCGGCGTACAGGCCGTCGCCCGCCTCGGCCAGACGCCAGCACCAGTAAAAGGCTTCGGGCTCTAGATCCCCGGGAGGGCCGTCCGTGGGGATGGGCTCCTTGAAGTCATCCGGGAGGTCGAAGGGCACGTCGTGGCCGATGAAGGCCAGCAGGTGCGCGCCGATCATGCTGCCCTTATGGCCGGTGAAGCCGCCGCGCCGGAAGTTCCTCACGGCCTGCCGCCAGGCGGTCAGGGCCACACGTTCGTGGGTCTTGTGGAAATGGGCATACAGTAAGAGGCCGCTCAAGCCGAGCAGGTAGCAGCCTTCGCCCTCGCCAAGCAGAGAAAAGAGCTGCGTTTCCCAGAAGTCCGCCGTTCCGGAGGGCAATCCGTCCGGGCAGACACGGCAGGCGGCAGCCATGACGGCCACGGCATGGACGCTCCCCTGCCGGCAGGCGTAGGCATGCCAGCGGGAGCAGGCATCGGCGATCTTGTCCGGTGTTATCAGCCAGCCCACGGAAAGGCTGAGCTCCAGTTTCTTGTGAGGCTGCAACAGTTCCCTTACCTTTCTGACGCATTCGTCCGCCCAGTCTTTCGGCAGGACCCCCGTGGAACGCGCCAGTTCTTCCGTGGCGCGCACTATTTCGTCGACCTGCTGGATCACTGCTTTGATCTGGCACTGTATCTGGAACGCCTCCCGCGCCTCATGGGCGTTCTTGATGGGATCGTACGGAGCGTCGGAATCCTCGGCTTCTTCCTGGGCCGCCTGGGTGATGCGCTTGAGCTCTGAGGAAATATAGTCGTTGTTCGGGCGCGCGAAGCAGGGCAGCTTGACCTCCCTCTCCCAGAGGGAGGTGGAGAAGACGGGAGTCGAGGGCTTTTGGGCATAGCGGTAGAAGACAAAGGCAACGATGGGGGTCGCTACCAGAAGCGGCCAGTAGGAAAACAGCTGGGAGTGGGATCCGGTGGCACCCGTCGATGCCGCCGCCAGGTGGGGCGAAAGCAGGAAGGAAGCGGCCCCGGGCAGGATCCGGGACAGGACAGCGGGCAGGCGGGCAGACATGCGGGTCTCTCCTTGAGCATTTTCCGTTTGGGGCGCATTGCGTTCCACATCATACGGTCGGTCGTTTCACGGAAAAACGCGGTTTTAGCCGGGCGGAGCTGTGCCGCCGCTTCGCGCTTTGCCTTTTTCAAAGGTAAAACGCCCCAAGGCCTGTTGACGCATATTCTATATTGTTTCGATAGATAAGGCAAATCGCCCGGAGAAAATCCCCTTCCCCCAAACAGGCAGCGAAGAGTGCCGGCAGGCCCTGGAGCATTTTCCGTGTGGAACGCGTTGCGTTCCACGCGGCCTGGCGTTTCGCGGAAAAAAGCACGGTGTTCCTGCGTGGTTTCGGCCGGGCGGCGCTGTGCCGCCGCCTCGCGTCTTGCCTTTTGCAAAGGCAAGACGCTCTGATGCAGTGAAGGCGGGCGCGGAGGTTTCGCGGCCCGCCCGGTCTCAGTGTTTGTCTGGGCGGGCGAAGGAGCGGCGCGGCCCGTCTTCCCGCGAGGAGGCGCGAGGGGTGTTCCGCAGCCTGTTCCGCCGCAGGCGTCCGCTTGTCTTTGCCCGCGTGGCCGCCTCGGCGAGCTGCGCGCGCATATCCTCGGCGGCAAGGAAACGCCGTCTGGCCTGAATGTTCACGTAGATCTCGTCCATCCTGGCGTCGGACTGAGCAGCGATCTCAACGCGTTCCCGCTGTCTGGCCGCATGCCGTTTTTGCGCCGCCGTGCGGAAGTGCCGGGCAAGGGCTTCACCGTCGGCCTTGCAGGCGGCAATCTGCGGCCCGATGCGTTTCCCGCCTTCCCTTTCCAGTCGCGCCATGTCCTCGTCGGAAAGTTTTATGGCCTTGCGCGACAGAAGGGTGGCGACAAGCAGACAAACGGCGCCGTTTCTGCCCGTCTCGTCCGTGAATTCCCCGTCCCGGTAGAGCTGGAAAAGCTCCTTGCCCGCAAGGGAATTGCCGCCTTTCAGGGCCGCATGATACCAGTATTCCGCGCGCACCCTGTCGACGGGCCTGCTCCGGCGGTAGGCCCGGGCCAGGGCCAGGGCGTGTCCGCTGTCGCCCGCTTCGGCCAGACGCAGACACCAGTAGAAGGACTCGGTCTCCCGTCGGTCGTCGGGGTCATGCGTGGGGAGGGGATCCTGAATGTCCTCCGGGAGGGAAAAGGGCACGTCGTGCCCGATGACGGCCAGCAGGCGGGCGCCTTCCATGCAGTCCACATGCCCGGCGGAGCCGCCGCGCCGGAAATGCTCCACCGCCTGACGCCAGGCGTTCAGGGCCACATCCTCGTGGGTCTGATGGAATTGGATATAGAGCAGGAGATTGCACAGGCCGATCTGGTAGCAGCCTTCCCCCTCGCCCCGCAGAAAAAAGGTCTGTGCTTGCCAGAAGTCCGCCTCGCCGTCGGGCAGTTCCTGCGACAGGAGGCGGCACACGGCGGCCGTGATGGGGATGCTCAGGCTCGGTATCTGCCGGCGGATACGGTGGCAGGCGTCCATGGCATGAGTCGGATCGCACAGTTCGCCCAGGGACACGGCAAACGCAAGATCCGGGCGGGTCTGCAGCAAGGCTTCCAGTTGTTCACGGCATGCTTCCTCCCAGCTTGGGGGAGGCGTCGCAGCGGCTCCTGGCCGAACCCCCTGTGTGTTCTCCCTGCTCTCCGGGCCGTCGTCCCGCACGAAAAGGGCGTCATGGGGCGGCCGGGCGAAAGGGGGCAGTTTGACCGTGTCCTTGCTGAAGGTAGGATTTTCCGTAGAGATCCTGTGTCTTTTCAAGGCGCAAACCAGCCCCCCGAGGAGCGAAAGACCTCCTGCGATGATGATGAAAAGATAGAGGGCGGCTTCCGCGTCCGATGACGGCGGCCTCGAAGGGCTGGTCGTAGGCATAAAAACCAGGGCATGGAGCGGGAAAAACGGTATACGGGCGGTCATGACGGTCTCGTTCGTCAAGGTGATGGCGCAGGTTCCTTTTCCGGCGGGGGCGTTTTTCAGCATTTGTCGGGCCGGGCCGACGAACGGCGCGAGGTATCCCGGCGCGAGGCGGCGGGGCGGCTTTTCTCCGGTCCGGCTTGCGGCGTCTTCGACCAGGGGGCGGGAGCGGCGTCAGGATGTCCGGCGGCGGCCCATCGCCGCAGCCGTTCCTCGGCCTGTCCGCGCAGGGCGGCGAGTTTTTCCCCGGCCTGCGCATAGCAGCGTTCACGGCGTTCCTCGGCGGCGGCATACCTCGCCCGCCCCGATTCCCAAAGGCGCTCGTGGCGGGCCATGTGCTCGTCCCAGACCGAGCGCATATCGTCGTCGAGGGGCAGCCTCGCCGTCACCTCCTTCACCACGTCCAGCGTATGAGCCACATGGGCGATAATGTGCCCGCTCTCGGCCAGACGGGAGCGCCAGTACATGACTTCCGGGCTCCGATCCTCGTCCTCGCCGTTGACGGACAGCGGCTTCGGCAGGGCGGCCGGAGGCGTGAAGGGCACATCGTGGCCGATGCGGGCCAGCAGATAGGCGGCGTCCATGCCGTCCTCATGGTCTATGGCGGCGCTGCGCCGGAAGTGCTCGACCGCCTGCCGCCAGGCGTCCAGCGCCACGGCCTCGTCACTTGCGCGGAAGGCTTCGTACAGGCGAAGACAGCTCAGGCCGAGGAGGAAATGCCCCTCGCCCTCGCCCAGCAGGCTGAGGAGGCTCCTTTGCCAGAAGGCCGCCTCATCGCCGGGCAAGCCCTGCGGGCAGAGGCGGCAGAGGGCTGCCGTGAGGGCCGCGGCATACACGTTGTTTTGTCGGCAGACGGCCCGGATCCAGCGTTCGCCGGCCGCGAGGGCATGGACGCCGTCCACGGGCGCGCCCAGCGCAAAGGCGGGTTCGAGATCCTGGCGCTTGTCCAGCAGGGACGCAAGCTGCTCGCGGAGGGTTTTGTCCTCATCCCCCGTGCGGGCGAAGGCGGGGAGTTCGCTCCTGCTCCAGTCGACGGGCGTGTTCATCGCCTTCTGCTTGGGCTTTTTCCATTTCTTGAGGCAGAAGCAGCCGAAAAGGGCGATGCACAGGATGGCGACAAAACCGGCGGCTGACATATGACGTGACCTCCCGGGTGGAAAAGGGGAAGGGGCATCCGCACCGTCGCCTCAGAAAGGCAGGCGCAGCAGGCGAATGCTTTCCGGCTGGATGATGAGCAGCCGTTCCTTGCTGACCTGCGTGGCGTCGGTGACGAAGGTCCCCCGGCGGATGTTGAGGATGGCCTCGGCCTCGTGGCTGCAGTCGAAAAGGTGCAGGACGTCTTCGTCCATCCTGTCGATGACCGTCCAGTGCCGGTTGACGGCCGGACCGTCGGCGGTGAGGTGGCGCAGGAAACGCATGACGACGGCCCGCTTGCGGTCCGCCCCCAACCATTGACGGCAGACTTCCCAGACGGCATCAGGGCCGGGCCTGTCCTGTTCCCTGAAGGGGATCTCCACCCCCAGCGGAAAAGCCCGTTGCTGGGCGCGCAGCATGCCGTCCACCAGCTCGATGTAGTTGGTGTCCTGATCCAGCACGGCGCGCAGGGCCTCGGGCCGGGCCGCCAGGGCCATGAGCGTATCGTTGAGGATCTCCCGCGCCTTGAGCGTGCGTATGCCGTGCGTCAGACGCAGGGCGTTCAAAACGGCATAGATGGCGCAGAAGGTGTCCAGTTTTCCCTGATAGAACGGTTTGAGCATACAGCCTCCCGCTCTCTTATGCCCGCATGGCGGCGGCGGGTCAATGCGTCAGGGCGTCCGGTCTGACAGGGAGGATGCTGTCCGCTGCAAAGCTGTTTTTCCGTACGGCCTCGCTGTCGGAAAAAAGCGACCCTGCGGCATGAGGATACGGCCACATCCTTTTTTCACCGCTTGTCCGGCCGAGCGAACGAGCGGCACGGCTTGTCGTCGCGTGTGGGACGACGAGTCTCCGGCCTGCCGCGCAAGGTCTCCGCACGGAGGGCGGGAGCTGTGCCCCTTGTTCCCGCCTGCCTTTGCCGTTCCCGTCCGGCATCGGCCGCTCCGCACAACGCGGGGAGTTTTTTCGCGGCCTGCGCAAGACAGTGCAAGGATCGTTCTCTGGCGGTATCGAGTCTGCTCCGGCGCTTTTCCATGGCGGAATCGTAAAGGGCTGTGCCTTCCTCTTCGCAGGCGGCAAGCAGCCGCCGCATCCTGTCGTCGGACGCCATTCGCGCTGCCTCCTCCGCCTTTTCGGTGTGGTGAGATAAGAAAATCAGGCAGATCGCGGCTTTTTTTCCGGTGCCGTCCGGGAAGCTGCCGTTGCGGTAGTTTTCATACAGCGTGTGGGCGGCCCGATACTCGCCGGTTTCCATCGCCCGGCGTAACCAGTATTCGGCTCGCGCCATATCGAGCGTCGCGCGTTGGAAATAATGCGTGCCGAGGAGGAACGCGGCAAAGCCGTCCCCCGTCTCGGCCAGACGATAACACCAGTATATGCTTTCCGGATACGAAGTTTCGGCGGACAGCGCTTCCGGCAGTTCGTTCGGGGGCGTGAAGGGCACATCGTGGCCGATGCGGGCCAGCAGGAGGGCGGCTTCCATGCCGTCTTCATGGCCTGCGGCGGCGCTGCGCCGAAAATGCGCGACCGCTTGTCGCCAGGCTGTCAGCGCCGTGTTCCTGGACTGTAAGAGGAAGGGATCGTACAGGCGGAGATAGCTCAGGCCGAGGAGAAAATGCCCCTCGCCCTCGTCCAGCAGATCGAGAAAGTCCTCTTGCCGGAAGGCCGCCTCGTCGGCGGGAAAATCCTTCGGGCGGAGGCGGCAGAGGGCGGCTGCCAGGGCTGCCGCGTAGAGGTTTTTTCTCCGGCAGGCGAGGGCACACCAGCGTTTTCCGGCCTCCTTCACATCTCCGAGAGACGTCGTGCGATCCGTAAAGAGTGCCTCGAACGACGTGGCGCGGCGTAACAGGCCTCCCAGCATGAACGCAAGCTCAAGCTCCCCGCGTTTCCGCAGCAGATCGGCAAGTCCCGCGCGAAGACTCTGGTCCTCATCATCTGTGCGGGCGAAATCTGGCAGTTCCACAAGCGTATGGACGGTCTGCTGCTCGCCGGTTTCCATCGCCCGGCGCAACCAGTGCTCGGCTCGCGCCATGTCAGGCGTGTCGTGCTGGAGATAGTGCGTGCCGAGCGTGAACGCGGCAAAGCCGTCGCCCGCCTCGGCCAGACGATAACACCAGTATGTGGTTTCCAAAGACGGATCGTCGGCGGACAGTGATTCCGGCAGTTCGGCCGGAGGCGTGAAGGGCACATCGTGGCCGATGCGGGCCAGCAGGAAGGCGGCTTTCATCCCTTCTGCATGGCCTGCGGCGGCACTGCGCCGAAAATGCCCGACCGCTAACCGCCAGGCCGTCAACGCCGTGTTCCTGGCCTGAAAGAGGAAAGGTTCGTACAGGCGGAGACAGCTCAGGCCAAGGAGGAACTGCCTTTCGCCCTCATCCGGTAGCGTGAGGAGAGCTTCTTGCCGGGAGTCCGCTTCACCGGCGGGAAATTTCTTCGGACAGAGACGGCGGAGGGCGGCCGCCAGGGCGGCGGCGCAGGCGTTGTTTTCCCGGCGGGCAAGGCTGCGCCAGCGCTCGCCGGCTTCCCCCACATCGTCGAGGATCGTCGTGCGGCCCGAAAAGAGGCACTCGGGAAGCGTGGAGTAGCGTAAAAGGCCCCCCAGCATGAAGGCACGCTCAAGCTCCCCGCGCGTCTCCAGCAACGCGACAAGTTCCGTGCGAAGGCTTTGGTCCTTGTCCTTCGTGCGGGCGAAATCAGGCAGTTCCAGGGCGGGCTTGGCGAGCTTGTCGCGGTCGACCGGCCACATGTCGGGATCCTCCGGCGCAGGGATGCCGGTCGTGACTTGGATGAGGAGACAGAAGCAGAACAAGAAAAGGCACAGGATACCGAGGATCAGCATGAGGTCTCCTCACTGCGGGGGCCGGGGGGATGGCGCGGCAGCCGTCTGCGCCGGAGCCCTGAAAAGGTCTTAGGGCATCTTCGGTTTGAAACGCTTCGCGTCCCAAACCCTACGGCCTGGCGTTTCGCGGAAAAAAACGTGGTTTTTCCGCGTAGTCTCGACCGGGCGGCGCGGTGCTGCCGCCTCGCGTTTCTTTTTTCAAGGGCACAACGCTCTACCGTTTGTCCGGCCGGGCGAACGAGCGGCGTGGCTCGGCCTTGCGCGCGGGCTGCCGGCTGGCGGGCTTGCCGGCCAACGGACCGGCGCTGTTGCGCGCCGGTGCGGCGGGACGGGGCTTTCCGGTGTCCTGCGGCGTCGTCTCACACGGCGCGGGGGCGGCGTCCCCGGCCCCCGCGGAAAGCAATTTCCGTTGTCTTTCCTCGGCTTTTCGGCACAAGGCGGGGAGTTTTTCCCTGGCCTGCGCGAGCCGGCGTTCCAGCTGCTCCGCGGCAGCGTCGGCCTTGGCGTACACGTCTTTCATGATCCGGGCGTGGAGTTCCCGGCCTTCGGTTTTGTGGGTGGCGATCAGCCGGCGCACGTGGGCATCGAGCTCCAGTTCCTCTTCCGCGCTCACCAGTTCCGCATCGGTGATGTCGCGCTTGAATTCCAGGAGCCCGCATTGACAAATGAAGAAGATCATGCAGAGAGCGGCATTCTTCTCTGTTTCGTCCGGGAATTTGCCGCTCCGGTATTTATCGAAAAGGATGCGGGCGGCCATGTAGTCGCCGTGTTCCATGGCCTGGCGCAGCCAGCGTTCGGCCCTCGCCTTATCGGGGCGCGACTGCTTGAGATACTGCACGCCCAGGATGCTGGCGGCAATGCTCCCGGCCTCAGCCGCGCGATAGCGCCAGTACATGGCTTCCGCGTTCCTGCCATTTTTCTTGCTGCAGGAGGGCAGCGGTTCCGGCAGTTTGGCAGGGGGAGTGAAGGGCAGATCATGGCCGATCTCGGCCATCAGCAAGGCGGCATCTATGCCTTCGCGATGCCCCGCGGCGGCGCTGTGCCGGAAATGGGCGACAGCCTGCAACCAGGCTTCCTCCGCCACGCTGGCGTACTCCTCGTGAAAGGGTTCGTACAGGCGGAGATAGCTCAGACCAAGGAGAAAGTGCCCTTCGCCTTCGTCCAGCAAGTCGAGGAAGCCTTGCTGCCAGAAGTCCGCTTCGCCGTCGGGCAGGCCATCGGGGCAGAGGCGGCAGAGAGCGGCCGTCAGGGCTGCGGCATAGACGTTTCTTTGCCGGCAGGCGGCCCAGCGCCAGCGTTCGCCGGCTCCGACGACATTGCCGCCGCCCGTGAGGCCGCCCTGCGCAAAGGTGTTCTTGAGATCCGGGCGCAGCGCCAGCAGGTCGGCAAGTTCCGCGTGGAGAGTCCCTTCAGGGTCCTGCGTGCGAGCAAAAGAGGGAAATGCGACCTCTCCCCGTTCGAGCGGCGTCCCCATCCTCGCCTCTATGGCCCTGTCGAGTTTCGTATTGATGTAGAAGAGCCCTACGACGAAGAACACGACAAAAAGGAAACTCAGGATCTCAACCATGGATCGACCTCCTGTGCGGGGTATCCTTCCCTCAAATAGGCAGCGGATAGGGGGGGACAGCCCCTAGTGCTTGTCGGGACGGGCTACGGCGCGCCGTCTGGGCCGTGGCTCGCTCTTGAGGTTTGTGCAGAGGACGGACAGCTTTTGCCGGGCCGTTTTCAGACGGCTGTCCGCCTCATGCCGTCTGCGGGCATCCCAGGCCAGAAGGTTGCGTCTGGCCTGCGCGTGGAGGGCTTCTCCTCCGGCCTTGCAGGCATCGAGCTGCGCCCTGGCCCGCCTGCCGGCCTCGCCGGCGAGGCCGTCGTATCCCTTCAGTTGCGCCATGTCGTCGGCGGAGAGTTTCACGTTCCGCCCGGCAGGGGCGTCTTCATCCTCATCATAAACATCATGATCCTCGGACAGCTCCTCACAGGCGGAGAAGATCAGGCAGGTGGCGGTCTTCTGGCCGGTCTCGTCCGGGAGCGCTCCCGACAGATAGAGCCGGCAGAGATCATCGGCGGCGCTGGACCTGTTGCCGGCTTCCATGCTCCGGCGGTACCACATTTCGGCCCGCTCCATGTCGGGCGGCTCCGTCCCGGCGTAGAGCGTGGCCAGGTAGTGCATGGCCAGAAGGTCGCCCGCTTCCGCAAGCTGCACGTTCCAGAAAAGGGACTCGCGGGAGGACGGGGAGGACGCGTCGAGCGGGAGGTAAAGGTGCATGGCGGGGGAATCGTCCGAATCCTCGATGCACAGCTCCAGATCCTCGTAAAAGGTCTTCTGAGCCTTGATGTTGGACGCCTTGAGCAGGGGCAGATACTCCTGAAAGTTCTTCGGAGGCGTAAAGGGGAGGTCATGCCCGCAGACGCAGAGCAGCGCGGCGGCCTCCATGCCGTCCCGGCTCCCGACGGAGCCGCTGAGCCGGAAGTGTTCGATCGCCCGCCGCCAGGCGTCTTGCGCCAGGTCCTCGTGCTGCGGATGGAAATGCTCGTACAGGGAAAGGTGACCGAGCCCGAGGAGGAAATGCCCCTCACCATTGCCCGCCAGATGGAGGAGTTCCTCCAGCCGGGCCTGCGGCTTGCCGTTGGGCGGAGCCTCCGGGCAGAGGCGGCTGAGGGCGGCCGCCAGGGCCAGGGCGGCGACGCTTTTTTGGCGGCAGGCGTATTGCCGCCAGCGTTCGCAGGCCTGCGCTGCATTTTCGTGCCCCTTGAGGCCGCCCTCCCGGAAGGCATCGTAGATATCTTCGCGCTTGTCCAGCAGCGCGTCGAGCGCGGACTCGCGAAAGTCTTCTTCCCGCGGGGAGCTGGGGAGGATGGGCTGCTTTTTCTTCCCGCCATCCATGAGGGACTCCGTCAGGGATGCCTCTCGGGAGAGCCAGGACCAGACGAGGATGCAGCCCATGGTGACGAAGATGATGAGCGCGATGTCTCCAAAATCCCAGTGGTGTCCCATGCGGCGTCCTCCCGTACGGCAGGGATGGAGGGTGGGGCGCGTGTCGCGAGGCAGGCGGCAGAGGCGGCCCTGCGGGCTGATGTTTCTGACGTTCTTATGCCTGAGCGGGGACGGTGGGTCAATACGGCGGGGCGTCCGGCCCGGAAGGGCGGGGCTCCGGCATGGCGAAGCGGCAGGCGAAAAGAAGGCTTTACAAGCCGTCGCTCGACGGGTATAAAAGACTTCCCGTTAACAATATCACAAAACCTTGATATGCAGATATTGACATCACCTCAGGAGCTGGCGGCCCTCTGCCGCCAATGGCGCAAGGACGGCGAGCGTATCGCCCTTGTCCCGACCATGGGTTATTACCATGCCGGGCATGAATCCCTCATGGCGCGGGGGCGCGAGCTCGGCAGCAAGCTGGTGGTCAGCCTCTTCGTCAATCCGACCCAGTTCGGGCCCAATGAGGATCTGGCCGCCTATCCGCGCGACCATGAGCGGGACGCGGCCATCGCCCGCAAGCAGGGCGCGGACGTGCTCTTCATCCCCGAAGAAGGCAGCATGTACGCGCCGGATCACGCCACCTGGGTGGAAGTGCCGGACATGGCCCGCGGCCTGTGCGGGGCCAGCCGCCCCATCCATTTCCGCGGCGTCTGCACGGTGGTCATGAAGCTGTTCTGGCTGGTGCAGCCGGACGTGGCCGTGTTCGGTCAGAAGGACTGGCAGCAGCAGGCCATCATCCGCCGCATGGTGCGGGACATGAACGTGCCGGTGCAGATCGAGACGCAGCCCACCATGCGCGAAGCCGACGGGCTGGCCATGTCGTCCCGCAATGTCTACATGACCGAAGCCGAACGCGCGCAGGCCCCGCAGCTGCGGCAGGGGCTGGAGCTGGCCCGCCGTCTGGCGGCGCAGGGAGAGACCAGCGCCGCGCGCCTGCGGGATGCCGTGCTCCTTTACTGGGCCGAGCACCTGCCGCTGGGCCGTCTGGATTATCTGAGCGTGGTGGATGCCGACTCCCTGGAGCCGCTGGACACGCTCAACGGGCGCGGGCTCATGGCCTGTGCCGTGCATATGGGCAAGGCCCGCCTTATCGACAACATCCTTTTGCAAGACTAATCCCGTAAGGAGATACCCATGCAGACCAAGGGCAAATACTTCTTTACCTCCGAGTCCGTTACCGAAGGTCATCCCGACAAGGTGGCCGACCAGATTTCCGACGCCGTGCTGGACACCCTGCTGGCGCAGGACCCCGACGCGCACGTGGCGTGCGAAACGCTGGTGACCACCGGCATGGCCGTCATCGCCGGCGAGATCTCCACCAAGGGATACGCCGACCTGCCGCACGTGGTGCGCGAGACCATCCGCAACATCGGCTACACCAGCTCGGACATGGGCTTTGACGCCGACACCTGCGCCGTGCTGTCCTCCATCGACCATCAGTCCCCGGACATCGCGCAGGGCGTCAAGCGCGCCGCTCCCGAAGAGCAGGGCGCGGGCGACCAGGGCATGATGTTCGGCTTTGCCTGCTCCGAAACGCCCACCCTCATGCCGGCCCCCATCTTCTGGGCGCATCAGCTCTCGCAGCAGCTCACCCGCGTGCGCAAGGACGGCACCGTGCCCTTCTTCCGTCCCGACGGCAAGACGCAGGTCTCCTTTGAATATCAGGACGGCAAGCCCGTGCGCATCAACAACGTGGTGGTGTCCACCCAGCATGCGGCCAGCGCCTCGCAGGACGACATCATCGAAGCCGTGAAAAAGCACGTCATCCGCCCGGTGCTGGAGCCCTCCGGTTACTTCAATGAGAAGGACTGCGAGATCTTCATCAACACCACCGGCCGTTTCGTGGTGGGCGGCCCCATGGGCGACTGCGGTCTGACCGGCCGCAAGATCATCCAGGACACCTACGGCGGCAGCGGCCATCATGGCGGCGGCGCTTTCTCCGGCAAGGACGCCTCCAAGGTGGACCGCTCCGGCGCGTACATGGCCCGCTACATCGCCAAGAACGTGGTGGCCGCCGGTCTGGCTCCTGTCTGCGAAGTGCAGATCGCTTACTGCATCGGCGTGGCTGACCCGGTGAGCGTGCTCGTCTCCTCCCAGGGCAGCGGCGATGTGCCGGACGAAGTGCTGACCAAGGCCGTGCGCGAAGTGTTCGACATGCGCCCCTACTTCATCACCAAGCGTCTGGACCTCAAGCGTCCCATCTACTCCAAGACGGCCTGCTACGGCCACTTCGGACGCGAACTGCCTGAATTCAGCTGGGAAAAGACCGACGCCGTGGCTGATCTGCGCACGGCCGCCAAGGTCTAGCCGCTCCCGTTCCCGATCCGTCATGCCTCGCCCCTCCGGGGGCGAGGCTTTTTTCTGCGGTCCCGCCCGTGCGGGACGGGATCGCCGGGGAGATCTTCCATGCCCGCAAGCACCGCCACGCTGCCGCTCTCGCGGCCCAGTCTGCTGGACGGTCTGGCCCATGCCGCCCTGGCGCGCGCCTGCGCGGCCTTCCGGCAGGCGGACGCGGCCGGACAGGGCCTGCCGCCCCTGCTGGTGGACGCCACCCTCGGCAACGGGCACGATGCCGCCTTCCTTTTGTCCTGTGCGCCGCCGGAGGCGCTCCTGCTGGGGGTGGACATCCAGCCTGAGGCCGTCCGCGCCGCAACGGAGCGTCTGACGGCGGCTCGCCAGTCCCGGCCGGACTGTCAGGTGCAAATTTTTTGCCGCGGGCATCAGGACTTGCCGCAGATCTGGGCCGGATTGCCGCCGCATCTGCAACAGCGCCCCCTGCTGGCGGGCATCTTCAATCTGGGCTGGCTGCCGGGCGGGGACAAGTCCTGCCTCACGCAGGCCGGGACCACGCTTGCGGCGCTGGATTTCCTGCTGGAGCGGCTCATGCCGCAGGGCTGCCTCAGCGTACACTGCTATACGGGCAATCAGGGCGGCCCGGAAGAAGAAGCCGCCGTGCTGCGTCGGGCCGCGGCCCTGCCGCCGCGCCGCTGGCGGGTCGTGCATTGCCGGGATGCCAACCGGGAGGCGGCAGGAGGGCGGGCGGAAAGCCTCGTGCTCATGGAGCGCCTGCCGGTTTCCCGGCGGGAAAAGCAGGGGACGGACCTGCCGCCGGCCGGCATGCTGGGACGGGACGGCCGGCAGGTTCAAAAATTTTTCTAGAGATTTGCATGAAGTCGGGCGCAAACAGTTTCTGGTTAAAAAAATTATACCCAATATCGGGCGGTCAAAATTTAAAAATTTAATAAAATTATAATGTTGCAGAAAGAATTGCGGGGGGATCGCTTTGGCACGCTGCTTGCTAGATGCTAAGTACCTTCCTTTCTTCAACTGACAGTTCTCCAACCGGCCTGCCGCCCCAGCAGGCCGTTTTCCTTTTGCGACGGGGCAGATCTGCGGGGAAGCGGAGGCAGCGTGACAACGGAACAGCAGACGCCGCCGGACGTGCGGCGGGTGAGTGAATTCTTGCAGACCTTTTGCGTCGTCATGCTGGCGGGCGGCGCACAGACCCTGCGCGTGGAGCGCAATGCCCGCCGCATCGGCATGGCCTACGGCATGGCGGTGGAGCTGGCCATGTTCTCGCGCCACATCATGCTGACGGTCAGCGACGGCGCCGGCGGCGAAAGCTGCACCGCCGTCCGTTCCCTGCCTGCCGGCGGCCCGAACTTCACCCGCGTGCAGGCGCTCAATGCGCTGGGCTGGCGCATGGTCAACGAGCACCTTCCGCTGGAGGAAGCCTGGCAGGAGATGGAACACATCCTGGCCCTGCCCTCCGTGCCGCCGGTGCGCCTCTGTCTGCTGGTGGCCTGCGCCAACGCCGCTTTTTGCCGCCTGTTCGAAGGGGACGCCGTGGCCATGCTGCTGGTCTTCGTGGCGACGCTCATCGGTTTCAGCGTGCGCCAGCTGCTGGGCCGCGTGGGCATGAATCCCAAGATCGTCTATCTGTGCGCCGCCTTCTGCGCCTCGCTGACGGCCTCCTGCGGGGTCATCTGGGAGCTGGGGACGACCCCGCAGACCGCTCTGGGGGTCAGCGTGCTCTTCCTCATCCCCGGCATCCCCCTGATCAATGCGGTACAGGATATCCTCGACGGGCATGTGCTCATGGGCATCGTGCGGGCGGTGCAGGCGGGCATGCTCATCGCCGCCATCGCGCTCGGCCTGTCGCTGACCATGTTGCTGGTGGAAGGAGCGGGCGTATGAACGACCTTGTGCTGCTGGCAGGCGAAGTGGTGGCGGACGGACTGTTCGCCGTGGTGGCCTGCATCGGTTTCGCCCTCATCTCCAACGCCTCCCGCCCGGTCTGCCTGCTGGCGGGCCTGCTGGCGGGCCTGGGGCACGCCGGCCGCTTCGTCCTGCTGGACTTGGGCATGGGGATCACCTCGGCCTCGCTCTGCGCGGCCACGCTGGTGTCCTTCTGTAGCATGGCCTGCGCGCGCCGCTGGCACACCCCGGCGGAGTTCTATGCCTTCCCGGCGCTGCTGCCCATGATCCCCGGCATGTATGCCTACAGGACCATCCTGGCCACCATGCACTTCCTCTCCGCCACGGAAGCGGCTGCCCGCGAGGCCCTGCTCGTGGAGATCGCCTACAATGCGCTGACCACCTGCTGCGTCATGGGGGCTCTGGTCATCGGGGCCATCGTGCCGCTGTTCGCCCTGCATGGGGAATCGCCCCTGGCGCGCTGGCGGCACAAGGCCGCGGCGGCGGCCGGCGGCACGGCGCATGACGACGCGGCGCGGCAGGGCTGAGCCCGGTCTCCGCACCGGCCCGGCAAACCTTCCTGATGGTTTTTTTGCCTTTTCGGACTGCCTGTGGTACTGCCTGTGCGGTATGGGCGGCGGGTGCCGCCCGCTGTCTGATCTTTTTTGGAGGATGCCCCCATGTCCCAGCCCGCTTTCCTTGCCTCTGAATACGCGCCGTCCGCGCCGCAGGAGGCCGCTTTCCACATCATCCCCGCGCCGCTGGAGCAGAGCGTCTCCTATGGCGGCGGCACGGCCCGCGGCCCGCAGGCCATACTGGAGGCCTCCCAGCAGCTCGAAGCCTGGGACGGCCACAGCGCGCCCGGCGAGACGGGCCTGTACACCGCTCCGGCCATCGCCTGCGACGGCCCTGTGGAAACGGTGCTGGAACGCATAGAGGCCGCCGTGCGGGAGGCGCTTGCCTGCCGGGCCTGTCCGGTGCTGCTGGGCGGCGAACATACGGTGACCCTTGGGGCCCTGCGGGCGCTGGCTGCCGACGGGGAACCCTTCGGGGTGGTGCAGTTCGACGCGCACGCCGACTTGCGCCCCAGCTACGAGGGGTCCATCTATTCGCATGCCTGCGTCATGCACCGGGCCGTAGCGGACCTGGGGCTGCCGCTGGCGCAGTTTGCCGTGCGGGACATGAGCCGTGAGGAGGTCGCCGTGCGGCAGCAATACGGGGTCGTCTGCCATGATGCGGAGGCCCTTGCCCGTCAGGGACTGCCGGACAGTCCGCTGCCGCCCGACTTCCCGCGACGGATCTATGTCTCCTTTGACGTGGACGGCTTCGACGCCTCCCTCATGCCCGCCACGGGCACGCCGTCCCCCGGCGGCCTGTTCTGGCATCAGGCTATGCAGATCCTGGAGGCCTGCCTGCGCGGCCGCGTGATGGTGGGCCTCGACGTGGTGGAGCTGGCCCCCATCCCCGGCCTGCACCATGCGGACTTCACCGCCGCCAAGCTCGTGCATGCCCTCATGGGCTTTGCCCAGCGAGCCGGGAGATAGGCGTGCCCCTGTTCGATTCGCCCTTTGCAGGCCGGATGCTGGCCGGGCAGGTGCGCAACCCCAATATCCGGGTGGGGCGCTACAGTTATTATTCCGGCTATTACCACGGGCATGATTTCGATGATTGCGCACGCTACCTTGCCCCTGACCGTGACGATGTGGACAAGCTCGTCATCGGCAGCTTCTGTTCCATCGGCAGCGGCGCAAGCTTCATCATGGCCGGCAATCAGGGGCACCGCACCGACTGGATAGCGACCTACCCCTTTTTCTATATGCAGGATGAGCAGGCTTTCGCCGCGGCGACGGACGGCTTTTGCCGGGCCGGGGACACCGTCATCGGCAATGACGTCTGGATCGGGGCCGAAGCCATGATCATGCCCGGCGTTCGGGTGGGGAATGGTGCGGTCATCGCGGCCCGCGCAGTGGTCACCCGCTCCGTCCCCGCCTATACGGTGGTGGCGGGCATGCCTGCCCGCACCGTGCGCAGGCGTTTCGATGACGAGAGCTGCGCCCTGCTTGAGGAGATGCAGTGGTGGGACTGGCCGCTGGAACGCATCCGGGACGCCATGCCGCTGCTCTGTTCTTCCAATGTCCGGGGGCTGTATGCCTTCTGGGACAAGGGGCGCTTTGCCGCCGCGCAAAAAGGAGGATAGCATGAAGGAGACCGCCGTGACCTTTCGCGCCGCCAAGGGGCAGCGCAAATTGTCCATGCTGACGGCCTATGACTACACCACCGCCCGGCTCATGGAGCAGAGCGGGGTGGATGCCCTGCTGGTGGGGGACTCGCTGGGCATGGTGATGCTCGGCCACAAGGATACGCTCAGCGTGACGATGGAGGACATGATCCGCCATTGTGCCGCCGTGGCCCGCGGCAGCGAACGCCCCCTGCTGGTCTGCGACATGCCGTTCATGAGCTATCAGCTCTCGCCGGAGCAGGCCTGCGCCAATGCCGGCCGTCTGGTCAAGGAAGGCCGGGCGCAGGCCGTCAAGCTGGAAGGAGGAGCGGAGTTCGCGGAGCACGTCCGGGCCATCGTGCGGGCCTCCATCCCGGTCATGGGCCATATCGGTCTGACGCCGCAGTCCGTGCACGCGCTCGGCGGCTTCAAGGTGCAGGGCAAAGCGCCCGAAGCGGCCCAAAAACTGCTGGACGACGCCCGCGCGCTGGAAGTGGCGGGTGCCTTTGCCCTCGTGCTGGAGTGCGTGCCCGCGCCGCTGGCTCGCCGTATCAGCGCAGCCGTGACCATCCCCACCATCGGCATCGGGGCCGGCCCGGATTGTGACGGCCAGGTGCTGGTCTGGCAGGACATGCTGGGCATGGTGGACGGCATGTCGCCCCGCTTCGTCCGCCATTTCGCCGAATGCGGCACGGACATGCGCGCGGCCTTTGCCGCCTACGTGCAGGCCGTGCAGGAAGGCAGCTTCCCGGCGGAAGAGCATTGCTTCAGCATGGATGAGGAATCGCTCGCCAAGCTGTATTAGAGCCTGTTGACGCTATTTGCTGTTTATTTTGGGAGGGGAAGGGGAACCCCTCGCGTTGCTCTCGATGCTTGTAAGGCTCCTGTGTCGCCTAACGGGCACGGCCCTGCGGGCCGCCAGCGCGAGAGGGGTTCCCCTTCCCCCAAACACAAATCGAAGAATCTCGACGCACGAACGGCGTTCAGGCGTCCAGACAGTCGTCCTGTGCGGCGCAGTCGCGGCAGACCGCCTCCAGCCAGAGCAATCCCGGCCAGAGGCAACTTTCGTCCAGATCGAAGTTCGGCGCATGGTGCCCCGCCTTGAGGTCGCTGCCCAGGATGGCGTAGGCGGCCTTGCCCCCGCCGGCCTGCACCGCGCGCATGAAGACGGCGGCGTCGTCGCTGGCTCCCATGTTGGCGGTCTCCTGCACCTGCGCGAAGAGCGGCCGGTCCTGCTCCGTCCGCAGGGAGCGGGCCAGCGTGGCCAGCCGGGCGGCCAGATCGGCATCGCTGGCGGCTGCCGGGGCCTGCCCCACCACGGTGATGCGGCAGCCAAGACCGTACATGGCGGCAGCGCCTTCCAGCACATCACGGGCGCGGGCAAAGAGGTCATCGGCCATCTCGCAGGTGACGGCGCGGGTCTCGCCGCGCAGCACGGCCTTGTCCGCCACCACGTTGCGCGCCCCCCCGCCGTGCAGATCCCCGACATGGATACGGTTCTCGCCGTCGCCGTAGCGGGGCAGATCGTGCAGGCCGAGCAGGGCGGCAGCGGCCCCCTTGAGGGCGTCGCGGCCTTGCTGCGGGGCTTTGGCGGCGTGGGCGGCCCGACCGCTGAAGACGGCATCGAACTTGGTGCTGGCCATGAGTCCCGACGCGCCGGTGGCCAGCGTGCCCGTGGGCAGGCCCAGACCGATGTGGACGGCCAGGAAGCGCGGGATGCCGCGCACCAGTTCCAGCATGGCGGCAGCGCCGCGCACTTCCTCTTCAGCGGGCTGGAACAGCAGACGGATGCGGCGGCGCAGCGGCGCGCCTGACAGGAGCAAGGCCGCGAGCCCCAGACCGAGCGCCGTGTGCGCATCGTGCCCGCAGGCATGGCAGCGGCCCGCATGGCGCGAGGCATAGCCGCCCGCAGCCGGGGCATGTTCAGGGGCGTGGCTTTCCGGCAGGGGCAGGGCGTCCATATCGAAGCGCAGGGCAAGGACGACCGGCGCTTCCCGCGGGCCGATGTCCACCACCGCGCCGGTGCAGTCGCCCATGCGATGCAGCAGCGTCTCGTCCGCGCCCTCGCTGCGGGCCCGCCGTCGGGCGGCCGCGAGGCGCTGCGGGCTGGGCAGGCCCATGCGGGCCGTCCGGTCGAGCGCTTCGGCCCCGACGCGGGGCGAAAGTCCCAGCTCCTGCAAGGTGGCGGCAACGTATGCCGTGGTCCAGAATTCCGTCCAGCCTTCCTCGGCGTGGGCATGCAGCTCCTGCCGCCAGCGCGGCAGGGCGGCGCGTATGGCCTGAGCGTCCATGCGGGATATCCTGTCGTTAGAGCATTTCTCGTTAGATCCGGAAAATAGGCTGTACATGCCCCGCCTGCCCTGAGGGACGGTGTTCTTCCCTCGTCCCTGCTTTTTCCCCTGATAAACGCGCGCTGGGGAAGGGATGGGGGAAAGGATGACGAGAACGCCTTTTCTCGCTCCGCTACGAAAAGGTTGGGCCCTCTCGCGCCGGCGGCGACCGAAAGGCGGCCCTAAGGGCCGTGCCCGTCAGCCGACACAGGAGCCTTACGGACATCGACAGCAACGCGAGAGGTTCCCCTTCCCCTAAACACGCAGCGAAGAGCATCAGCAGGCTCTGGGGGGCAGCTGCATCAGGCCCAGATGAGGTGCAGGATCAGATAGGACAGGCAGCCGATGACCGAGGCCGCGGGCAGGGTGAGCACCCAGGCGATGACGAGCTGCCCGGCCACGTTCCAGCGCACGGCGCTGAGGCGCTTGGTGGAGCCCACGCCGAAGATGCAGGCCGAGATGGTGTGCGTGGTGCTGACCGGCGCGCCGACCAGGGAGGCTCCGGCAATGACGATGGAGGCCGAGGTCTCGGCGGCAAAGCCGTGGACCGGCTCCAGCTTGAAGATGCGGTGCCCCATGGTCTTGACGATCTTCCAGCCGCCGATGGCCGTACCGAGGGCCATGGCGCCCGCGCAGCTCAGCTTGACCCAGAGCGGCACATGTTCCGTCGTATCGGCAAAGCCGAAGATCATCAGGGCCAGGGTGATGATGCCCATGGTCTTCTGCGCGTCATTGAGGCCGTGGCTGGTGGCCATGAAACCGGCGGACAGCAGTTGGAGTTTGCGGAAGGCTCGGTTGACCTTGCTGCGTTGTATGGGCGCGCAGATCCAGTAGATGATCCACATGAGCAGGAAGCCGACCGCATAGCCCGACAGGGGCGAGATGATCAGCGGCAGCAGCACCTTGCTGAAGATGCCGTAGAGATTGAGCCCGGCCATGCCGCTGTGGGCGATGGCCGCGCCGATGAGCCCGCCGATGAGGGCATGCGACGACGAGGAGGGGATGCCGAAATACCAGGTGATGCAGTTCCAGCCGATGGCCCCGACCAGCGCGGCCAGCACGAGGACGTGGCTGCCCTCCACAACTTCAGGCAGCACGATGCCGCTGCCAAGCGTTTTGGCGACCTCCGTTCCCAGCAGAGCGCCGATGAGGTTGAGCGCCGCCGCGCAGCCCACGGCAAGCCGCGGCGTCACCACCTTGGTGGAGACGACCGTGGCGATGGCGTTGGCGCAGTCGTGCGCGCCGTTGGTGAAGTCGAAGACCAGGGCGACCAGCACGATGAGGATGAGAAGAAGGGGGATCTCAAACATTTTTCAATACCGCTTCTTCCAGGGTTTCGGCAAGGCTGTTGACGTTTTCCAGCAGCATGCTGATGCGGTCGTAGGCCTGGCTCCACTTGAGCATGTCCATGATGGCGGCCGGGGTGACCTCGCCCTGCGGGTCCATGAGTTCCGCCAGCCCCACGGCCAGCAGCATGTCGCACTCGTCGCGCAGGGTGCGGAAGGCATGGGTCTTGTGGCAGTCCTTGCGGTGGGTGAGCCCGTCCAGCATGAGCTGGGTGAGGTCCAGCATGGCGCTGATGGTGCGGGCCATCTGCACCATGGGGAAGCGCATCTTGGAGAATTCGAAGATGTGCAGGCGGGTGGTGAGCGTGTGGATGCAGTCCATCGTTTCCTCCTGCATCTGGTTGATGCGGAGGATGTCTTCCCGGTCGATGGGGGTGATGAAGGTCTGCGAGAGGTCGCGGATGATCTTGACGTGCAGCACGTCGCCCTGTTCTTCCAGCAGGGAGATCTGCTTGTGGGCGTCATCCACGGCGTCAAGGTTTTCCATCATGCCCACGAGGTGGTGGACCATGTGGCGGAGCAGGGTGTTCTGCTCCATGAGCATTTCAAAGAAGGGGGCCGACTTGGGCAGCAGGGATGCGAACATGCCGTCTCCTGAAAAAAGGTGGCGGAAAAAAAGCTGGGCGGCTCAACCGCGTTCCCGCGCAGGGGCGCGGGCCGCAGCGGCCTTTTCCGTGAGGAATATACTATCGTAACGGCTGAGGGATTCAAGCCATTTTCGGAAATGATTTTCCAGAAAGGGCAGGCCGTTCCAGTCCGGCAGGCACAGCCACTGTCCGCAGGGCCCGCTCAGGCGGGCATGATGCAGCAGGAAGCGTTCCGGTCCCCCGGCTGCGGGGGTGCCGCCGGACGGCGCATAGCGGCCGTCGCCGCAGAGGGGCAGGCCGAGACTGGCCGCATGGGCCCGTATCTGATGGCGGGCCCCGCAACGGATGAGGCAGGCGGCAAGCGTGATCGTCGCGGCAGGGACGGCGGGCAGGCCGTTGGCGGCAAGCACCTCCTCCGCCTCGCCGCCGCGCAGGACTTGCAGGGGGAAAAAGAGGGTATGGCGCAGGAGCGGGGCGGCTTTGTCCAGAACGCGGCTGACGCTGCGGCTGTCCACGTCAAGGGCCCTGTCCGCCGTGACCGGCGCGCTCAACTCGCCGTGCAGCAGGGCCAGATAGGCCTTGGCGTAGCGACCGCAGCCCTCGTCCGTGCGGAAGCGCTGCGCGGCGTCAGGGGAAAGGGCCGCGCAGACGATGCCGGAGGTGGCCTGATCCAGCCGCTGGAGGAAATGCAGGGGGCGGGCCTCATCCCCCCAGAGCGTCCGGGCGGCGTCTTCCAGGTTCGGCGCGCAGCGTCCGGCAAGCGGGCTGCTGTGCAGCCCGGCGGGCTTGACGAAGGCCGCATAGTCGCCCTGCCTGCCCAGCAGACGGACGGCCAGCGCCGCTTCGTCGCCGGCATGGCCACGGCATATGTGATCGTCGGGGAGCAGTTCAAGGGTCTGCCCCGCACGCAGGCGCAGTGCCGCCGCGGCGGGCCTGCCGTCCAGCAGGATGCCGCCGTCCTCGATGCGGCGGCGGGCGGCCCGCAGGCTCAGACCGCACAGCGTCATGACGGCCCGGTCCAGGCGCAGGCCGTGCAGCGCGGTCTCCACCGGCACACGGCGGGCGGGTTCCTGCCCGTTCACGCCTCTTCCCCGCGGCTGAGGCGGCAGAGCAGACGGGCCACCTTGTCCGGGTCATGGCGTTCCGGCATGTCGGGCCGGACCATATCCACGTCCAGCACGCGCAGGCCGAGATCCGCCAGCGCGGTGGTGTCGCAGCCGCCCTCGTATACGCCGTGCTGCCGGTCCACCACGACCCATTGCAGCAGCTCCTGCGGCTGCGCGTCGGGGCAGTCCGCGCGCAGGGCATCCAGGATCATGCGGGTCTGGCCCAGGATGGAAAGGCCGCAGACCTCCCTGTCCTGTCCCGAATTGGGCAGGAAGACCTTGGGACAGGCGGCGGACCGCACGGCCCGCCCCACGCCGGCAGGCAGCAGGTTGGCCAGCACGCTGGTGTAGAAGCTCCCCATCGGGTAGCAGATGAGCCCCGCGCTTTGCAGATAGGTCGCCGCCGTGCGGGTGATGGCCGGGCGGCAGGGGGTCATGTCGTGGAAGGGCCGGTCCGGCTCGTGGACGGTCAGGAAGAGGCGGCGGATGTTTTGTCCGAGCTGACCGAAATGGTGCTGCCCCACCACCCGGCTGCCGTCATCCAGCACGGCCGCCAGATGCAGGCTCTCCTCCACGATGGGCGTGACCACGCCGCGCGCCTGCAGCAGACGGGAAAAGAAGGCCAGCACCGGCCCGAAGTCCCGCCGGTGTTCCAGATAGCCCCCGGCCAGCATGAGATTGCCGAGGCTGGCGTAGCGCGCATCGAAATGGGGCGGCATGCGGCGCAGGAAGAAGGAGAGATACAGCCGCATGGAGGCGGCGAAGACATCCGGCAGCTCCCGCCAGCAGGGATGGACGCTCTCGCCCAGTTGCAGCAGTTGCCGGCGCAGTTCTTCCGGGTCGCCGTCTTCCGGCAGGCGTTGCTCCCAGAGTTCCAGCACGGCGTCGGGGATGATGTCCCTGTCGGACAGGGCCGCCAGCCGGTTGCGGATATCCCCCACGGCGGGCATGGCGAAAGCCCGGCGCAGGCTGGCCGTGCTGCCGCCGGAATCGAAGGGGGTGACCAGATGGACGGAATTGTGCGTCAGGCGGGTAAGGCTGCGGCTGACCTCCCGCAGGGCCGTGCCGCCGGTAAAGAACACCAGGCGCGGGCCAAGCGCCGGAGGCGTGGCCGCCATCATGGCAACTGCCTCACGAGCCCCAGCTCGCACATTTTGAGGAAGATGGCCCGGCCGACCCAGGCGTCGGTGGCGGCATAGAGGATCTGGCGCTGGGTCAGTTCGGGCAGGCCCCAGTTGGAGCACTGCGGCCCCTTGGAGATGCGCCAGCCGAAAAGGTGCGCGGTCAGGGAGCGCAGGCCCTGACTGCACATGCGGTTTTGGCGCGCCATCTGGCCGAGATCCACATGCCCGGCGGGCGTGAAGGGGTGGATCTTGCCCAGTTCCCGCATGTCGTCGCCGATGCCGACGCCGACCTTGAGATAGCGGCCGTCGGCCAGCAGATCGGCCAGATAATCGCCGAAGGGCAGCCAGCCGAGTTGCACGAGGTATACGGCATCCGCCGTGGCGAGCTGCACCAGCGAAGGCTGGTTGATGCGGCCCTTGCGGAAGGTGGGGCGGGTCTCCGTGTCGAAACCGATGACGCGTTCATCGAGAAGCTGGGGCAGGGCATTGCGCCAGTCCGCCTCGGTGCGGACAAGGTAGATGGGCCCTTCGTAATGCCGCAGGGGCAGGGCATTGATCTCGTCGCTGCTCAGGCGACGGCGCAACTCTTCCAGATTCATGCGACGCTTTCCCCGGCAGGGGCTTTTCAGGTGCTCCCTGCCGTTTATTTCCCGATACAGAAATGTTCAAAGATGCTGTTCAGCACCTCTTCCGTGCTGTTGCTGCCGGTGACCTCGTCCAGATAGGCCGTCGCCGCGGCCAGGCGCACGGCGCAACAGTCATACGGCATGCCGGACAGGATGTCCGCATGGAGCCCTTCCAGTTCGCGGCGAGCCTGTTCCAGCGCCAGCGCCTGCCGGGCATTGGGGGCCAGTCCATCCTCCGGGGGCGTTTCCGCCGTTCCGGCAAGGATGCACTCCCGCAGCCGCGCAGCGAGCTCGTCGAGCCCCGCGCCGCTGCGCGCGCAGAGCCGCAGGGCGGGGCGCCGGCCGGCCCAGCGGGGCGGGAAGACGGCCGGATCGCAAAGATCCGCCTTGTTCCAGACCAGCAGGACCGGGATGTCCCCGGCGGTCTCCAGCACTTCGGCGGCGGCCGGTTCCGGACAGACCACCGCGGCCGCGCCGTCCTCGCCCAGCGCGCCGCCGTCCACCACGAGCAGGATAGCGTCCGCCTGGGCCAGCTTCTCACGGCTCAGGGCAATGCCCAGATGTTCCACGCTCTCCGTCGCTTCCCGCAGGCCGGCGGTGTCCACCAGCCGGATGGAGAGCCCGTCCAGATCGCAGCCTTCTTCGATAAAATCACGCGTCGTGCCGGGGATGTCGGTGACCAGCGCCCGTTGGCGGCCCAGCAGGGCGTTCATCAGGCTGGACTTGCCGGCGTTGACCGCTCCGGCCAGCACGACCTGCGCCCCCTGCTGCATGACCCGCGCCCGGCGCTGGGCCCGCAACAGCCCCTCAAGGGCCTGCATCACGTCCAGGACGCGCCCGGCAAAGGCGGACGGGGGCAGGCTCTCCACTTCCTCTTCAGGGAAATCCACGGCAAGGCACATCTGGGCGCGCAGTCCGTCCAGCTCCGTACGCAGGGCGCGCACCCGGCGGCCGAGCAGCCCCTCAAGACGCGAAAGGCCGAAGCGCACGGCCTCGCGCGAGGGCGCGGCCACCAGTTCGGCCACGGCTTCGGCCTGGCTCAGGTCCATACGGCCATTGCAGAAAGCCCGGCGGCTGAACTCCCCGCGTTGCGCCTGCCGCGCGCCGAGGCGCAGAGCGCTCTCCAGCACGGCCTGCACGATGAACACGCCGCCGTGACAGTGGATCTCGGCCACGTCCTCCCCGGTGAAGGTGCGGGGGCCGGGCATGAAGACGGCCAGCACGTCATCGAGGGCCTCGCCGTGACTGTCCAGCACGCGGCCATGATGCAGCTGCCAGGGGCGGAAATTGACGAAGCCCGCCGAAAGCGGCAGGAAGAGCCGCGCCAGGATCTCCTTGGCACGCGGCCCGGAAAGGCGCACAATGCCGATACCGCCTGCCCCAGGCGCCGTGGCGATGGCCGCAATGGTGGTCATGCCTCGTCCCGTGAGCGCTCGCCGTCCGTCGCGGCTGCGGCGGGGGCTTCCGCCGTCTGTTCCGCCGCTTCCTGCATCGCCGGCATGGGCCCGCCACACGCGGTCGTCTCCACCGGCATTCCCGCCGTCATATCCGGCACGGCGGAGGCGGCGAGAGAGGCGTTGCGGCCTTCAGTCTCCCCCTCGGGACGGGGAGCGCGGCGGCGATTGTCCCGCTCGCCCTGCGGCTGGCGCTCGCCTTTTTCCGGCCGGCGGCGCAAAATCACCACCCGCTTCAGCGGGCCGTCCCCGGTGCTGCGGGTCAGGATGTCGTCCATCTCCTGCAGGCAGAGGTGGATGATGCGCCGGTGGTAGGAGCTGAGCGGACGGGTGGAGTAGGAGCGGCCCGTCTGGCGCACCTTGGCCGCCAGGGCCAGCGCCATGTCGCGCAGCTTTTCCTCCTGCCGCTGCCGGTAGCGCCCGGCATCCAGCTGGACGCGCACGGCGGCGTCCATGCCGCGCGAGACGATGCGCGAGGCCAGGTACTGGAGGGCGGCCAGCGTCTGGCCTTCACGGCCGATGAGCAGGCCGGAGTCCTCGCCGCAGTCCACGGCGACCCGTACCCGTCCGTCCACGATATCCACTTCCGGCTCTTCCACCGGCTGGCTCAGCATGGGACGGATGAGGCGGCTCACGCAGTCCTTGGCCAGCTCCTGCAGGCGGGCCTGATCCAGCTCTTCCAGCGCGCGGCGCGGCAGGGACTCGTCGGCTTCGTCCATATCGTCGTCCGCCGGGGCGCGGCGGCTCTCCCGCTGGGCGGCGCGGCCGGAGCGTTCCCCGTGGCGGGGGCGCTCGGCGCGGGGCGTTTTTTCCGTATTGTCAGGCTGATCTTCGCTTTCCGCGGCCGCTCCCGTGGCGACGTCTTCCGTCTGCTGAGAGGGCGTGACGGGGGCCGGCATGTTCTGGCCCTTGCGGCCGGCTTTGGGGCCGCGCTCTTCGCTCCGGCGGCCTTCGCGCGCGTCACCCTCGCGGGGGCTGCGCTCTTCCGTCCGGCCCTTGCCGCGCCGCGGACCGCCTTCACGTGCGGCGGGCTTTTCCGGGCGCGTTTCGCGGGCGGGCTCTTCCGCAGGCGTGGCGGAGGGCTCGCCGCTCTGTTTGCCGCCGGTGGCGTCCGCCTCGGCAGACACGGGGCGGCTGCTCCGTCCCAGGGCGTTTTCCACCACTTCGCGCAGGGCGGCGCGCCGGGCGCGCACCTTGGCCTTGCGGGCCCCGACGATGCCGAAGATGCCCGTCTTGGCGTCCTGGATGATCTCGATTTCGAGCTTTTCGCGCGAGGCGTTGTAGTAGGTGCAGGCCTCTTCGATGGCCGCATCCAGCGTTTTGCCGAGAAATTCCTTGAAACCTTCCATAACAACCCCAATAGAGCGGGCGGCCAAGCCGCCCGCCCGGTAGGAACGCATTGTGCCGTCAGGCTAACTGTCGGCGTCGAGCCGTCTGTTCTTGCGGTGCATGAGGCCCTGCTGGGCGATGGACAGGATGTTGTTGACCAGCCAGTACAGCACCAGACCCGACGGGAAGCCGAGGAACAGCACGGTAAAGATGAGCGGCAGGAACATCATGACCTTCTGCTGCGTGGGATCGGTCGGCGGAGGGCTCATGCGCTGCTGCAGGAACATGGTCAGGCCCATGATGATGGGCGTGATGTAGAAGGGGTCCTTGGCCGAGAGGTCAGCCAGCCAGATCTTGTCCGTGAACGGCAGGAACTCGACGAAAGTGGCGTGGCGCAGCTCGATGGCCGTGAGCAGCGCCTGATACAGGCCGAAGAACACAGGGAGCTGGACAAGGATGGGGATGCAGCCGCTGGCGGGGTTGACGCCATAGGTCTTGTAGAGGGCCATGACCTCCTTGTTCATCATCTCCTTGTTGTCCTTGTACTTTTCCCGGATGTTCATCATCATGGGCTGGAGCTTCTTCATCTTCTCCATGGAAGCGTAGCTCTTGGCCGTGAGCGGCCAGAAGACCGCCTTGATGAGCACGGTGAGGAGGATGATGGCCAGGCCCCAGTTGTTGACGTACTGATGGAAGAATTCCAGCAGCCAGAGCAGGCCCTTGGCGATGATGCTGAACATGCCGAGCTCGACGCTGCCGGCCAGGGAGTCGGAGACCTCCATGAGCAGCTTGCGCTTCTTGGGCCCGAACCAGTAGGAGGCTTCCAATTCGGCGGTGTTGCCGGGGGTGAGCTGGATGTCCTGCTCTTCCACCGCCACGCGGTAGACGCCGCCGCGCAGCAGGCCCTTCACCGTGACGTTGCTGGTGTCGCCGGGCAGGATGGCCGAGAGGAAATACGTGCTCATGGGGCCGGCCCAGCTCACGTTGCCGGAGGCCGTGACGCCCTTGGTCAGATCTTCGGCGTCGCTCTCCTGACCGAGGGAGTTGTCCAGATACCAGGCGATGCGCATGGCGTCATACTGTCCGCCGCCGGCATTGCTGGCGTCGGAAGCCACGGTATAAGCCACGCGGGCGCTGCGGGTCTGGTCGCCCAGCGGGGTCAGGCTGGTCTTTTCCTTGATGAGATAGCTGTCGGCGGAGAACTGGAGCTCGCGCACCACGCGCAGGCCGTTCACTTCGCCCACGAGGCGCAGCACCGCGCTTTGTCCGGCGGAGAGGGGGCCCTGCGGTTCGCTCTCCACGGCCCACTGGCCGAGGCTCCAGGAGGCTGCCCCGTCGATGACGAGGCCCAGCGGAGCGGATTCCGCCGTGGTGGCGTCCACCAGATCGACCAGCGGCGAATCAGGCTGGATGGTGGCGGAGTAGTGCTTGAGGCGGAAGGAGCGCACCACGCCCCCGCCGCTGTGGATGACCGCTTCATAAAGCGGCGTGGAGATGGTGATGTCCCGGCCCGGCACCGGCGCGAAGACCGTCAGCGGCACGGACGTGCGGGCCTTCTCGGCCTCGGCCTTCTCCTGCCTGGCCCGTTCGGCTTCGGCCTGCTGCTGCGCCGCCACTTGGGGGTCGGGCTTGGCGACCCAGCCCATGTATTCCGCAAAGAAGCTCCAGCCGAAGAGCACGGCAAGGCAGAGGACGATGGCCAGAGCGAGGTTTTTGGTGCTGCTGCTAGTTTCTTGCATCGGGGATGGTACTCCTGTGAGGGACAGGTTCCGCAGGCTGCGGGTGCACGGGAGGGACGGGGTCATACCCTGAACCGCCCCAGGGGTGACAGCGCGCCAGACGGCGCAGCGTCAGCCACCCGCCGCGCAAAAGGCCGTGGCGGGTGATCGCCTCGATGGCGTAGGCGGAACAGGTGGGGACGAATCGACAGGAGGGGGGCAGCAAAGGCGAAATGCCCAACTGATAGAGACGTATGGGCAGAATGGCCAGAAGGCGCACGGCCTTTCTCAGGGAAGGCATGACTGCGTCTCCTGCTGTTCCCGCTGGCGGCGCTGCTGCCGCCGGAGCACGGGCTCCAGCTCGGCGCTCACCAGGGCAAGATCGAGACAGGACTGCCCCGCGTGCTTCTTGGCCACGGTCACGATGTCGCTATCATACGGCAAAAGAGCCTGATGCAGGCGATAAAACTCCCGCAGCAGGCGCTTGAGCCGATTGCGTGTCACAGCATTGCCGACCTTGCGTGAAACAGCCATCCCGACACGGATCTTTCCGCTGCCGGGGCGTGGGAATATGAAAAGGATGAAATTCCCGGTGTGATGACGCCGCCCCTGCTCATAACAGAGGGCGTAATCCGCATGTTTGCGGACCCGCCCCTCTTTCGGCAGTCGCTGCGACGCCATCATGGCATTCGTGCACGGCAAGGGCCTGCCCCGCCGCAGGTCTAGGCGCTCAGCTGCTTGCGGCCCTTGGCGCGGCGACGGCGCAGGACGGCACGGCCGCTGGCGGTAGCCATGCGGGCACGGAAACCATGCGTACGGGCACGACGGATTTTGCTGGGCTGGTACGTTCTTTTCATGGTCGGATCTCCTTTCGTAAAGCGGCTGCGGACAAGGGGCTGACGACCCGGCGCGAGAAAGGCGCATTCAGGCAGAAAAGTGTCCGCACGGCAGATTGTGCCTGCCGGAACGGGCCGCAGGCAGTACATTCGAAAAATCGTTCATACATGGCAAGGCCGGATTCGTCAAGCCCTGCGGCAGCGCGTCACGCGCCGCTTTGTCCTCTCGCGCAGGTGAGCGCATCTTTCGTTGGAAACATGGGGCGTTCCAAGTCGGGCGGCCAGTCGCATCGCGGAAAAAACGCGGTTCCCCGCACACGCCAAACCGGGCGGCGCTGTGGCGTCGCCCGGCCTTTCTTGATGCAAAAAGCGCTAGCCGCCGCGGCGGGCGGTCATGCCGTTTTGCGCACCCATCATGGCCGCCGTGCCCTGTGCCCCCGGAAGGGTGGGCATGGGTTGCGCGGCCGCCGAACCGGGCAGGGGCGGCAGGGGCGTGCCCGGCACCGTCTGCGGACTATAGACGTCCGTGGGGCCGGCCGGGACCGGGGCCACGGCGGGAGCGGCAGGCTGCGCCGCGGCCGGAGCCGCAGGCACGGGCGGCGTCATGGCCGGACTGGTGGCCGCGCCGGGCGGCAGGGAACCCGCGGGGATGATGGCGGGCACGGGCTGGGCGTCATACATGCCGAGGCCAGAGACCGGCGGCGTGCCCGGCACCGGAGCCCAGGGGCCGCCCGAAACGGGCGCCACGGGCCGCGGCACTTCCGTGGTGACGGCGATGCCCCCGCCCCTGCGACGGGAGGTCTGCTCGATGGGCACGGTGCCCGAGCTGACCGTGCCGCCGGACTTGGCGGCGGCAGGTTTGCGCAGGGAGGTGGAACCGGCATCCTTGGGCGCTTTCTGGGTACGCACGGCGGATGTGTTCTGTCGCCGGGTCGTCTTGCGCCGTGCGCTGCTGCGGCGTGCCGGAGCCTTCGTCTCAGGAGTGAGCAGGGGATGGGAAGCCGGGTCCACGAAGGGCAGGCCGCCCATGCGGATCTGCCGCGGGCTCGCTACGGAGAGCCAGTACAGGCGGGCCCCTCCGTAATCTTTCCAGTCCTGCACACGCTGGTTGATGTCGATGGAGCCGGAATCCTGTGACAGGCTGGCGGCGCCTGCCGTCAGCGGGGCCGCCATGCCGAGCAGGCAGGTGAGGCCGAGCGGAAGAAATATATGGCGCATGGAATGTCACTCCTCTAGTTCTTCAATCGGAAGGCGTGGGGAAAACATTAGTGCCGGAGCGGCAGAGAAGCAAGAATTTTCAGCAGATGGGAAAAAAGAGAAAAAACGGACGACCGCGCATCCGCCTTGACAGAGGCGTTTGCCTTGGGCCAATCTGGCAGTCATGCCGCCCTGCGCGGCGAGGTCCCGGCAGTAAGGAGAAGCTATGCACTGCGCACCCTGCGGCGGAGCGCCCGAACCCTGTATCAGCATCATCGGCATGGCCGGAGCGGGAAAGTCCACGGTCGGGCAGGCGCTTGCGCAATCGCTCGACTGGGCGTTCATGGACAGCGACTATCTTATGGAGTCGCTCTATGCCAGCCGCCTGCAGGGCGTGACGGACGAGCTCTCCAAGGAAGCTTTCCTCGATCTGGAGGCCTGCGTGGTGGGCAGCGTGCGCGCGCCGCGGACGGTGCTCGCCACCGGCGGCAGCGTGATCTACCGGGAGGCGGCCATGCGCCATCTGGCGGCGCAGGGGCCCGTGGTGCATCTGGAAGTCCCCTTTGAGGTCATCGAGGAGCGCATCGCCCGCAATCCCGAACGGGGCCTGGCCATCGCGCCGGGGCAGACCCTGCGGGGACTTTTCGAAGAGCGCGAGGCCCTGTACAGGCGCTATGCCGGCCTGCATTGTCCTGCCGCCGGACGGACGCCGCAGCAGTGTGCGGAATGGATACGCGACCGGCTGCAGGAACAGGGACGCATCGCGCCGGGGACATGCGGGGACCGATGATGCGCTGACGCTGGGCCATGCGGCGGCTGGCGCTGCCGGATCGACGGCGGCGGGGGAGGGAGGACGTGCCGGTTCTCAAGGAACATCGCTCACTTCTGGTGGCCATGTGCGCCGCCCAGTTTTTCATGCCGTTCATGATGGCCGGCGTCAATGCGGTGTTGCCGCCCCTTGGCGAGAGCCTCGGCGCCAGCGCGCGCGAGCTCAGCCTGGTGGGGGCCGTCTACTCGCTGGGGCTGGTCATCTTCCAGCTGGCCGGCGGCACGCTGGGGGACATCTTCGGCCGCCGCCGGGTCTTCCTTGCCGGCATGGGGATCTTCAGCCTGACGAGCATCGTGCTCGGCTTCGTCAGCGACATGACGCTGTTCATCGTGCTGCGCCTCGTGCAGGGGACCGGCTGCGCCCTGATCAGTTCGTGCAGTCTGGCCCTGCTCGTCTCGGCCGCGCCGTCCGATCTGCGCGCAAGCTACCTCGGCATCAGCAGCGCGGCCGTATACGCGGGCATCGCCTGCGGGCCGCCCCTGGCCGGCTGCGTGGCCGGCTGGCTGGGCTGGCAGTGGCTGTTCTGGCTGACGGGCCTGGCGGCCCTGGGGGCCATGCTGCTGACGGTCTTCCACGTGCGGATGGAATGGCGGCCCGCCAAGGGCGAGCATTTCGACACCGCGGGCTGTCTCATCTACGCCTGTTGCATGGCCGCCCTGACCATCGGCGCGTCGGAGCTGGCCGATTATCCCGGTCTGGGCGGGGCCATGCTGGCGGTATGGGCTGCGCTGGCCATCCTGTTGTGTCTGCGGGAGTTGCGCACCGCCTTCCCCCTGCTGGACGTGCGCATGCTGGCCCACAACCGGGTGACGACGCTTTCGCTGGTGGCGGCCTTCATCAACTACTGTTCCTTTTTTGGCATGCTTTTCTTTTTCAGCCTCTTCCTGCAGATGGGGCGCGGCATGAGCGTGCAGCAGACCGGGCTCATCTTGGCCATGCAGGCCCTGGTCCAGGCGCTTTCCAGCCCGCTGGCGGCACGGCTCTGCAGCCGCTGGCAGGCCGGGCATGTCTGCACCCTGGGCACAGTGCTCTGCGGTTGCGGTCTGCTGTTGGCGGCTTTTCTTGAGCTGGATTCCACGCTCCTGCTCATTTTCGGCACGCAGGCCCTGCTGGGCGTGGGGGTGAGCTTCTTTGCCCTGTCCAATACGGCCATCATCATGGAGAGCGCGGGCGAGCAGAACGTGGGCCGCGCTTCGGGGCTGGTGGGCATGGTGCGTACGGCGGGCATGCTCTGCAACATGGTCATCATCACCCTGACGCTCAGCTTCTTTCTGGGGCATGAAGCGGTCGGGCCGGACAATATGCCGCAGTTCCTGCAGGCCATGCGGACGGATATGATCCTTTTCGGCGTGCTCAACCTGCTTGCCGTGACCTGCACTCTGGCCCGCAACGGCAGCCGCCGGGATGGCGGGGGCTCAGGAGAGATTGCTTAATATTTCGGAAGCCTCTAAAGTAATCACGCGCGCGGTCGAAAAGAAAGCCAGAAGGGAATGGGGAGTCTTATGTCTGATATCGCTGCCGTTCGCTTGCGCCAGAGAGTCCAGGGCTACGAGCTGCAATTGCTTGCCGCGCGCCGTCTGACTCGTCTGCGGACACGCATGCGGCTGGCGGCGGGCGAGGCTCCTCAGGACCCCGATCCGACCCCCCGGCGCGGCGTCTATGTGGAGAAGGTCGCGCAGGAAGTGTATGAAAGCCTGCTCTTCACCGGCAGCGACAATCCCGTGGTGGAGGATATTCGCCGGGCGCTCAGCGAGCGTGTGGGCTTCACCATACGGTTCACCTATCCTCCGGGGGAGGGGCTCTGTTTCGTCCGGCAGGACGACAGGGGGGCACGCAAGCTCTCGGCTGAGCTGCAGGCCCGCGTACGTCGCCTGTTGTGGCGCATAACACGAGAAAAAATTGACAGGAGCATGCTGGACAAGCCCGCTCCTGTTCGGTCCTGATTCTTCAGGCAGGAGGACAAGATGGAAATTCAATATGCGTCCGGTTTGCTTGGTTCCGTGCGGGAAGTGTACGCACAGGGCCGTCTGGAGAACACCGGCGAGCGTCAGCATGTCGGCACGACGCATGCCGCACAAGGGGATTCCATAAGCGTGTCGAAGGACGCCATGCTGCTCAGCGAGGCGCACCGGGTGGCCCAGAACGCGCCCGATGTTCGTGCGGACAAGGTGGAGGCCCTGCGTATGCAGGTGGCCAACGGCACCTACAAGGCGGACAGCCGCCTCATCGCCGCCAATCTGCTGCGTGAGGAGCCCGCGCTCTTCACTCTGTGATCCTTTCGTTTCCTGTGCTCTGTCCGGGGAGGACGCCGCGTGCGGCGTGCTCCCCTTTTTTGTGTCCGCACAGCGCCAAATGTCTGGCGCGGGCCTGGTGGGGCGGATTCTCCTCTCTTCATAATATGCTTGAATGATTAGTTAATATTAATTTATGGCGTGATTTTTGCAAATCCTCCTTTGCCGCGTTGTCGGCAGAGGAGAATCACGAATGAATCTGAATCCGGTCCGCATTGTGTCGTTCCTGCTGGTCCTCGCCGTCCTGTCCCTGCCGGGGCGGGCGGAGGCCGTGCGCATCAAGGACATTGCCACCTTTTCCGGCGTCCGGGACAACCAGCTCATAGGCTACGGCCTGGTCGTGGGTCTGGCCGGGACGGGCGACAAAAAGAACTCCGTCTTCACCCTGAGCTCCATGAAAAACATGATGGACCGCATGGGCGTGGGGGTGGATGCCGATGCGCTCAAGGTCAAGAACGTGGCCTCGGTCATGGTGACGGCCCGCATGCCGGTGTCGGCCAAGCCGGGCACGCGCCTGGACGTGACCGTGTCCTCGGTGGGGGACGCCACGTCTTTGCTGGGCGGCGTGCTGCTGCAGACGGCACTCAAGGGCGTGGACGGCAAGATCTATTCTCTGGCGCAGGGGCCGCTGACCGTGGGCGGTTTCTCCATCACCGGCGCGGCGGCCCGCGCGGCCCAGAACATCCCCACCGTGGGCACCATCCCCGGCGGGGCCATCGTGGAACGGGCCATCCCCTTTGAATTCAATCAGCAGGATCAGCTGACGCTCAACATGCGTATGGCCGACTTTTCCACGGCCCAGCAGATAGCCGAGCGCCTCAATGAAGCTATGGGCGGTCCCTACGCCAATGCGCAGGATGCCAGCTCCGTGGTGGTCAACGTGCCGCCGCAGTACCGCAGCAATCTGGTGCCGCTCATGGCCTCGGTGGAAAACCTCGAAGTGTCGCCCGATGTGCCGGCCAAGGTCGTTGTGGACGAAAAGACGGGCACCGTGGTGCTTGGGCGGGATGTGCGCATCTCCCAGGCGGCCGTGGCGCACGGTAACCTGCAGATCGTGGTGCAGGAGAGCGAGCAGGTCTCACAGCCAGGGCCCTTCTCCGCCGGCCAGACGGTGGTCACGCCCGGTACGGACATCAACGTGCGCGTGGAGAACCGGCGGCTGATGATGGTGGAAGGCGCGACCCTGCAGGAACTGGTGGACGGGCTCAACGCCATCGGGGCCACGCCGCGCGACCTTATTTCCATCCTGAGAACGCTGCAGGCCTCGGGGTCCCTGCATGCCAGCCTGGAGGTGATCTAACATGGGCGCTTCTTCACTGGATTCCAGCATGATGCAGGCTTCCCTCGGCCAGAGCCAGGGACGTCAGCTCGAATTGCAGAACAGGGTTCGCGGTCTCAACGAGTCTTCCTCCAGCCGTCTCACCCCTGAACAGAAGGAAAAGCGGCTGCGCGAAGCCTGCGAGGGCTTCGAATCCATCTTCATCCAGAAGATGTGGCAGCAGATGCGCGCCACCCTGCCGCAGAACGGCCTGCTGCACAGCCGGGACGAAAAGATGTGGCAGGACATGTACGATCAGGAACTGGCCAAGTCCATGGCCAGCGTGGGCGGCATCGGTCTGGCGGACATGATGTATGAGCAGCTTTCGCGCAATCTCGTGTCGGCCAGCCGCGGCACGGCCGGCGCGGGCGGACGCTCCGCGGCCTTCGTGGCCGAAGCCGCACCGCTGGTGACGCCCGCTGCCGCCACGCCGGCCGAGGCCGGCAAGCAGCCTGTGGCCGTGGCGGAGGCCTCCGCCGCAGCGCCGCAGGCGTCCCCCATCTATGAAGGCTATGCGCCGGTGAGCGGCGTGGTGGATCAGTCCGCGGCCCCGGCCGCCGCCCAGCCGCAGGCCGCGCCGCAGCTGGCGGCTCTGCAGCCGCCCGCCGCGCCCCAGCCTGAAAAGCGGCAGATCGAGGTGCGCCGTCATCAGCGCACGTCCGACCAGCTTTCGGGCCTGCAGATGGCCCAGCAGGCCCAGCGGCAGGCCGGCGACAAGCTGGGCAACGGCGTGCGTCCCGCCACGCGTCGCCGCCGTCAGCAGGAGGAGAACGCCTGGCAGGCCACTCAGCCCGCCGGCGTGGCGCAGGCGGGGGCCGTGGCTTCGCCGGCTGCCGCCGCCTATGGGCAGTCCGCTGCTCAGGTGGGCAGTCCCGCCGCCATGCAGGCGGCCATGCAGCCTCCGCTGACGCCCGCCCAGATAGCGCAGCCGGTCGCGCCCTTCACGCCGTCCGGCATGCCGGCGGCCATGAACGCGTCGGCGCAGCAGGCGCAGCAGGCCCAGCCCGCGGCCCAGCAGGCCAATGCCTCGGATGTGGTGCGCGTCCGCTATCAGACCAATATCCCCCAGCAGGCGCAGCAACTGCGGCAGGGCCTCAACCAGGACCTCATCCGTACCATCAATCTGGACGCCGGAGGCCAGAAGGCCGGTCAGGGCATCCGGGCCTATCACGCCCAGGGCAACAGCGTCGCAGCCCAGCAGACGATCCAGACGCCGCAGGCCGCCCAGCTGGAAGCCTCACGCCTGCAGGCCCAGATGCAGCAGCAGAGCATGAATGCCATGCAGGGTCAGCCCCAGGCCGGTCAGGCTTCCGTGGCGCCCCTGAGCGGCGCGCAGGCGACGGCACAGGCGCAGCCGCAGCAGGGGCAGCAGATGCCGGCTTCCGGCATCCCGCCGCTGACCGCGCCCCACGCGAGCATGGGGCAGACGCCTGTCCTCCAGCCGGCGCAGAAGGCCGGCAAGTCCCGCCTGAGCGCCGAAGAAGCGCTCATAGCGGGCGTTCCCATGTAGCTCCTGTCCACAACGGCATATCTCTTGCACTATTGAGAGTGCACGCTCCACCGGCGGCAGAAAATGCCGCCGGTCGCATTAGCGGCGGAAGCCTGCAAAAAATGTAAGGATATGCTTATGTTTCAGATCGTTAGCCAATCTCTGCAACGTCAGGCAAAGGCGTTGTCACTGTTGTTCGAGCTGCTGGAAGAGGAATATTTTTCCATTATGGAGCGCAAGACGGAGACCGTGGTCGCTCTGGAATTCTCTCTCCAGGAGCTTATTCGTCAGATCGCAGTGGAAAAAAGCTGCGTGATCCGGTCGCTTGCCGGGCAGCGCGTGCTTGCGTATGCCGAAAGCCTGCCGGAAGAACAGGCTGACGAGCTGAGGAATATTTTTGCCGAAGTGGACAGGGGGGAACAGCGTGCGGCGCGCCAGGCGTCCCGCAATGCGCAGCTTTCGCTTGCGCTGCTCGACCAGAGCACGCGCAATCTCCGTCATCTGACCAAGCAGGTCACCCCCCCCGATGCCGAAATCTACGGATCGCAGGGAACCATGTGCTACAAGGCGCATCCTGATGCGGCCATTATTTCCGGGAGGCTGTGATTATGCTGAGTGGTTTGATGAACATAGGGAAGTCCGCCCTTAACGCCTCGCAGGCGTGGATATCCGTTACCGGCAACAATATCGCCAATGCGGATACCGAAGGTTACTCGCGCCAGTATGTGGACCAGCGCGATTCCTACGCCATCCAGGCCAAGCCGGGCGCCCAGGGGCTGGGGGTCAACGCCCAGCAGGTGCTGCGCTACTATGACGCTTTCCTCGAGCGCTCCTATGTGCGGCAGTCCACCGTGTCCTCCCGCTGGAACGAACAGGACACCATCATGACCTCGCTGGAAGGGCTCTTCAACGAGTCCAACCGTTCCGGCGTGAACTCCTCCCTCGGCCTTTTCTTCGATGCCTGGAAGGATCTGGCCCTGTATCCCGACAGCACGGCCCACCGCGAAGCTCTGCTTTCCTATGCCGAATCCATGGGGGACATGTTCTCCTCCACGGTGGACAGCATCAAGCAGCTGCAGAGCGACATGGACAAGTCCATCGACGAGACCGTCGCTCGCGTCAACGAGATCTCCAAGGCCATCGCCGACGTCAACAAGCAGATCACGGCCAATACGGTGGATGGGGTCAGCAATCCCAACAACCTGTATGACGAGCGTGACCGTCTGGTGCGCGAACTGGCGACCCTCGTGGACGTGGAGACCATCGACAACGGCAAGGGCGACTTCCGCGTGCAGCTGACCACCGGTCAGCCGCTGGTGGACAAGCAGGAGTCCTGGGAACTGGAGATGCTGGATCCGCAGGCCGAAAACCGCCTGCGTCCGGAATCCACCTATCAGGGCGAGATCGAGTTCGAAGGCTCCGACGGTTTCGAGTACACCGTTGAGATCGTCAACGGCGGCAATGTGGGCGACAATCCGCCGCCGTCGTTCCGCGTGTCCCTGGACGGCGGCAAGACTTGGCTGCGCGACGACAACGGCCAGGAACTGCGCTACGAGATCACGGACAATGACGGCGACGGCAAGGTGGACCCGGTCAAGGTGAAGAACCTGACCATCTCCTTCACCGATACGCAGAATTTCCATACGGGCGACAACTTCGACATCGTGCCCAAGCGCGCCCTGTACTGGATCGAGCCCACCCGCGGTCCGGAAAACGTCACGCCGCAGCGCTACCTCAACGGCACCGAGAACACCGACCGCGTGACCGGCGGCAAGCTGGCGTCCTACTTCAACATCCGTGACGACAACTGCAACCGCTATCTGGACGAAGTCAACGCCACGGCCGAAGCCCTCATCTGGGAAGTGAACCGCCTGCACAGCCAGGGCGTCGGTCTGAAGCCGCTGGATTACGCGCAGGGCACGCAGACCATCGGGGCTATCAATCAGGCGCTGGGTTCGCCGCAGTCCATGCACGCCTACAGCGACCGGCTCCAGGCGGGCAACGTCAACTTCCACTTCTACGACAAGACCACCGGGGATCACGTTTCCTCCGGCATGCTGGATTTCGACGCGGCCACGCCCGGCGTCCAGAACTTCGATCCCTCGGTGCACACGCTCGAGGACGTGCGCGACGCCATCAACCGTTCCTTCCCGGATGCGGCGGGCAACAACATGCTCAACGCCACCATCCAGGACGGCAGGCTGCTCATCGAAGCCAACCCCGACAGCAACGTCAACTTCGCCATGGGCGCGGACAGCAGCGGTCTCATGGCGGCGCTGGGCATCAACGGCTTCTTCTCCGGCACCGACGCCTCCAGCATGGCCATCAATGACGCTCTGTATCAGGATGCGGACCTGGTGGCTGCGGGCCGCGTCAACGGTCAGTACCAGATGAACGTGGGCGACAACTCGCTGGCCAACGACATGGGCCTGCTGGCCACCAAGAACGTGGTGATCTCCACCGTCTGGAAGACCGTGGATAACCAGAGCATCACCTCGTATTACTCCAACCTCGTCACCACCGTGGGCTCGGACCGTCTCCAGGCCAAGACCAATGCCGAGTACAACACCACGCTCACCCAGGACCTGAGCGACCGCGTGGCCTCCGTGTCCGGCGTCAACCTGGACGAGGAACTGGCCAATCTCATCAAGTACCAGAGTTCCTACACGGCGGCCGCCAAGCTCATCACCACGGCCGACCAGATGCTGGAGACCCTGCTGGGGCTCAAGCAGTAGGGGACAAGGAGGGGACATCATGGCAATCCGCGTTACGCAGCGTAATATGTACGGCAGCATGATCAACAACATGCAGAACAGCCTTGCTGCCTATATGGAAAGCACCCTGCAGGGGTCGACGCAAAAGCGCCTCAACCGTCCGTCGGACGATCCCGCCGGCGCCTTCCGGGTGCTGACCGCCCGTAATCAGATCCAGAACACGGATCAGTACAAGACCAATGTGGAGACCGCCAAGGGCTGGCTGCAGCTGGCCGACAACGTGGTGGCCACCCAGACCAGCAACGTCCTGACCCAGCTCAAGGAGCTGGCCGAACAGGCCTCCACGGACACCTATACCGCCGAACAGCGCAAGATCATGGCCGACGAAGCGCGGGCGCTCTTCGGCTCCCTGCTCAATCTGGGCAATACGGAGTTCGACGGCAAGAGCATCTTCGGCGGGCACAAGTACGACATCAACGCCTTCGAGGAAAGCCTTGCCGTGACCTCCTGGGACGAGAACTGGGCCGAGGCCGCCAATGAGGGCGCCTTCTCCATCGAGGGCTCCTCCAAGAGCACCATCATGGTGCAGTTCACCAGCGACGGCACCGTGGGCGACGACGATCTGACCTACCGCTGGTCCGCCGACGGCGGCACGACCTGGACGGAAGGCACGCTGCCGGCCAATGCCGACCCCAACGCCTCCTTCACCATCGACGCCAACGGCGTGCGGCTCACCGTGCCGCGCGGCCTGCAGACCAGCGCCGCCGATGTGGACGCCGGCCCCGGCGCCAATAACGGGACCCTGCTCTATATCCGGCCTACCGCCGTCTATCAGGGCGACGACAACAATCCTCCGCCGGACATCGTGGTCATGGGCGGTCAGGACGGCCTTGGGGAGAAGGATGCCGCCACGGGCGAGGCACTGCATGTTTCCGCCACGGGCAACTTCGGCAAGGACGTGCTGGTGCGCTTCGATACCGATGCGGATCTGGCCACTGCCGGCAATGAGTTCACCTACTCCTACAGCACCGACGGCGGCAACAACTGGGTGACGGCCAAGGGTACGACCACCGGCGGCGACACCCTGCGCCTGACCATCCCCGGCGGCTATATGGACTTCAATACCGCCGGCGTCGCGGGCGGCTCCACCATCCCCGCCGGTGCGCAGGTCATGGTGCATCCCGACCGCGCTGATCTCAATTACGAGATCATGGAAGACACCTATGTCTCCGTGAACAACGTGGGCATGGAGATCTTTGGCGGTTACTATCAGGGCAAGCCCGCGCTGCCCACCGAACAGAACGTCTTTGAGCTGGCGGGCGAGTTCATCGCTTATCTGGAATGCGACAACCGCGACGGCTGCGCTCAGGTACTGGCCAAGCTGACCAATGACTGCATGCCCTACGTGGAGTCCCAGGCCGCCAAGATCGGCGCCAAGGAAAACCGCGTGGAGACCGTGTACGACATCCTGGATTTCCGCAAGCTGGACCAGCAGGAACTGTTGAGCAACGTGGAAGACATCGACCTGACAGAACTGCTGACCAACCTTACGCGCCAGCAGATGACCTACAGCATGGTGTTGCAGTCATCTTCCATGATCATGCAGCTCAATCTTTCCAATTATCTCTAATGGACGGCATATGCTCATACTTGCCCGCCGTCCTGGGGAAAGCATCTGCCTTGGAGAAAATATACGTATAACTGTGTTGAGCATGCAGGGAAAACAGGTTAAATTGGGTCTGGATATCCCCGCCGACACGACAGTATACAGAGAAGAGCTTTACAAGCGCGCTGAAGAAGAAAACAAAGGCGCCATTCCCACAAACAACGAAGACCTTATGGTGGCATTGCAGCTATGGAAGAGAAAAAAGCCCTAGAGATCGACACCCGCCTTGGCCGTCGGAGCATCGAAGCCGACAAGATCATCAACTTCCCCCGCGGCCTGGCCGGACTGGAAAACGAGCATTCCTTCACCCTGCTGCAGATCCAGCAGGGAGGCGCACTGCTCATCCTGCAAAGTACCGAAACGCCTACCCTGGGCCTGATGGTCACGGACCCCTACAGCTTCCTTGACTCCTATCCCGTCATCATCGGCGATGCGGAGCAGATGCTGCTGGGGCTGGAAAAGCCCGAAGATGCGGCCATCCTGGTGACCGTTTCCATCCCCATGGGCAAGCCGGAAGAAGCCTGCCTCAACCTGAGCGGCCCCATCGTCATCAATTTCAAGACGCGCGTGGGCCTGCAGGTGCCGCAGTCCGGCGACGGGCCGCAGAAGGTCAGCTTCCGCGAAGTGTTTGAACGCATGAGCCAGAAAGCCGAAAAGGCCTAGGCGAACATATCACAGCCCAAGGAAAGGCGGCGGACAGGTCAGATGCCTGTTCGCCGCTTTTCTGTTGCGGACGAGAGGCCCTCTGGACAACAGGGCGCAGGGGCCTTGCGCCATGACGCTGTCTGTACGGTCGGGGCTCGTCACGGTGTTTCTGCCTGATGGTGTCCGGACGGCGCTGTGTCGCCTCGTGCCGCAGACTCTCCCCCTCAAACAAGCAGCAAACATCGGCGTATAGTTGGGGGATCGGGCGCGCTGCGGCCCTGACGAAAAAACCGTCTCCCGCTGTCGGCGGGAGACGGTTTTTTTATGGCGGTCAGGGGAGACCGGCGGGCTACACGAGCCTTTTTCGTTTGAAACACATTGCGTTTCAAACCATACGACCAGCTGTTTCGCTACCGCCTCGCGCCCCTGTCTCTTCCCCGGTAAAAGCGCGCTGGGGAAGGGAAGGGGGGCTTGGGGGGAAGGGAAAACCCTTCCGCGCCGGCGGAGGGGTTTCCCTTCCCCCAACATAAGCAGCGAAGTATATCTCAGGCCCTAGCCGCGCGAACGCACGTTCTCGACCATGAGTTCGACGATGTGGCTCACCTTGACGGGAAGGCCCTTCTTTTCCGCGCCGCCGCGGATCTGCAGCACGCAGCCGGGGCAGTCACTCACCAGGCGCTGCGCGCCGGAAGCCTGCACGTTGTTGAGCTTGTTCTCCAGCAGCTGGGCGGCCACTTCGGGGAACTTCATGGAGTAGCTGCCGCCAAAGCCGCAGCAGACGTCCTCTTCCGCGCAGGGCACGTATTCCGCGACCTGGCCGATGAGTTCGCGCGGCGCGTCCGTGACGCCGCAGCCGCGGCAAAGGTGGCAGGGCAGGTGCAGGGTGACCTTTTCGCCGCTCTGGTTGAAGTCCTCGGCCTTCACGCCCAGGGTGTCATGCAGGAAGGCGCTGAACGGCTGGACGGACTGCGCCAGCGTCTCGGCCTGGTGCCGGTAGGGGCTGTTCTCCAGGATCTCGGGATAGACGTTCCGGATGTGCGAGGCGCAGCTCGCGCAGAGGGTCACGATGGCGTCATACTTCTTGTGGGCAAAGGCGTCCACGTTCTGCTGCGCCACCTCGATGGCCGTGGCCCGCTGGCCCATGACGTCCAGCGGCAGGCCGCAGCAGGTCTGCTCCAGGGGGAAGTCCACTTCCACATTGAGCGCCGTCATGAGCTTGACGAAGGCTTCCAGCTGATCGGGGAAGATGAAGTCCTGCGCGCAGCCGCTGAACAGCGCGATGCGCATGCGCGGTTCCCGCAGCACAGGCTTGATGCGGGCCCAGCGGTCGCGGAAGGATTCGGCCGCGATGGCGGGCAGGGCCTTGTACTGATGCTTGCCCAGGAAGATGGCGGGCAGATGGCGCAGGTAGCTCACGTTGTCTTTGCCGGTCCCGGTGAAGGGACGCTGGGCGAAGCTCGCGAACTTGATGAGGTTGTGGAACATCTTGCGGTTCTTCATCACCGAGGACAGCAGGGTCATGGGCAGGCCCGCGCCGTCCTTTTCCACCAGGCGGGCACGGATCTCCCGGATGAGGCGCGGCAGGTCGATGCCGCCCGCACAGACGTTCTTGCAGGCTTCGCAGCCGATGCAGTTCTGGCTGAGGATCTTGGCCTTGTCCTGTCCGTGGTAGAAGTAGGTGAGGATGAGCCCGATGGCCCCGATGTAGACATAGCCCATGCGGTGGCCGCCCACCAGACGGAAGACCGGGCAGACGTTGGCGCAGGCCCCGCAGCGCACGCAGCGGAAGATCTGGGAGAAGATGGGGTCCTTGGCGATCTCGGTGCGGCCGTTGTCCAGGAAGACCACATGCATGATCTTCTTGCCGGAGGGAGAGGCCGCGCAGTCGCCCGCGCCGTCCATGAAGGTGACGTAAGAGGTCAGGCGCTGGGCCGTGGCGTTGCGCGGCAGCACCTGCAGGGCCGTCAGGGCCACATCCAGCGTGGGCACGAGCTTGTCCAGACCGGCCAGCACCACGTGCACGCGCGGCAGGGTGGTCACCATCTCGGCATTGCCTTCATTGGTGACGGTGCTCACGCTGCCGTTTTCGGCCACGGCGAAGTTGCAGCCGCTCACGCCCATGTCCGCGCGCAGGAACTTGCGGCGCAGCTGCACGCGGGCCACCTTGACCAGCCGCTGTACGTCCGTGTCCTGCGGGACGCCGGTGGCCTTGGCGAAGTCGTCGGCCACCTGCTGCCGGGAAAGGTGGATGGCCGGCATGACCATGTGCGAGGGGCCTTCATGCCGCAGCTGGATGATCCATTCGCCAAGGTCGGTCTCGTCCACCACGAGGCCGTCGGCCTCCAGCCGCGTGTTGAGGTGGATCTCCTCGGCGGTCATGGACTTGGACTTGATGACGTACTTGACGTTGTTCTCTTTGGCGATGCGGGCGATGATCTCGTTGGCGTCGGCGGCCGTGGCCGCCCGGTGCACGATGACGCCGCGTTTTTCCGCCTCGGCCCGGAACTGGGTATAGAGCTCTTCCATGTGACGGCAGGCGTCGTCCTTGGCGTCGGCGATCTGCCGGATGAGGCCGCGTTCGTCCACTTCCTTGAAGATGGCTTCGCGGTTGGCGCGGTAGGACACGGCAAAGGTGTCCAGCGTCCGGCGCAGGAAGCCGTCTTCCAGCGCGCTGTCGATATCCTTGTGGTATGCGGATACGCTGCCGAGTTTTTCGCTGTTAGACATGGGCATCCTCCAGAAGAACGATATGCAGTTCCAGCGGGCCGTGCACGCCCACGGCGCCGATGCGCTCGATGTCGGCGGTGCGGCTGGGGCCGGTGATGAAGACGGTATAGCTGCCGGGACGCTCGGCCATGCGCTCGCGGAGCCGGCCGGCGATGGACGGCAGATCGGGGTAGATCTCCGAGGCGCGCAGGATGAGGATGTGCGTCTCGCTGATCATGCCCGCCAGACGAGTATCCTCGTTATCGCCCACGGTCAGGCAGGTGCCGCTGGCGGCCACACCCAGCCGGGCCGTGGTCAGGCCCACGTCGATACCGGCCAGATGGTTGCGCAGGCCGTCCCGGCGGCAGGCAAAGCCCTGCGCGGCGCAGGCTTCGGCCAGGGCGGCAAAGTCCGCATCCGGCAGATCCGGCGCGGCAAGGATCTTCTGCACGCGAGTGGGCACTTTATTGGGGCCGTCCGGGCCCTTTTCCACATCTTCATCAGCCAGCAGTTCGCAGGGGGCCTTGCGGGCGCAGACGTCCACGGCGTACTGCAGGGCGGCGGCCATGTTGGGCAGACGCTGCACCTGAGCGGCAACGGCCTCCGCGCGGGCTATGAAGAGATCGACAAGTTCCTGATTGACAGGGGCCATGAGTCACTCCTTTGAAACTATGCCGCGGGCCCGCCGCCCAGTCCCAGGTGCTGTGCGTACAGCTGGACGGGGTGACGGACGGTCACGGCGTCGTGATTTTGCGAAAGCATGTCTTCCAGCTGCATCATGCAGGCCGGACAGGCGGCGGCCACCACGGCGGCGCCGCTCTCCACGATATTGTCCCGTTTGCGCTGACCGATGCGCCGGGAGAGGTCATAGTGGGTCAGGTTGAAGGAGCCGCCGCAGCCGCAGCAGCGATCCGCCTCGTTCATCTCCACGAGGCGGCAGGGCGCGGACGCCCTGATGAGCGTGCGGGGCTGGCTGCGGATTCCCAGTCCCTTGGAAAGGTGACAGGAGTCATGGTAGGTGACGGCAAGCGTGCCCTCGCCGCCGGGCAGAGCCTCCACCTTGAGCACATCCACCAGAAAGGCGGTGATGTCCCGCGTCTTTTCGGCCAGGCGGGCGGTGGCCTCGCGTTCCAGCGTGCCGAGGCGCTGGGCATAGCGCGGCCAGAGGGCGGCAATGGTCTTGGTACAGGTGGGGCAGGGCGTGACGAGGTAGTCGAAATCCCCGCGCAGTATGGGCAGATTGGCGGAAATCTGGCGCAGCATGCCCTCGGCGTCGCCGGAGGCCAGCGCGGGCATGCCGCAGCAGGCCAGCCCTTCCGGCAGGAAGACGGCCACCTTGTGATGGCGCAGCACCGCAAGGCAGGCCCGCGCCATGTCCACATAGAGCTTGTCCCCCATGCAGCCGGGATAGAAGGCCACCTTGAGGCCCCCTTCCGGGCGCGGTTCGTCCAGCGGCCCGACGAGGGACGACAGGGAACGGGCGGCCAGCGGCCGCACGTGCCGTTTGCCCAGCATGAAGGAGAGCATGGGCGCGCAGGCCGTCTCCTGCACGTCATGATTGCGGCGCAGCACGAGGCGCTGCAGGGGAGCGCCCACGCGCACGCTCAGATTGAACAGCTCCGGCCGGGGCAGCAGAAAGCGGAAAATCATCTTTTTCAGCGGATGCAGGCCGAGGTAGGCATTGACCACCTCGCGCGCCTCGAAAAAGATCTCCGTAATCTTCACGCCGGAAGGACAGGCCGCCTCGCAGGAGCCGCAGAGCAGGCAGCGGTCAAGCTTGCCCGCCACGGCCTGCGGATCGCAGATGAGTTCGTGGGCCAGATTGTTCACCAGCGCCAGCTTGCCGCGGGCCACGTCGGCCTCCTTCATGGTGGCCCCGAACATGGGACAGACGCCCTGACAGAGGCCGCAGCGCATGCAGGCCGCCAGCCGGTCATCCAGCGCCATGAGACGCCGGGCAAGAGTATGCAGATCGCTCACGGCACGGCCCCCTAACGGATGCTCACCAGCTTGGTGGGATTGAGCAGCCCCTTGGGATCAAGGGCGCGCCGCAGCCGCTGCGAGAAGAGGATGGTGCCGCGGGAGGTTTCCTTCTCCATCCACTTGGCCTTGGCCGTGCCGATGCCGTGTTCGCCGGAAAGGGTGCCATGCAGGCTGATGGCCGTCTCGAACATCTCGTCGATGGCCGCTTCCACGCGGGAGAACTCGTCGGCATCGCGCTTGTCGCAGAGGAAGGTCGGGTGCAGGTTGCCGTCCCCGGCATGGCCGAAGGTGCCCACCTCCACGCGGTATTTGGCGGCGATGTCGGTGACGGCCTTCATCATGGCCGGGATCTGCGAGCGGGGCACGGTGGCGTCTTCCAGGATGGTGGTGGGGCGGGCGCGGGCCAGCACGGGCAGGGCCATGCGGCGCGCCTCCCAGAGGGTGTTCTTTTCGGCGGCGTCGCGGGCCACGTGCACGGCCGTGGCGCCGGTGCTCCTGAGGACGCGCTCCACGGCCTCGGCGTCATCGGCCACCTGGGCCGGGTGTCCGTCCACCTCGATGAGCAGGATGGCCGCCGCATCGCGAGGCAGACCGGCATGGGTGAAGTCGTCCACGCGCACGATGGTGTTATTGTCCAGAAATTCGAGCGTACAGGGCACCACATGGGCGGCAATGATGCCGGCCACGGCTTCGGCCGCCTTCTGCATGTCGTCAAAGACGGCCATAAGCGCTTTGGAGGCCTGCGGCGGAGGCACCAGCTTGAGAATGGCCTGCGAGATGACGCCGAGCGTGCCCTCGCTCTGGGTAAGCATGCCCGCCAGATTGTAGCCGGTCACGCATTTGACGGTACGCGAACCGCTCTTGACCACTTCGCCGGTGGCGTCGAAAAATTCCACGCCCATGACGTAGTCCTTGGTGACGCCGTATTTGAGTCCGCGCAGGCCGCCCGCATTTTCCGCGATGTTGCCGCCGATGGTGGAGACGGACTGCGAGCCCGGGTCCGGCGGGTAGAACAGTCCCTTCTTTTCCACGGCCGCGGCAAACTGCGCCGTGATGACGCCCGGTTCCACCACGGCGTAGAGGTCGTTCTCGTTGATTTCAAGAATGCGGTTGAGCCCGTTGGTCAGGATGACCACCGTATCCGGCGCATCGGGGATCACGCCGCCGGACAGATTGGTGCCCGCACCGCGGACGGTCATGGGGATGCCGTTGTCATACAGCTTCTTGACGCACTGGCCGAGCTGCTCGCAGGTGGTGGGGCGCACCACCAGCGTGGGCACCACGGGCGCGAGCACGGCGGAGTCGTAGGAATAGCTCTGCCGGTCGGCTTCGGAGCTGAAGACGTTCTCGGGGCCGAGCAGGGCCTCGAAATCCTTGATAAGAGCATTATTCGCCATGAAAAAACCCTCAAGACCCGCTGGAATGATACATTTTGTCACATCATGCCGGCGGGACGGTGAAAAATGATGACTGTCTTACGTTAGAAGGGACGGGGCTGTAAAGTCCGCAAGCGAGGATCCCGGCGTGGCGTCGGCCTGCGCGCGGCTACGCCCGTCCGTCCGGCACGCCGTTTTCGGCCAGCGCGCAGATGAAGGCAAAGGCCTCCGGGCTGACCGGCTGCACGGACAGGCGGCTGCCCCGCCGCAAGAGCTCCATGCCCGCCAGCTCCGGGAAGGCGGCCAGATCCCTGCGCCGCAGAGGATGGGGGAAGGCCCGTTCCAGCCGCACGTCCACCATTTCCCAGATGGGTTTCTCGGGCGTGGCTCGAGGGTCGAAATGGTTGTTTTCCGGGTCCTGCGCCGTATGGTCGGGGTAGGCCTCCCGCACGACGCGCACCACGCCGATGATGGCCGGGTCTGCGCCGCTGTGGTAGAAGAATCCCAGATCGCCCGTCTGCATGGCCTTCATGAAGTTGCGTGCCTGATAATTGCGTACGCCGTCCCAGGACGTGGTCTGCCGCGGCGCAGCGGACAGATCCTGCCAAGAATAGCACTCCGGTTCGGATTTGAACAGCCAGTAGCGCATCATGCCGTTCCTCCTGTGCGCGTGCCGGCCGGCGTCTGGCCGCCGGCCCCGGTGGATGAATACACAACCATGTGGGCAAGGCGCCCGTCCTGTCAAGACGGGGTTTCGGACGAGGAGGCACGCGACCGTTTTTTTCTTATTTTCTTGACGGATGCCGAGGAAATGGGATATAATTTTAGAAATGCCCCCTAAAAGGGGGCAGCCGTCGCCTTCTTCCCTCGACAAGGCTGGATGATGACGGAAGAGGGCGGCAGGGATGAACTTCTAACCGTCTGTTTGGAGAGTCATATGGCTTGGACTCAGGTGTACGATCCCGCCGGGGGGGCGTTGCTGTCCGCGCTGTGCGCGGCCGTTCCGCTCATTGCGCTTTTTTACATGCTGGCCGTGCGCCGCGCCAAAGGACACCATGCCGCCGGTGCGGCCGTGGTGCTTTCCTTTGCGCTGGCCGTGCTGGTCTGGGGGATGCCGGCCACCACGGCATTCAGCTCCTTTTTGTATGGGGCGGCCTTCGGCCTGTTCCCCATCGTGTGGATCGTGGTCACGGCGGTCTGGGTCTACAACATGACCGTCGAGTCCGGAGAGTTCGAATACATCAAGCAGTCCCTGGCTCGCCTGACCGATGACCGCCGCCTCCAGGCCATCTTCATCGCCTTTGCCTTTGGTTCCTTCATCGAGGGCACGGCGGGCTTCGGCACGCCCGTGGCCATCACCGCCGCCATGCTGGTGGGGCTTGGCTTCAAGCCGCTTTACGCCGCCGGCATCTGTCTCATCGCCAATACCGCGCCCGTGGCCTTCGGGGCCATCGGCGTGCCGGTCATCGTGGCCGGCCAGGTGTCGGGTTTCTCCGATCTGCACATCAGCGCCATCGTGGGACGTCAGCTGCCGTTCCTGTCGGTCATCGTGCCGCTCTGGCTCTGCGTGGTCATGTGCGGCTTCAAGCGTTCGATGGAAGTGCTGCCCGCCATCATCGTGTCCGGCGTCTGTTTTGCCGGCTCGCAGTTCGTGTTCTCCAACTTCCACGGCCCGACCCTGCCGGACATCATGTCCGCCATCATCGCCATCATCGGCCTCGTGCTGCTGCTGCGCGTCTGGAAGCCGGCGCGCATCTTCCGCTTTGAAGGCGAAGCCGAAGCCGTCCTCGAGGGCGAGGCTCCCCGTTTCGGCGTGGTGCTGCGCGCCTGGGGCCCCTACATCATCCTGGCCGTGATGGTCTTTTTCTGGGGGCTGCCGCAGTTCAAGGATGTGCTCAACGCCATCCCCGGTTCGGTCATCAAGTTCAGCTGGCCCGGTCTTGACGGTCTCGTGCTGAAGGCCGCTCCCATCCTGCCCGAAGGCAAGGATCCGGTGTATCCGGCGGTCTTCACCCTCAACTGGCTCTCCGCGGGCGGCACGGCCATCCTCATCGCCGGCTTCCTCTCGGTGCCGCTCATGCCCGGCTACAGCTTCGGCAATGCGGTAAGCTGCTTTTTCCGCACCGTGGTGCAGCTGCGCTTCCCCATCCTGACCATCGCCATGATCCTGGGCCTGGCCTACCTCATGAACTACTCCGGCATGAGCTCCACTCTGGGCATCGCCTTTACCCTGACCGGCAGCTTCTTCCCCATCTTCGCGCCCCTGCTGGGCTGGCTGGGCGTGTTCCTGACCGGTTCGGACACCTCGTCCAACGCGCTGTTCTGCGGTATGCAGCGCTCTACCGCCGAAGTGGTGGGCATGCCGCCCGAACTGGCCGTGGCCGCCAACTCTTCCGGCGGCGTGACCGGCAAGATGATCTCGCCCCAGTCCATCAGCGTGGCCACCGCCGCCACCAGCATGGTGGGACAGGAAGGCGACCTCTTCCGCTTCGCCCTGCCGCACAGTATCGCCATGACGGCGTGCATCTGCGTGCTGACCTGGCTGCAGGCCACCGTTCTGAGCTGGATGCTGCCGTAAGCTTCGCGCGAAGAGGGTTTGTCGGGACATCTGTCAAACCGATTGCGGCGTGAGCGGAGCCCCTCTTCACGCGGATGACACGGCGAGAGATGTTCGGACTCCTTTTCTGAGGGGGCGGTTCGCAAGGACCGCCCCCCGCCGCTTTTTCCCTGGTCAGCCTGCACGATTCCCCCCAACGGCAAGCGTCCGTCCCGGCGGGGCGTCACCCCGTCGCGCAGTTCCTTTCCTTCCAAGTCCTCCATTTTCCCCCAGCGCCCTCTTGCGAGGAATGAGTCAGGGACTCGAGGCAAGTCCGCCTTCGAGGTGCGCGCTGCGGCTCGACACTCCATCATCGGTCGGGATGCGTCAGACTGTGGGCATGGTCAGCAATGAGCCGTTCCCGCAAGCTCTCATCTTTTTTGCGCTCGCATGACAGATTAATAGGTTTAATCGATGAATTATTATTACTATTTTATATGGGTTGAATTTTAAAAATATATCACTCTTGAAAGCGGAATATACTTGCATGAATTTTCGTTATATGTTATAAAAAATGATGCTACGGCATCCGTTTGTCAGTTATATGACGAGATTGCTGCCCGCGAGGATTTGTCTTGCCATATCGTATATTCTCATATAAGGAAGTAGCGTCATCAATATACAGCGCTCAAATTTGTTGGGATGCACTTTGTCAATCTTGTAACAGGAGGGTACTGCATTGCAAAACACGACTTCACGCTGGAATTCTTTTGACACCATGTGGATGCTCAATCTGTTCGGCACCGCCGTGGGCGCGGGGATTCTTTTCCTCCCCATCAAGGCGGGCGCATCCGGCGTCTGGCCGCTGATAGCGATCACGCTGCTTACCGGCCCCATGGTCTATCTTTCCCACCGCGCTCTGGCGCGGTTCGTGCTCTCGTCCGCAAAACCCGGCAGCGACATCACGGAGGTCGTGGAAGAGCATTTCGGCTCCTCGGCCGGAAAGCTGATCACTGTCCTGTATTTTTTCGCCATCTACCCAATTTTGCTGATCTATGGCGTAGGCATCACCAATACCGTGGGCTCCTTTCTCGTCAATCAGCTTGGCATGGCCTCGCTGGCCACCGTGCTCGAGCCCTACACGCTGAGCCGCTTCATACTTTCCGGCGTGCTGGTGGGCGCCATGATCCTCGTCATCGTGGTGGGCGAAAGCTTCGTGCTCAAGTTCAATGAAAAACTTGTCTATCCGCTCTGCGCCACCCTTCTTGGCCTGTCGATCTATCTGATCCCGCACTGGAACATGAGCATGTTCTCCGAGATGCCCGGCGTTGGCGACTTCGCCACGACCATCTGGCTGACCCTGCCCGTGCTGGTCTTTGCCTTCAACCACTCGCCCGCGATCTCGTCCTTTGCCGTTGCAGAGCAGAACGAATACGGGACCGCGGCCGAAGAGAAGGCGCGCGTCACCCTGCGGAATACGACGGGCATCCTGGTGGTTTTTGTCATGTTTTTCGTGTTCAGCTGCGTGTTCAGCCTGACCCCACAGGACCTTGCCGAAGCGCAGCGCGAGAACATCCCCATCCTCTCCTACCTGGCAAACCGCTTTGACAATCCCGTCATTTCCTATTTCGGACCGCTGATCGCTTTCCTTGCCATCGCCACATCCTACTTTGGACATTACCTCGGCGCTCGTGAAGGATTGCACGGCATTTTGCACAAATATCTGCGCGACAGCGGCAAAAGTTACGACGCCGCCAGGCTCAACCGGGGATTGACCCTCTTTTTCTTCATCTCCGGCTGGATTGTCGCCACCATCAACCCAAGCATCCTCGGCATGATCGAGACCCTTGGCGGTCCGATCATCGCCATGATCCTCTTCATCATGCCCATGTATGCCATCCGCCGCGTACCGGCCATGCACAAGTTCCAGGGGCAGTTCTCCAACGTCTTCGTGACGGTGATGGGCCTCATCACCATTGCCTCTCTGCTTGGGGCGATACTGTTCTGATGTTCGATCGCGCCGTGCGGCCACCCGCGCGGCGCATTTTTCATACGCTTGCCCAACGCGGCGGAAACGGAGTTTTCCCATGTCACACCCCTCTTTACGCCCGGTCACGACTGCCCGCCCCCCCATCACTACCACGCTCTTCGACTTCTTCAAGGTAGGGCCCGGCCCTTCCAGCTCCCACACCATCGGCCCCATGAAAGCGGCCTGTGATTTTCTTGAACTCTGCCGCGCCCTGCCGTCGGATACTCTGGCGCGGGCGGAGGCCCTGCGAGTGGAGTTGCTCGGCTCCCTCAGCGCCACCGGGATAGGGCACGGAACGAATGTGGCTGTTCTTGCCGGCCTGCTGGGCTCCCAGCCGGAAACCTGCCCGGGCGATGTTCTGACCTCGCTTGGCCGCGATCCCGATGCCCGCCATGATGTCAGCATTGGCGGCAAAACGCTGAGCGTGGGACTCGCCGATGTGGTATTTGGACCAGTGGCCCACGACGCTCCCTTCAGCAATACGCTGCGGGCTTTCCTGCTTGACGCCGGAGGGAGATCGCTTTTCGAGAGGGAATACTATTCCGTCGGCGGCGGGTTCATCCAGTGGCAGGGCTGGACTCCCCCGGAAAGAGGGAAGCCGCGTTACCCCTACGGCACCATGCAGGAATTGCGCGGCCATCTCGCGAAAACAGGACTCACCCTGCACGAGCTCATGCTTGAAAACGAGACCGCCATTACCGGGATGAGCCGTCCCGCGATCTATGAACGGCTTGATGAGATCATGGAAGCCATGTACGACAGCGTGCGCCGCGGGCTTGCGGCCACGGGCAAGCTTCCGGGGACGCTCGGCGTCTGGCGGAAGGCCGCAAGCCTGCTCGACCATGCGAAGCAATTGCCCATTGCCGTTGACCGCTTTCTGTCCAAGCTCAGCGCTTATGCCTTTGCGGTCGCCGAGGAGAACGCCAGCGGCGGTGTCATCGTCACCGCGCCGACCTGCGGCGCGGCGGGTGTCATGCCGGCTCTGCTGTATTCCATGCGCAACGATATGAACATAGGTGAACGCGCTCTGCGCGAGGGTGTGCTGGCTTCGGCAGCCGTGGGTTTCCTCGCCAAGCACAATGCGGGCATCGCTGGCGCGGAAGTGGGTTGTCAGGGTGAAGTGGGTGTGGCGGCCAGCATGAGTGCGGCCATGCTGGCCCATGCGCGTGGCTGCGCCATTGCTGATGTGGAAAATGCCGCGGAGATCGCGCTGGAGCATCACCTGGGGCTGACGTGCGACCCCGTGGGGGGATATGTGCAGATACCCTGCATAGAGCGCAACTCCGTGGGGGCGATCAAGGCCTATAGCGCCATGCTGATCGCCACATGCGAAGAAAGCTTCCAGCACAAGGTCACGCTGGATGCCGTCATCAGCGCCATGGGGGAGACCGGCAGGGAGATGAGCAACAAATTCAAGGAAACAAGCGAAGGCGGACTTGCCGTCAGCATCGTCGAATGCTGAGGCGGCATAGGGCATCGTGCGAGTCTGGCCCACGCCGCATCTTTCGCGTTGGAACGGCGTGGGCCGTCTTTTTTTTCATGCCAGACGCCGGTCGCGAAGCGGACTTTCCCAAGCGGGACGGCCGCCCCGGATCGCTTGGCGGCTGAAGATCCCGTCCTCTCAGCCCTTCCGGCTGGCGCTTTCCAGGGCCTGCTAACACAAATTTTGCAAATAATTTCAATAAATAAGATAGACAGGTTACTTGCAATCCGCTTGCGCTTGGAGGCGGGGTCGCCTTGCGTCCCCGATGCTTCCCCGGTAAAAGCGCGCTGGGAAAGGGATGGGGGCTTGGGGGAAGGGGCCCCCTCCAGCGCCGGCAGCGACCCGACGGGCGGTCGTAGGCCGTGCCCGCTAGGCGAGGAAGGAGCCTTGCAGGCATCGACAGCAGCGCGAGGGGGGCCCTTCCCCCAAACAGTCAGCAAATAGCGGTGACAGGCCCTAACTGCCGGCGCGGCGCGGTTGCAGGTAGTCGGTATCCAGATTCAGGCGGTGAGGGTGACTGGCGTTGCGCTGGGCGGGCAGGCTGACGCTCCCTTCCACGGAGAGCGGCTTGCGGGAAAGCCCGAAGGGCTCCAGCTCGCTCATGGGCACGGCGGTGCGGGTCGCGCCGTCGCCGACGATGTAGATGACCATGATGCGGCGGTCGGCATGTCCGGCCAGCAGCACGGTGGCGGCGGGGTGCCCGCTGGAGACCTTGCCCGTGGCATTGTTGAGCAGGGAGGGCATGCGGACGTCGCTGCGGTGGAGGATCTCCAGGAAGTCGTTGCCGGTGCGGCCCACGAAGCTCACCAGAGAACTGCCGTCCTGACTGACCAGCAGGCTCACGGGGACGGTGCCGCCGTGTATGCCGATATAGGTGGGGCGGGCCCCCTCGGGCATGACCTGCCAGCCGTCGGCGGCAGCCGCGGCGGCCGGCGGGACCGGCAGCAGGAGCAGTGCCGTCCAGAGAAGGAACAGGAAACGCAGCATCATGTGTCCTTGGCGGAAAACGCCGGTCATCCGCGGGATGCCGGAAGGAGGCGGGCAAAAGACTGCCCTATTGAGGGGCTGTAGCCGTTCGGGCCTGCCTTGTCAAGCCGGACGCCGGGCCGGAGCGGCCTCAGCGGCGCTTGCGCCGCTCCTTGCCGGAGGGGTTTTCCGCCGGGACGGCCGGGGCGGGTTCCGGCCTGGGCGTCAGATCCGGCGGGGCCGGGATGAGGGGGATGTTCTCGCTGCTGCCGAGCCACTGCAGGAAGAAGGCCAGCAGCTCCCGCCGCAGCAGCTCCTGCTGGCGCACGCGTTCCTGCGGCGTGACGCTCAGGCAGAGTTCGGGCAGCTCCTCCGCAAGGGAGGGGGGGCAAGGCGCGAGCAGCGCGCCCCCGTCCGCCTCCGGCAGGCGCAAGAAGCGCGTCCGCTGCCCAAGGCGGCGGGCCAGATCTTCGGTCAGGCGGCTGTCGCTGTCGCCGTCCTGCGCGGCACTGACCAGCAGCAGGCGGGGGTAGAACCAGCGCAGGCCCTTGTCGAACAGCATGAGGTGGGTGGGATTGACGGCGGCCACCACCTTGATGCGCGTATCCGCCGGGCTGACGGTGAGCGGCAGCTTGTTGCAGAACTTGGCCAGCTGACGGCGTGCCCAGTTGTTGCAATAGGGATCCTGCGGGCCTGCGGCGGCGCAGTGGACGTCCAGGCGTTCGCAGTCGGGCAGCGCGCCGCCCAGCAGCAGGCCCGTGGCGCCGCCCGCGCCGAAGCCAAGGAAGCCGATGCGCTGCGGGTCGATGCTCTTGCCGAGCTTTTCATGGCGCAGCAGCTGGTCGATGAGGGTGCTCACCTCTTTCAGGCGGCCGGCGAACTGCTGCCAGGTATGCAGCTGATCCATGTTGCGCATGCAGTCGTGGGCATGCGTGGGGGCCGCCACCACGAAACCATGTTCGGCCAGCCAGGCCGCCGTATCGTGATAGGAGAAACGGGTGCCGGCCGAAGGGTGGGAAAGCACGATGAGCGGGAAGCGTCCGGCCACGGCGTCGCTGTTGCGTGCCGCTTCCACCCGCCAGGGCGGGAAGCGCAGCTCCCGCGGCGTCCAGTTGGTGGGGTACCAGACGTTCACGTCCAGGCGCACGCCGTCGTCGGGCAGCCAGAAGCCCAGGGTGCGCAGGCCCACGCGGTAGGTCTCCTCGGCCTGGGCCGTGGCGGGCGGCAGGACGGCGAACAGCGCCCAGCACAGCGGCAGGGCGGCCAGAAGGCCGCGCAGGAGGCGAGTGCCGGAAGGACGGCGGCGGAAGGACGGCGGATGATGCGGCATGAGCGATGGACCTCGACGGGCGGAATGCCCCCTGTTGTGCCATAAGCGGCCTTGGGGTACAAGAGCATGACGGGCCCCCGCGCCCGCGACGTCATACCGCGAGGTTATCATGGAATTGCTCTCCTACCTGGTGGACTTCGTCCTGCATATCGACGATCACCTGTTCGAACTGGTGGCCAATTACGGCCTGTGGATCTATGCCATCCTCTTCGTCATCGTCTTCTGCGAGACCGGCCTTGTCGTGACGCCCTTCCTGCCGGGCGATTCCCTGCTCTTCGCCTCCGGCGTGGTGGCCGGCACCGGGCACATGGGCTATCTGGAAGTGCTGGGCGTGCTGCTGGCCGCGGGCATCACCGGCGACGCGGTGAACTACAGCATCGGGCGGCATGTGGGCCCGGCCATCTTCTCGCGCGATTCCCGCCTCATCAAGAAGGAGCATCTGCTCAAGGCCCATGCCTTTTACGAGCGGCACGGCGGAAAGGCCATCGTGCTTGCGCGCTTCGTGCCCATCGTGCGCACGTTCGCGCCCTTTGTGGCCGGCGTTGCCCTCATGTGTCCGCGCCAGTTCTTTTTCTACAATGTGCTGGGCTGCTGCCTCTGGGTGGGCAGTCTCGTCTCGGCGGGCTACTTTCTGGGCAATCTGCCCTGGGTGCGGGAGAACTTCAGCCTCATCGTCTACGCCATCATCATCGTTTCCGTGCTGCCGGTGATCATCGAGCTGCTGCGCTCGCGTTTCGGCAGGCGGCATGCCGCGCCGCAGGAGCTGACCAATCCCTACGAGACGACGCCGGAGGACAAGTAGACGCGGCCCGCGCGGGCGGGGCTCACCGGCCGTCCGTATCGTCGATCACGCGCAGGCGTCCGTCTTCCATGAGCGCGGTACGGTTGAGGCAGGAGGGGCCGTCCGTGGGCAGGTGCGAGACGAAGACGAGATGCAGGCCCCCGGCCGCCAGCTTGTCCAGCAGGGCGAGGTACTGGCGGCGGCTGCTCTCGTCCAGACCGGAGCAGGGCTCGTCCAAGAGCAGGATGTCGGGGCTGCCCAGCAGGGAACGGGCAAGGAAGAGACGGCGGAGCTGCCCGGTGGAGAGGCTGCGTATGGATTTCTCCGCCAGGGTGATGCAGTCCAGCCGGGCCATGACGGCGCGGGCCTGCGCCACTTCCTCCTCGCTGTAGTCGCGGTAGTTGCCCACGGTATTGTCCCAGCCGGAGCAGACCAGTTCCAGCGCGTTCAGGCTGTAGCCGTACTGGGCCTGCGCAAGGTCGCTGACCAGGCGCACGCCCTTGCGGATCTCCTGCAGGATGCTCGTCCTGCCGCCCTGTCCGGGCAGATCGCGCAGCAGGCTGCCGCCGTCGGCCACGAATTCGTCCCCGGCCAGCATGCGGAGGAAGGTGGACTTGCCCGAGCCGTTGGCCCCCACGATGCGCCAGTGCTCCCCGCGCCGCAGCTGCCAGTCGATGGCGTGCAGCACTTCCTTGCGGTCGATGAAGACCGTGGCGTTGCGCACTTCCAGCAGGGGAGCGTCGTCCGCCGTCGGGGCGGCCTGCGGCCGGATTGGAGCGGACGGCGGGGCGCTTTCCCCCGTCGCGTTGAGCATCGCTTCCGGCGTCTCTTCCGGCGTCCGGCCGTCCGGCAAAAGCCGTCCCTCCACGACCCAGCGTACGTGACGGCACCAGACAGGGAGCTGTTCGGGGCGGTGGGTGCTCATGATGACGGTGCTGTGTTCCCGCGCCTTGTCCAGCTCGGCAAAGAACAGGCCGCGGTGGCGGTCGTCGAGGCCGTCGGCGCATTCGTCCAGCAGCAGGAGGGCCGGACGCCGCAGCAGCGCGCGGGCCAGCAGCAGCAGGCGCAGCTGCCCCTGCGACATCTCCGGCACGCAGACCTCCAGCAGGGGGAGGGCGTCCAGACGGCGGGCCATATCCTCCGCTTCCCGCTGCCGCTCCGCGGCGGTGGTGCTGTAGAGGAGGGGCGTGTCGTCAAAGCCGGTGAGCAGCAGCTCGCGGCCGCTGATGTACCAGCCCTGCCGCTGATAATTCTCCTGCTGGGCCGGAGAGACCAGCGCGCTGATGGCCCGTCCGGCCAGAGGGGCATCTTCGAGGCCGTCTGGGCCGTTCCAGAGCACGCGGCCTTCCGTGGGCCAGCACTGGCCGTGCAGCAGGCGGAGCAAGGTGGACTTGCCCGCGCCGTTGCCGCCCATGAGGGCGTGATGCGCCCCCCGGTCGATATGCCAGGTGATGTTCCGCAGGGCCCACGCGTCCGCTTCACCGGGCAGGGGCAGGCTGACGTTTTCCACGCGCACGAGTTCGTTCATCGGTCATCCTCGGCAAAAAGAGGCAAGGGGCGTCCGGCGGACGTCTGGACAGGGCAAGCGGGCGAAAGTCTAGCCGAAGGCCTGCCAAAAGACCAGAGGCGGCCAAGAGCATTTCCCGTTTGAAGCGCGTTGCGTTTCAAAGCATACGGCCTGGCGCTTCACGGCAAAAATGCGGTTTTCCCGCCTGTTTTCGGCCGGGTGGCGCTGTGCCGCCGTCTCGCATGCTGCCTTTCTCAACGGCAGCATGCTCACGAGGTGCCGGCGACGAAAAAAGGCCGCCCTCCTGTGGGAGGACGGCCCCGGAAATCGGCAAAAAAGCCTTACTGGGCCTTTTCGAGGATCACTTCCGCATCGGGATGCGCCTGCCGCATGGCTTCATGCATGGCGGCTGCATCGGCGAAAGCCCGGAAGGGGCCCACGGTCTCCGCCTTGTCCAGGCTGCGGAACCGCACATAATACGCTTCATCCGTGGAGAGCGGCGTGCCGTCGGCATCGCTCACCACCTCCAGCCGCACATTGCCGACGCCGCGGCGGCGCATGTCGATCTTGTCGGCCGCCGCATAAGAAAGGTCGATGATGCGTCCGCGCGTGAAGGGGCCGCGGTCGGTTACGCACACCATGACGCTCTTGCCCGACTGTTCGTCGGTGACGCGCACTACGGTGCCGATGGGCAGGGTACGATGTGCCGCCGTGAAGGTATACATATCGTAACCGACCCCGCTGGCCGTCTTTTTGTTGTGAAATTCGGGGCTGTAGTAGGAAGCCTTGCCGAGGAGGAAGTCGGATTTGCGGGCGCGCTCCAGCCAGACGTCACGGTTGGCATCGGCGCTTTGGGTCTTCTCGGCGGTGGGAGATTTTTTCCGTTTTTCCTTGCGGGATTCGGCCTTGCTCTTGGTGGGGGCCGTCTCTTTCGCATGAACGGCCAGCGGTGCGGCGAGCCCGATACAGGCCACGGCAGCCGCACAGATGGCAAGCCTGCGCATCAATTTCATGGGGTCTCCTTTGCTGAAGTACAGGTGCGCCTCCCTAGCACGGTCGGCGCAGGTCGCATGAAAGCGACCCACTCGGTCTGCGGTCGGGGACCGCCAGACGGGGTTTGCCTTTACGGGTGATACTCCTCCTAAGTGGGGGAGAGTATGCCCCAGACAAATCCCCATGTCAAGCTGAACTCTCCTTTTATTTCAAATGGTTATCAGTAGCGCTCCTTGTGTCGGGGCAAAATGGAGCCTGTCGGGCGGTCGTCGGGACGGGGGCCGGAGCCAGGTGCAGGGCCAGCGTCAGGCAGGGCGGCGGAGGCGGTGGCGAAGGCGTCGCACGCCGTGCGGGCAGGCCGGCGGCGCGCTCTGGCCTTTGCCGCGGGCATGGGGTAGCATCGCTCCCCGTCAGGCGCGGACGCCGCGGGCGTGGCGCTTTTCGCCGCAGTCTTGCCGCGGTCCGGCCTGCACGACGCCATTTGTTTTGAGGATACCGTCATGACACACGACATGTTCGCCGCCCGGCGGGAACGCCTGCGGCATCTTTTGCGGCAGCGGGGGCTGGACGCCCTGCTCGTGAGCCGGGCCCCCAACCGGTATTATCTTTCCGGCTTCGAGCTGCACGATCCCCAGTGCAACGAAAGCGCCGGGCGTCTGGTCATCTGCGCCGACGGCCGGGACTGGCTGGCCACGGACGCCCGTTACAAGGACGCGGCCGCCCGCCTCTGGGACGGGGAGCGCATCCTCGTTTACGGGCACGATACCGCCGGTGAACTGGCCGGGCTGCTGCGGCGCTGCGGCGGACGCATCGGCCTGGAGGCCCGCGCGGTGAGCCTCGACTTTGCCCGCGCCCTGAAAAAACGGGCAGGCAGGGCCTTCACGCTGGAAGGCGCGGACGGTCTGGTGGAAGAGCTGCGCCTCATCAAGGATAGCGCGGAGATCGCGGCCCTTGAACGCTCCTTCGCCCTGAACCACGAGCTGTTGCGCTGGCTGGAGGAGGAACTGCGCCCCGGCCGCAGCGAACGGGAACTGGCCTGGCTCGTGGAACGTTTCTTCCGGGAGAACGGCGCGTCGGAGCAGGCCTTTGCGGGCATCGTGGCCGTGGGGCCCAATGCCGCCCTGCCGCACGCCATCCCCGGCGAGGCCTGCGTGACGGAAAACTGCCCCGTGCTCGTGGATGTGGGCTGCCGTGTGGATGACTACTGCTCCGACCAGACGCGCACCTTCTGGGTGGGCGACAGGCCGCATGCCCGATTCTCGCGGACGCTGGAGCTCGTGCAGGCGGCGCAGCAGGCCGCGCTGGACATGATGCGCCCCGGCGTGCGCATGTGCGACGTCTACGCCACGGCCCGCGCGGTCTTCGAGAAGGCGGGCACAGCGGAGGCCTTCACCCACGGGCTCGGGCACGGCGTGGGCCTGGAGACCCACGAGGCCCCCTCCCTTTCCTCACAGCGGGAGGATGTGCTCCGCCCCGGTATGGTGGTGACCGTGGAGCCGGGCCTCTACTATCCGGAATGGGGCGGCGTGCGCTGGGAGTACACCGTGCTGGTGGAAGAGGACGGCGTGCGCCTGCTGTAGGGCCTGTCGGCGCTATCCGTCGCCTGCTTGAGGGAGGGAGAGCTCCGTCCCTGTACGGGCTGTCCTGGCGTCGTACGCTCCGGCGCAGGCCGCCGGGACGCCCCCCGCCGGGCGAAAGCGCTTGACAGGTGGAGGGAATCAGGGTAATGAGTCCCGTTCCTTGCTCGCGCCGGAAGGTCGCGGGCTGATCAGTCCAAAAGGAGATAACCATGCGGAAATTCGAAACCCTGCTCCTCCTTTCGCCGGAGCTTTCCGCCGAGACCCGCGAGGGCATCCTTGCCGCCCTTACCGGTGTGGTGGAACGTGAAAAAGGCGTCATGGAAGAAGTGGATCACTGGGGCATGCGCGATCTGGCCTATCCGGTGCGCAAGCAGATGCGCGGCTACTATGTGCGCCTCGTGTACAATGCCCCGGCCCAGCTCGTTGCCGAACTTGAGCGCAACATTCGCATCACCGACGGCATCTTCAAGTTCGTGACCGTCAAGCTGGCTGACGAAGTGGAGGTCGCGTAATGGCTTTCAAGAAAAAATTTGCCCCGCGTCGCAAGTTCTGCCGTTTCTGCGCGGACAAGGACCTGCCCCTGAACTACAAGCGTCCCGACGTGCTGCGTGATTTCATCACCGAGCGCGGCAAGATCATTGCCCGCCGCATCACCGGCACCTGCGCGCACCACCAGCGTCTGCTGACCACCGAAATCAAGCGCGCCCGCCAGATGGCCCTGCTCATCTACACGGCCACCCATGATTCCGGCGTCAAGAAAAAGAGCATGATCTAAGGAGGCGCACATGAAACTGATTCTTCGCGCCGATGTGGAAAATCTCGGCAATCTTGGCGACGTGGTGAACGTGCGCCCCGGTTACGGCCGCAACTTCCTGCTGCCGCAGGGCCTTGCCATGGTGGCCTCCGAAGCCAACCTCAAGGTGTTCGAACTGGAGCGCAAGAAGCTGCAGGAGCGCATGGACGCCCTGCGCGCCGAAGCCCAGACCGTCTGCGAACGCCTGGAAGCTCTGGAAGTCGTCATCCCCATGCATGTGGGCGAGAACGACAAGCTGTACGGCTCCGTCACCTCCACCATCATCGGCGACGCTCTTGCCGCCCTTGGCGTGGAAGTGGACCGCCGCCGCATCCTGCTGGATGCCCCCATCCGCAGCCTTGGCGAGCATCCGGTGCGCGTGCGCCTGCACGCCAGCATCATCGCCACGGTGCCGGTGAAGGTCATCTCCGACAAGCCGGAAGAGCCTGCCGAAGCGGAAGCCGCCCCGGCTGAAGCCGCTGCGGAAACCGCCGCCGAATAAGGCGTATGGCCACACCATCCGACAACAACGCCGCCTCCGGCTCCCGAGCCGGGGGCGGCGCTCCTTTTTCCGGCCGGGGAGCGGGCAGCCGCAACGCCGAGGCGGATCTGCTGCGCCGCGTGCCGCCGCACAGCGCGGAAGCGGAGCAGGCCGTGCTCAGCGGCGTGCTCATGCGGCCCGACGTGCTGCATGTCGTCGTGGATATCCTCACGGCGGAGGATTTTTACCTCCCTGCGCATACGGCCATCTTTGCCGCCATCCTCGACCTCTACCGCAAGAGCGCGCCCATCGATCTGGTGACCCTGGCCGAACAGCTCCGTTCGCGCGGCGCGCTGGAAGAGGCGGGCGGGGCCGTGTATCTTGGCGAGCTCTCGCAGGCCGTGGTCTCCGGGGCCAATGCGGAATACTACGCCGGCATCGTGCGGGACAAGGCCCTGCAGCGCAACCTCATCACTGCCTGCTCCGGCATCATCGGCAACTGCTACGACGCCTCGCGCGATGTGGGCAGCCTGCTGGACGAATCGGAACAGGCGGTCTTCGCCATCTCGCAGCGCACCACGGGCCGGGATTTCTCCGACGCCGGGGAGCTGGTGGCCCGCGTCTTCGACAATCTGTCCCGCATGGCCAGCACGCAGGATCTCATCACCGGCGTCACCACCGGCTATGCCCGGCTGGACAAGCTCACTTCCGGCCTCCAGAAATCCGACCTCATCATCGTGGCGGCCCGTCCCAGTATGGGCAAGACGGCCTTTGCCATGTGCATGGCCCTGCACGCCGCCATCCGTCAGAACGTCCCCGTGGCCGTCTTTTCGCTGGAAATGAGCAAGGAACAGCTCGTCCAGCGCATGCTTGCCGTGCAGGGCAAGGTGGACGTCTCCAAAATGCGGCGTCCGGCCCTGCTCACGGACGCCGAATGGGCCCATCTGTCCCAGGCGGCGGACACCATCTCCGCAGCGCCCATCTACATCGACGACACGCCCGCCCTGTCCACGCTGGAACTGCGCTCCCGCGCCCGCCGTCTCAAGACGGAGAAGGGGCTCGGCCTCGTGGTGGTGGACTACCTCCAGCTCATGCGGGCCGGGCGGCGGGTGGATTCGCGCGAACTGGAGATCTCGGAGATCTCGCGGTCGCTCAAGGGGCTGGCCAAGGAGATGGACGTGCCCGTGGTGGCGCTCTCCCAGCTCAACCGCAAGGTGGAAGAGCGCGGGGACAAGCGGCCCATGCTCTCCGACCTGCGCGAATCGGGAGCCATCGAGCAGGACGCCGACGTCATCATGTTCGTCTACCGGGACGACGTCTACCGCTACACCAAACCGGCCGAACGGCCGCCCAAGGGCGTGGCGGAGATCATCATCGGCAAGCAGCGCAACGGGCCGGTGGGCGTCGCCGAGCTCATGTACGTTTCTCCCTACACGGCTTTCGAGGATCTTGCTCCAGACTGGGTCCCTTCTCCGTCCGAGAACGCCGTTTAGAGCATTTTCCCGTGGAAGCGCTTCGCGGTTCCCAAGCCTTCGACCTGTCGTTTCGCGAAAAACGTGGGTTCTCCGCTGGGTTTGGGCCGGGCTGCGCTGTGCCGCCGCCGCGCGCGGTGCTCTTCGCCTGCCGATGACGGCGGGCGGGAGCGGCTGCCGGAGCGCTTTTCTTGTGGCCGTCGGGCGGCACCGGCGTGCTGTCCGGGGGCCGGCTCCGCACGCCCGGCGCTTTTTCTTCCCTTTCGGCAGGCCGTTTGTGCGCACAATCACTTTGTGCCGTCATCCCGTTGGAAAATCAACGTTTCACAAAGTAACAAACTGGCACTACTTTTGCCGGTCCCTCCAGAATCGCCGCCAAAACGTTCATGCAAGCCGCTTTGCGCGCTGCATTTTTTGTCTTGCGCGTTGACAAGGCACAGAAAGCATGCTTTTGTCATATCAACAGTCGCGTGCTGATATGAGGTTTATGGGAGAGAGCGCGCGGCAAGACTGCTTTTTTGAGAGGGTGTTTTTTCATGTCCAAGTCCATCTATGTGGGGAACCTTCCCTGGTCGTCTACCGAAGAGCAGGTTCGCGACCTCTTCGCCGAGTACGGCAACGTGCATTCCGTGAAGCTTGTCAATGACCGCGAAACCGGCCGCGCCCGCGGTTTCGGTTTTGTTGAAATGGATGACGCTGCCGCCGAGGCCGCCATTGAAGCTCTGGACAACCAGAACTTCGGTGGGCGTACGCTTCGCGTCAACGAAGCCAAACCCCGCGCCCCCCGTCCGCCCCGCTACTAAGGCGTAAGGACTGCCCCGAAGCCCTGCCTTCGGGGTTTTTTCCACACCCTAAACAGAGTGATATACTATGAAATTCAGCGCGCGTTCCCTCCTTGCCTGCGCCGCCGGCGCGACCCTCTCCCTTTCCCTGTTCTGCGCGGCCCCCTCTGCCGCGGACAAGCCCTTTACCCTGACCAGTCCGCAGCTCAAGGACGGCGGCGTCATGGGGACGGAGCAGGTCTTCAACGCCTTCGGCTGCACGGGCAAGAACATCTCTCCCGAATTGGTCTGGAGCGATCCGCCCAAGGGCACCAAGAGCTTCGCCGTCACGGTCTATGACCCTGACGCGCCCACGGGCAGCGGCTGGTGGCATTGGGTCGTCTCCAACATCCCGGCCGACGTGCGCAGCCTCAAGCTCAACGCCAGCGCCGGCAAGAGCCTGCCCGCCGGGGCCGTGGAGTCCCTGACGGACTTTGGCGCGCCCGGCTACGGCGGCGCCTGCCCCCCGCCCGGCGACAAGCCCCATCGCTATGTGGTGACGGTCTACGCGCTGGATACGGCCGACATCGGCGTGACCCCGCAGACCCTGCCCGCCATGGCCGGCTTCTCCCGCTACGGGAAGGTGCTCGGCAGCGCCAGTCTGACCGTGACTTACAGCCGCTGACGGCAGCGGGGCGGGCGGGCATGACGCCTTGCCGTCAGGGCGCTTTTCTGCCATGATGCAACACATCATTGTCCGCAAGGGATTCAACACAGCAGGAGGCAATATGCTCGATCCCAAACAATGTGTGCTTTACAGCGGCGGCGCTGCCGGAACCGAGCAGTTTTTCGGGGCCCTGGCCGAAAGCTGGGGCATCGAAGAGGTCAACTACAGCTTTGAAGGCCATCAGATGGAGCGCAAGCGCGGCGTGCGTGTGCTGACCAGCGAAGAGCTGGCCCTCAAGGACGTGAGCCTGAGCTATGTTTCCAAGCTGATGAACCGTGAGTATACCCGCGCTCCCCTGTTCCGCAAGGTGCTGCAATCCATCTGCTGGCAGGTGAGCAGCGGCAACCAGGTCATCGTGGTGGGCGCCATCCAGCCTGACGACACCGTCAAGGGCGGCACCGGCTGGGGGGCGGAATTCGCCAAGATCTGCAACAAGCCTCTGTTGGTGTTCGACCAGCCGCGCGATGCGTGGTTTGCCTGGGAAAAGGATGTCTGGACCGAAGTGAAGGATCCGCTCATCACGCATGCGCATTTTGCCGCTACGGGCACCCGCTTCCTCGAAGCCAACGGGCGGCAGGCCATCCAGGAACTCTTTACCCGTTCCTTCAGCCGCTAGGTCGGCAGGAGACGACGAATCCTCGACTGCCGCGCCGGAGCATGACGACCGGCGCGGCGTTTCGCGTCTGGAGAGGCAGGCCCGCAGGTCTGCCCCCCCGGATGCTCCTTGCCAGGGAGGCAGTATGAGCCGGACCTTCAACGAGACCGAACGCGCCATCTTGCGCATCGCGCAGGCCGATCTTCCCGACAGTCTCACCCCCTATGCCGATATGGCGGCCCAGACGGGCAGCACGGAAGAGGAGGTGCTTGCCCTTCTGCAGGAGCTGCGGGAGTCGGGGGCCATCCGCCGCTTCGGGGCGAGCATCAAGCATCAGAAAACCGGCTGGAACCATAATGCCATGGTGGCCTGGCAGGTGGATGCGGACAAGGTGGATGCCTGCGGCAAGGTGGCCGCGCAGAATCCGCATATCTCTCATTCCTACTACCGCCCCAGCCCGGCGGAAGACTGGCCCTACACCTTTTATACCATGATCCACGGCCGCAGCGAGCAGGAATGCCTCGATGTGGTGCGGGAACTGGCCGCCGCGGCTCCCCTCGGCCCGTATGCCGTGCTGCGGAGCCTGCGGGAACTGAAAAAAATCTCCATGACCTACTTTTAAGGAGCCGCAATGGACAACAGCACTTCCAGCCAGCTTTTCGACAGAGCCTGCGCCGTCATCCCCGGCGGGGTCAACAGCCCGGTCCGGGCCTGTCACAACGTGGACAGCCTGCCGCTCTTCATTGCCGAAGCCCACGGCGGCCATATCCGCGATGTGGACGGCAACGACTATGTGGACTTCGTGCTCTCGTGGGGGCCCATGATCCTCGGGCATGACCATCCCGCCGTGACCGCCGCCGTGCGCGAAGCCGCGGGCCGCGGCACGAGCTACGGCGCGCCCTGCCCGGACGAGGTCGTCCTGGCCGAGGAAGTGGTGGCCGACATGCCCACCCTGGACATGGTGCGCATGGTCAATTCCGGCACCGAAGCCACCATGAGCGCTCTGCGCCTGGCGCGCGGCGTGACCGGCCGGGACAAGGTGGTCAAGTTCATCGGCTGCTATCACGGCCATGCCGACCCCTTCCTGGCCGCGGCAGGCTCCGGCGTGGCGACCTTCGCCATCCCCGGCACGCCCGGCGTTCCCGCCGCCGTGGTGGGCGACACCCTGCTGGCTCCCTATAACGATCTGGACGCCGTCCGTGAGCTCTTCGCGGCGCACGGCAAGGACATTGCGGCGGTCATCGTTGAGCCGGTGGCGGCCAACATGGGCCTTGTGCTGCCTGCGGCGGGCTTTCTGGAAGGCCTGCGCGAACTGACCAGCGCCCACGGCAGCCTGCTCATCTTCGACGAAGTCATCACCGGTTTCCGCGTGGCTTTCGGCGGGGCGCAGGCCCGTTTCGGCATCGAGGCGGACCTCACCACCTTCGGCAAGATCATCGGCGGCGGCCTGCCGGTGGGGGCCTTCGGCGGACGCCGGACCTACATGGAGCATGTGGCCCCGCGCGGCGAGGTCTATCAGGCCGGCACGCTTTCCGGCAATCCGCTGGCCATGGCCGCGGGCATGGCCACCCTGCGCGAGCTGCGCCGTCAGGACTATGCCGCCCTGGAAGCCCGCACCGCCGCCTTTGCCGGGGAGCTGGCCTCCATCCTGGCCGCCAAGGGCGTGCCCATCCAGATGCCTACCATCGCCTCCATGTTCTGCCCCTATTTCAGCGAGACGCCGGTGCGGAACTTTGCCGACGCGCAGAAGTGCGATCAGAAGCTCTTTACCGCCTTCTATAAGCAGATGCGGGAGCAGGGGATCAATCTGGCGCCTTCCGGCTTCGAGACCGGCATGGTGTCCTTTGCCCATACGGACGACGATTTCAACAAGGCCCTGGATGCCGCCCGCAAGGTGGCGTTCTAGCGGCCGCACACGCTGCGTACAAAAAAGGGGGGCGAAAGCCCCCCTTTATCATGCTGCGGCTTCGCATCCGCAGGGCCGGCAGATGCGTCCTCTGGTACCGCCTCTGTTTATGCTACGTTATTGTGCGAAAAAAATGTAAAAATAAGCTCACTTCCTTGATTCTGCCGCTAATCATTCTCGCACTGTGTACGATAAATAACGAAATGTCTGCCTCCGCCGCTGCCGGCCGGCAGCGAGCTCTTTCCGGGAGACGGGCCTCCCGGCCGCAGATGGCCCGGAAAGGCAGGGCGCAGGCTTCGTACTCAGAGACAGGACGGCTCATATGAACTTTTTCAAAAAAATACGGCATAATGCCCGACTGGTAGACCTGTGGAGCTCCGCGGCAGGCGTCGGGTTGTGGGATGTGGAACTTTTCAACTGCGATCCGCTGTCGCCCAAAAGCCACTGGACATGGTCGGCGGAATTCCATCGTCTGCTGGGCTTCACCAGCAAGGACGAGTTCCCCGATGTGGTCGGCTCTTGGAGCGACCGCCTGCATCCTGACGACAAGGGGCCCACCTTCGCCGTCTTTGGCGATGCGCTGGCGGGCAAGACCGACCGTTATGACGTCGTCTACCGTCTGCGCATGCGCGACGGTTCCTATCGCTGGTTCAGGGCCACGGGCGGCGTGCAGCGCGACAGCACCGGCAAGGCCGTGCGCGCCTGTGGCTCGCTCGTCGATATCCACGAGAACCACCAGCGGGAGGAGATCCTCCAGCTCTGGGGCTCCGCCGCAGGCGTGGGCCTGTGGGACGTGGTGCTGGCGGAAGATGGCGACCCCATGTCCCCGCAAAGCCGCTGGACATGGTCGGCGGAGTTCCGCCGTCTGCTGGGTTTCACCAGTATCGAGGAATTCCCCGATGCCGTCACTTCCTGGACCGATCGCCTGCACCCTGACGACAAGGGCCGTACCTTTGCCGTGTTCGGCGATGCGCTGGCGGGCAAGACCGACCGCTACGACGTCACCTACCGTCTGCGCATGCGTGATGACTCCTACCGCTGGTTCCGGGCCACGGGCGGCGTGACGCGCAACAAGAGCGGCAAGGCCGTGCGCGCCTGTGGTTCGCTCGTCGATATCCAGAGCATGGAAGAGCAGAAAGCCCGCATCTTCACCACGGCCGGTCATCTGGAGACCATGGCCAGGACCCTGTCCAGCGCGGCCCAGCATCTTTCGGAATACATCGCGCAGTCCGAGCAGGGGGCCATGCAGCAGGCGACCCGCGCGACGGAGACCGCCACGGCCATGGAAGAAATGAATTCCACGGTACTCGAAGTGGCCAAGAATGCCGGGCAGGCCTCGGATGCTTCCGCCTCGACGCGCAACAAGGCCGAAGACGGCGAGAAGGTGGTGCAGAAAGCCATCGACGGTATAGAGATCGTCCGGCAGCAGGCGCTCACGCTCAAGACGGATATGGGTCAGCTGGACAAGAGCGCCCAGGCCATCACCCAGATCATGGGCGTCATTTCCGATATCGCGGATCAGACCAATCTGCTCGCGCTCAATGCGGCCATCGAGGCCGCCCGCGCCGGGGAGGCCGGGCGCGGCTTCGCCGTGGTGGCCGACGAAGTGCGCAAACTGGCGGAAAAGACCATGGCCTCCACCGCGGAGGTGGACAAGGCCATCGTGGACATCCAGAAAAGCACGGAAAAGAGCATCGCCCAGGTGGACATCGCCGCCAAGGCCATCGAGGACGCCACCCTGCTGGTCAACCAGTCGGGCGAAGCCCTGCAGGAGATCGTCCACATGGCGGACATCACCGCCGATCAGGTGCGCACCATCGCCACCGCCGCCGAAGAGCAGTCGTCCACAAGCGAGGAGATCAACCGCTCCATCGCGGAAGTGAACAATATCGCGGGCAGCACGGCCCAGGCCATGCAGGAGGCGGCCCGCGCGGTGAACGAGCTGGCCAGCCAGTCCACCGCACTGGAAAAGCTGGTGGGCGAGATCAAGAGTTAGCGCGCCTTCCCCTTGAAAAAGCAAAAAGCGTCCGCGTGAGCGGACGCTTTTTGCTTCTACCGGTCGTTGTCGGCGAGGGACTAGCCCTCGTTCGGCTGGGACGGCGCGACAGAGGAGACGATGTTCATCATCTCGCCGTCGAGTACGCCGGCTATCTCCACATCGCCCTTGTTGTAGATGGTCCCCTTGACGGTCCCGGCCACGAACATGCGGGAGGTGGCGTCCACATGCACGTTGCCGACCACCATGCCGCGCACGATGAAGGTGGAATCGTTTTTCAGGTACACGTCCCCGTGGATCATGCCCGAAAGATCAAAATAGTCGTTGTCCACCACGACGGTGCCTTCATGCAGGCCATTGGAATTGACGAAGATGGTTTGCGGCGAGATCATGGCCCCTCCTTATGCGTCCCAAAAATGACGGCAGAATATAGCGCCCGGCGGCAAGGCGCGTCAAGGCGCGTCAGTGGGCGGCAAGGCGCGTTAGGGGGCGACAAGCGCGGCAGGGCAGGCGGCGGATGCCCTGCGGACTTGTGCCGTCCGCCGCAAGCCGCTACAAGCAGAAAAAAAGAGAGGATGCCATGCCGCCAGCCGACAGCGCCGCCCCTGTGGATGTGGCCGTCAACATTTTTGCCAAGCCCTATCAGACCGCCTTGTCCCTGCTGTCCCTGCTGCGGGCCAGCGGGCCGCATGTGGGCTCCATCTATTTGCAGTTCGAGCCCTACGGTTCGGAGCATGACGTGGTCAGCCCCTACCTCATTGCCGCCTGGCTGACCGAGCAGCTGGGGGCGGAACGCTGCTGCGTCTTCCAGCCGGAGTACTGGCTCGATCTCAACGCCGCCGACATGCAGCGTCTGCATGATCCCGCCTATCGCTACGGCATCCGCTATCAGTATGCCTTTGAGCACAGCAAGGCGCGTCTGCTTTTCCTCATGCACAATGACGTCTTTGTGCAAAAGGATATCCTGGGGGCCATGCTGGCGGCGCGTGGCGACGCCTTTGCCATTGGGCATCTGGGCCAATGCTGGAATTGTCCGGCCTCCCGCGCCGAGCTCATGCAGGAGCTGTTCGGGCTGCCGCCGTGCGGGCCGGGCAGGCAGGAGGATTTTCGCCCGGATTACGCGCAACTGTGCGCCCTCTATGCCCGCGCCGTGGAGCGGGGCGTGTTTGTCCGTCCCTATCCTGAAGGCTTTACCGGCATTTTTGACCGTCAGCCCTGGCCGTTGCCGGAATGCCGCATCAACGAATGGGCCTGTCTGCTCGACCTTGAGCGCACCCGCCCACTGACCCTTCCTTTCGGTGCGGCCCTGCCGCCCGGCGCGTATCGGCAATGCGGCCCCATCTGTCTGGATATCGGCGTGGAATGGTTCCGCGCCATGTATGCCCACGGCTTCCACGCCCGTCATTTCCCGGTGGCGGATTACCTCAAGCACTGGGTCGGCACGGGCAAGGTGACGCGGCGGCGTTATCTGCTGGCTGAGAACAACGCGCTCACGTTGCTCAAGCGGCATTTCCCCGCCTATGTGGACTGGCTGCGCCGCAAGAGCGGTAAGAATATCTGATTTTTCATTATTTTTCTTTGGCTCGCGGCTGCTGCCCGGCATCCGGGCATGGTCGCCTGCGCGGCGGGCGACCGAATGGCGGCCCGAAAGGGCCGTGACCGTTAGGCGACGAAGGAGCCTTACGGGCATCGACAGCAGAGATGCGGCAGGGGGTAAGGGGCTTACGCAGCCCCTTACCCCTACGACCCCCCAACCCCGCGTCGGGGCAGCCACCCGTGATGGTCGGTCAAGCTGCTCAGGGAGTCCCCTTTCCGCCTCTCTGCCGCGCGGCAGAGGGCGTCCGTTCTGCCGTATTTACCTCTGTAAAGCGGTTGAGTCGCTTATACCGCATGTTTCGAGGACAGCTTTCTCGTATTGCTCTTTTTTTCGCTGGCTGGCGGCTTCAGCCCGGCATCCGGGCGTGGTCGCCTGCGCGGCGGGCGGCAGGGGATAAGGGGCTTGCGCAGCCCCTTACCCCCTACGACCCCCAACCCCGCGTTGGGGCAGCCATCCGTGACGGCCTGTCAATCTGCTCAGGTAGTTCCTCTACCTCCTCCCTGCCGCGCGGCATAGGGCATCGCCCTCCCGCTGTCCCGCGCATTGCGCGTGACGAGCGTCCGGGCGGCGTCGGAGCTTCCGCCCCTTCGGGGCGGCGATCTCCTCCGCGCCATGCCGCGCTTACGCCTGCAAAACAGGATGAAGCGCTTGGGCCATATGAGGAGAGTCGCTATGTCTGGAAGCTGGGTAAAAACGGCTTTCCTTAGATGATTCCGTGCACTGTGCCGGAGAGTCGCAGGGGGCGTGTTTGGCTGCAGCTATCAGTGGCAAAAAAATGAAAATGGAAGGTCATCACATTTTTGAGCTGCTTTTTCCTTCGATAGAGGTGGTTGCCTAGCTTCTGAGTGCGGACGTTTTCGGTGGGATATGCCTTTTTTTGTTGGCACGCGGCTGCTGCCCGGCATCAGGGCATGGTCGCCTACCGGCGGGCGACCGAATGGCGGCCCCAATTGTTGTCTGCCAGGTAAGGAAGGTGTTTGTCCCTTCTTGTTTTTTCCGCGCGGCATTGGACCTCGGTATGCGAGAGCTTGTTTGTACGTGTCGTTAGGCCTTTTTCTTCTTTACGTTGGGGCAGCGGCCTCTAACCGCTGGGAGAGGGAAGTTATTTGATTTCGCACACGGTGCCTGTGCTTGTTTTTTATTTGCCAAGGCAGGCTTGCAACGGCTGGTTGGGCGGAGCGATTTAGTCTGATCAGCTCAGGGCGGTGATTTTTTTGTTTCTTGTTGAGAAAACTGTGATGCCTCGACAGGTTTTTACCCTGAAGGGAATTTGTCCCGAAGCCGCTTTCTTCTTTGACAGCGGATGGGTGTTCCCGCATAGTACGGAGACAGGTTTTCCGACGTTTTATGTTGACCGTTTGATGTGGGCTCGACGATTCCGACGCATGTGTTTTTTGTGTGCGGCGGCGGGAGGGGGACATATGGTTTTCTGGCTGGCGCTTCAAGGCGTTTTGGGTTTGCTGCTCATCAGTCTGGTGGGCTATGTGCTGGCGGCCAAGGGCTGGTTTGACGCACATGCCATCATCACCATGCCGCGCCTCATAACCTGCGTGGCCCTGCCTCCCTATCTGTTTTATACGGTCAGCCATTCCTTTCAGCGGGATCAGCTGCTGCACATGATCTATGGCTCGCTGATCCCGTTCGTGTCCATGCTGCTGACTTTTGCCCTGGCGTACCTGCTGGCGCGTCTGTTCCGCGTCAAGGAGGCCCGGCGGGGGCTGTTCTGTACCGGCATGTCGGCTTCCAACACCATGTACATCGGCCTGCCGGTGAATCTGGCCCTGTTCGGGGATGAAGCGCTGCCGTTCGTGCTGCTGTATTTTTTTGCCAACACGGTCTTTTTCTGGACGGTGGGGAACTACTCCATCAGCCATGACAAGGAAGAGCTCCGTGCCAAGGCCAGTCTGCTCACCAATGCGCGTCATATCTTTTCCCCGCCCATGATCGGCATGCTGTGCGGGGCGGCGCTCGTGTTGTTTTCCATCCGCCTGCCTAGTTTCGTGGAATCCTTTGCCCAGTATCTCGGCAATATGACCACGCCCCTTGCGTTGATCTTTATCGGCACGACGCTCTACCAGATGGATCTGCGCCATCTGCACATCGACAAGGATCTTGTCCTCGGCGTGATGGGCAAGCTTGTGCTGGCGCCGCTGCTGCTGGCCGTCATGCTGTATTTCCTGCCTGACGTGCCGGACCTCATGCGCAAGGTGTTTATCATCCAGGCCGGTTTGCCCAGCATCCTGCAGACCGCGCTCATGAGCGCCTACTACGATACGGACCCGCAGTACGGAGCGTTGATGGTGACCATGACGACCGTCCTGTCCATCCTCACCATCCCGCTGACCATGACGCTGGTCTCGCTCTAGCGGCCGGCCTTGCGGAGAGCTCCGCCATAAAAAAGCCGTCCACGTGTGGACGGCTTTTTTGCTTCCAGAGAAGGAGCGGCGCTATCAGGCTTCGGCATGGGCCTTGAGGGCTTCCGCCTGCGCGGCCGTGGCGAGCGCTTCGAACAGCGGGTCCAGCTCGCCTTCCATGATGCGGTCAAGGGAATACAGGGTCAGGTTGATACGGTGATCCGTACAACGTCCCTGCGGGAAGTTGTAGGTACGGATGCGCTCGGAACGGTCGCCGGAGCCCACCTGCGCCTTGCGGTCGGCCGACTGCTCGTTGGACTGGCGTTCCCGTTCGGCGGCCAGGATGCGCGAGGCAAGCACCTTCATGGCGCGGGCCTTGTTCTTGTGCTGGGAACGTTCGTCCTGGCAGGTGACCACCGTGCCCGTGGGGATATGGGTGATGCGCACCGCGGACTCGGTCTTGTTGACGTGCTGGCCGCCCGCGCCGGAGGCCCGGTAGATGTCGATGCGCAGGTCTTCGGGACGGATCTCCACGTCCACTTCCTCAGCTTCGGGCATGACGGCCACCGTAGCGGCGGACGTATGGATGCGGCCCTGGGTCTCCGTGGCGGGCACGCGCTGCACGCGGTGCGTACCGGCTTCGAACTTGAGATGGCTGTAGACGCGGTCGCCGGAGATGAGGCAGATGATTTCCTTGTAGCCGCCGGAATCGGAAGGGGATTCGCTCATCACTTCCACTTTCCAGCCTTTGACTTCCGCATAGCGCGTATACATGCGGAAAAGATCGGCCGCAAAGAGCGAAGCCTCTTCGCCGCCGGTCCCGGCCCGGATCTCAAGGATGGTATTCTTTTCATCCAGCGGATCCTTGGGCAGCAGCAGGACCTTGAGCTGCTGCTCCAGCTTGGGCAGCTCCTCCTCGGCCGCGGCGATCTCCTCCTGGGCCATCGCCTTGATATCGGGATCGCTGTCGTGGAGGAGGGCCTTGTTGTCGGCTATCTCCTGCACGAGGCGGCGGTGCCGCCGGAAGAGCTCCACCACATCACGCAGGTCGGCATGGGCCTTGGCGGTTTTGCGGTATATCTCCTGATCGTTGTAGACGTCAGGATCGGCGAGCTGCTTTTCCAGCTCGACATATTTGTTTTCCAGGGCTTCCAGTTTGCCGAACATGCTTCCTCCGATAAGGACAGGACGCCGCTAGGGGCGCTCAACGGATCGTACAATATAGTCCGCCGTGCGGATCTCCCGTCCGGCGGTCTCCTCGCCGAGGGCCTCGCGCAGGGCGGCCAGCGCCACCTCGATCTGCGCCTTGTCCGGCTCGGCCGTGGTCAGGCGCTGCAAAATGAGTCCCGGCGTGCGCAGCACGCTTGCCCAGGGGCCCCCGGAAAGCCGGGCCGCATAGCGGATGAGCTCATAGGCCAGCGCACTGATGGGGATGACCAGCAGCAACTTGAAGGCAATGGTCAGCGCATGCTTGGCCAGGACATTCTGCGGCGTATAAATGTGCAGCAGAGCAGGGACGAGCACAGCGTGCAGGATGATGGAAATGCAGATGACAAAGAGCAGGAACGTGGTGCCGCAACGCGGGTGCAGACGGCTCATGCCGGCAGCGGCCATGACGTCCACGATGCCGCCGTTCTCAAAAGCATGGATGGTCTTGTGCTCGGCCCCATGATACTGGAACACCCGGCGTATGTCCGGCACAAAGGAGATGAGCCAGATATAGCCCATGAAGATGCAGCACTTGTAAAAGCCGTCCCAAAGGTGGAACGTCAGCCCTTCCACGCCGCCGCCCACGCCCAGCGCCTGCATGAGCAGGGACAGACCGTGCGGCGCCACCACAAAGAGCAGCACCGCCATGAACAGCGCAAGCAGCATGGTCAGCATGAGCTGCGGCCCCGAGATCGGGGTCTCGTCCTCGTCTCCCTGCACGATGGCTGAACGGTTGAGCGCCTTGATGCCGTTGACCAGCGTCTCCAGCAACACGGGAAAGCCGCGCAAGAACGGCTTCTTGAGCAGCGGATGACGCGTCAGGGAAAACCAGGGGAAACGCTCCACCACGATATCCCCCGACGGATGCCGGGCCGCCAGGGCATAGCCCTCACCGTGACGCATCATGATGCCTTCCATGACGGCCTGACCGCCGACGATGGGGCAGGCGGAACGCAACAGCAACGCCGGTGATCGACGCAGGGAACGCAGGATCTGAGAGGCTGGCTTGCTCATCATTGGGCCTTTCCGCGACAGCGGACACGGCAAGAAGACTGCCGCCATTCCGTTTCCCTCCTCTGGCCGCACACGACGCTCGCGGAGTGACAGTCATGGCGGAAGAGAAAAGAAAAAAATACAGCTCCAGCAAGGCCATGACAGAACTTTCCGTCAACGGCCTTGCCAGAGGAGATTTTCGCGCCGGAACGGCGGGGACAGGCGTGCCGCGTGATGCGGCGCTGTCTACTTCTGTTCGAACTTGGCGTACTTCTTGCGGAAGCGGTCGATGCGGCCCGCCGTGTCGAGGAAGCGCTGCTTGCCGGTGAAGAAGGGATGGCAAGCGGAGCAGACTTCCACATGCACCTGCTCGCCCTTGGTGGAGAGCACTTCTTCGGTATTGCCGCAGGCGCAGGTGATGGTGGCCTTGTACACCGTGGGATGGATGTCTTTCTTCATGATCAACCTCGTGTATGGCAACGGCGCGAGCCGTTGAAAATTCGTACCGCGTCACGGCTTGTGCGTGGCAGGGCCAAAATCTATAGCCTTCTTTTATGGCTTTGGCAAGCCTTGCGGGCCGGTCCCCGAAAAAAAGCCGCGCAAGCGCCATTGCGTCCGGCTGTCCAAGCGGCTACACTGCCGCGCATGTGTGCCAAGATAGCCCGTCAACGCGCGGATGCCCTCGTGCATCAACAGGGGCTTGCCGAAAGCCGTGAACAGGCCCGCCGCCTCATCATGGCCGGCAAGGTCGCCCTCTCCCCCGAAGGCCTGCCGCCCGGCGCGCCGCCGCTCAAGGTGGACAAGCCGGGGCATCCCTATCCCGAAGATACGGTCTTCGTCCTGCTGGAAAAGGAACGCTACGTCAGCCGCGGCGCCTACAAGCTGCTGACCATCCTGGAAAACTTCCAGCTCGACGTCTCCGGCCTCGTCTGTCTGGACGCCGGGGCCAGCACCGGCGGCTTCACCGACTGCCTCCTGCAGCACGGCGCCGCCCGCGTCTACGCCGTGGACGTGGGCAAAAACCAGCTGCACGAAAAACTGCGCGCCGATGCCCGCGTCGTCAACCTCGAAGGCGTCAATCTGCGTTCCGCACCGCCGGAACTTATCCCTGAACCCGTCGATCTCGTGGTCGGCGACGTGTCCTTCATCTCCCTGACCCTCGTCCTGCCCCCCTGCATGCAGTGGCTGCGCCCCGGCGGACGCATGGCCATACTCATCAAACCCCAGTTCGAACTCGGCCCCGGCGAGACCGTCAAAGGCGTCGTGCGCGACGAAGCCGCCCGCCGGCGCGCCGTGGACAAGATCCTCACCTTCTGCCGCGATACCCTCGGCCTTGCCTGCCTCGGCGTCCTCCCCGCCGCCATCCGCGGCCCCAAGGGCAATCAGGAATACATGGCCCTGTTCCAGCGCTGATTTTTTTGTTTTTTTTTGAGCGAGGGGGAGAGGGAAACCGTTTTGAAAAACGGTTCTCCCTCTCCCCCTTCCCAAAACTTTTATCGGCTTCCTTCCGCTCCGTCACGGCCCGGCAAGACGCCGCGTGGCTGCCATGTCCCCCGGCGGGATGACAAACAGGAGGCTGGACGGCAATAGTCGCCCGGTCTGTCTTGTTGTTCAGGTTTTGGCTGGCTTGTGGGCAAGCGTCGCCCTACAGGTCACGACGGCTGAAGTTTGGACGAGTAAAGTTTTTGGGGGGATGGGGGGGGTGGGGGGAAGGGCCC
>DWYJ01000036.1 GCA_019118745.1 Candidatus Desulfovibrio gallistercoris | reverse complement strand
AATATGTTTGCTCGATTGAAAGACTGGCGCCGCATAGCCATGCGCTATGATCGCTGTGCCCATACATTCCTTTCGGCAATCCATATTGCTGCCATTGTCATTTTTTACCTTTAATGAGTCCTGACCCTAGGACAACCCACTTCTATTCTTGTTGAACTCAGATAATTGTTAGGAAATGGTTAGGAATGGGGTAAGACGCGCCCTCAAGTGAGTTACTGTCTCAGCGAGAAGAGCACAGCCCGGAATACCCCTCCGGTATGTTTCCATTGGACGCACCGCAAGCGTCAGCACTTATCTTCCCCTTCTGGTTAGAAATAGGTTAGAAAAATGAAAAGGCACTTACGGTTAGAAAACTGTAAGTGCCTGATTTTCTTGGTTGCGGGGGCAGGATTTGAACCTACGACCTTCGGGTTATGAGCCCGACGAGCTACCGAGCTGCTCCACCCCGCGACAACAATGAAACGCCATTACCGTTTCGCTTTGCAAGGTATAGACATTTTCGAGAGCTCTGTCAAGAAAATTGTCTGAAAAATTTTCCCCATGCAGACGCCCCAGGTACGACGAACGGGCATGCCCTTTCGGATATCATTCCCGTGCGCCGCGCCCGGAGACCACTCCCGGCCGCCAGCAGAACAGCAGGAGGAGCAGCATCCCCGCCGCGGCCACATAGGCCGCGTCCATGCCCAGCCAGTCCTGCAGGGCATAGGCAAGCACCGGCCCGACGGCCGAACCGCAATCCGCAATAAAGGTATAGGAAGAAAGGGTCAGTGTGGGATGTCCGTGCTGTACGGCCGTGTCCGAGGCAGCGGCGTCCGCCAGTGTGGAAAGACCGGTGGCGCAGGCCTGCGAAAGCAGCAGCAGGGCCAGCCAGTACGGGACGGGCAGGGGCAGGGCCACCAGCGCCAGCGAGGAAGCGGCAAGGAGCAGGCAGACGCGCAGCACCGGCGCACGGCCGCGCGGCCCGTCGGAAAGGCGGCCGAACCAGGGCGCGAGCCAGGGCTCCCAGCCCCAGCGCAGGGCCTGCAACAGCCCCGCCAGCGTGGCGCAGCCCATGACGAGGCTCCCGGTGAGCGGCAGATCCCCCACATGCAGAGCGACCATGCGGCTCAGGCTGGCGGCATAGATGCCCTGAAAGACCAGCGTGACCAGAAAGCCCGTGGCGAAGATGCGCCGCATGGCGGGCAAACGCAGATGGCGGCGCACCAGCAAGGTGCCGGCCACGCGCCCCTGCGCGGCCGAGGGGCGGCTGTCCGCGGGCAGATAGAACAGGCCCGGCAGCAGGCCCAGCAGGGTCAGCAGGCCGAACAGCAGCGCCACGGCGGAAAAACCGAACAGATCCGCCAGCAGGCCGCCGCCCAGCATGCCCGCCAGACTGCCCAGCCGGACGAGGCCGTTGTAGCTGCCCATGAGGTAGCCGCGGTTCGCCTTGCTGGACGCTTCAGCCAGGGTGAAGAGCGCCCCCAGCCGCAGCAGCGTCCAGGCCAGCCCCCAGAGGCAGCGCAGCAGCAGCCAGACGGCGAAGGATTGCGCCAGCCCGTAGAGCAGCGTGGTGCCCGCGGCCAGCAGGACGGCCAGCAGCATGCCCGTCCGGCGGCTGATGCGGGCGTACAGCCGCCGCACCAGCGGATTGAGCGGCAGGCGGACCAGCCGGTTGACGGCCAGCAGCACCCCCACCTGCCAAAGCGCATCCAGCCCGCACGCCTGCCAGCAGAGCGGCAGGGCAATGTAGAGCATGGTGTCCCCGATGAGGCAAAAGGCCGTGATGGCCGCCATGATGCGCGCAAGCCGCAGGGCCTGCGGCGGACAGGCCGCCGCCGGGGAAGATGCGCACGACGAGGACGGCATGGCGGGGCTCAGCCGTCGCGGCGGGCCAGCGAGGCCAGCGCCAGCCGGGCCAGCAGTTCGACGCCGCGCGGCAGGACGCTCTCGTCAAAGGTGAAACGCGGCGTATGATGCCCCGACGGCCTGTCCGCGCCAAGCTGGAGATACACGGCCTGTCCGCCGTCTTCCTCCACCTTGTTCATGAACCAGCAAAAATCTTCCGATGCCCGGAACTCCGCCTGCGGCAGGATCTGCGTGAAGCCGCCCATCTCCTCGGCCACGCGCCCCACCAGGGCCGTCAGTTCGGGATGGGAGGACGCCCCGGGGCAATAGCTCTGGCAGAAGAGACGAGCGGTGCAGCCGTGCATGCGCGCCGCTCCCTGCACCATGCGGCGGACCTCCGCCATCATGAAGCCATTGATGTCGCTGTTCTCCCCGCGTGTCTCCCCCCGGAACCAGGCATGGGCGGGGATGGCGTTGGGGGCTTCGCCGCCGCGCATCTCTCCCACGTTGATGCGGGAAGCGCCCTCCCCGTGCCGGGCGATGCCCAGCATGGCCGTGCAGGCCGTGCAGGCGGCAAGCAGGGCATTACGCCCCTCCTGCGGCGCAAGACCGGCATGGGCGGCGCGTCCGTCAAAGAAGACCTCAAAGTTGGTGGTGGCCAGGAAATGCGTGGTGCCGCAGACCAGCGTGCCGCTGTCCCCGGCCTGCATGCTCAGATGGATGCCGAACAGACGGGAAACGCCGTCCACCGCACCGGCGGCCACCATGCCGGGCGCGCCTTCGCCCTCTTCTTCGGCCGGCTGGAAGATGAGCCGGATCCGCCCCCGGCAGCGCGCTTCCAGTTCGGGCCGCAGGGCCGCCAGCAGACGCGCGAGCCCCAGCCCGATGGTCACATGCCCGTCGTGCCCGCAGGCGTGCATGGCGTCATCCCGGCAGGAGGCGAAGCCCTCCGCCGCGGGCGCATGATCCGCCTCCCGGCATTCGCGGATGCCGGCATTGGCGTCCATGTCGAAGCGAAAGGCGATCAGCGGCCCGTCATCCTCTCCGCCGTCCGCCTCGCTGGGCGCGCCCAGCCGCAGATCCCCCCACAGGCCGGTCAGCCCGTCGGGCATGCGTTCCAGCCAGCGGGCCGCCGTGCCCTGGGCCGCCGCTCTGTCCCGCTCGCTGCGCACGGCCTCGGGGGCCAGCCGCCGCGGCCGGGCCTGGGGCAGCAGGGCCTCTTCTCCCACACGCAGGGCAAAGCCGCATTCTTCCAGCGTCTGCGCCGCCAGCGCCGCTGTCCGGTACTCCGCCCAGGCAGGTTCGGGATGGCGGTGCAGATCGCGGCGCACGCGCACGAGCCACGCCATATCTTCCTGCGCCGCGTCACGCAGGCGCTGTTCCAGTTCGTCCATACGTCCCCCCCACCTAGAGCATTTTTCGTTTGAAACGCTTCGCGTTCCCAACCATACGGCTGACGTTTCGCGGAAAAAGCGCGGTTTTGCCGCTGGGTTTCGGCCGGGAGGCGCTGTGCCGCCACTTCACATTTTCCCTTTTTCAAAGGCAAAATGCTCTGAGGCCCGGCATTTGCCAAGCCGGCTCGTGCAGGGTACTATTGAAGCGCCGTCCGGCGCAAGCCGCCCGGAAAGGCTGTCCGCAGCCCGGCCGCCGCCTCGCGTTATGCCTTTTTTGAGGCAAAACGCACTAACCGACAAGGATGCCTCATGGTCACCTTCATCGCTTCCGTGGTCTTTGCCGTACTCGTCTCCTTTCTTTGCTCGCTGACCGAGGCGGCGCTCTATGCCGTGCCCTGGTCGGCCATCGAGAAAGCCCGCCGCGCCGGTCGCCCGGTGGGCGAACTGCTGTTCACCATGCGCAGCGAGGTGGACAAGCCCATCGCCGTCATCCTTACCTGCAACACCATCGCCAACACCGCCGGGGCGGCCGTGGCCGGCTCGGCCTTCACCGCCGTGTTCGGCGACACCTGGCTGGCGCTCTTTGCCGCCCTGTTCACGGTGCTCATCCTCGCCTTCGGCGAGATCGTGCCCAAGACGCTGGGCGTGGCCTACGCCTCGCCCATCATGGAGGTGCTGGCAAGGCCGCTGGCCCTGGCCATCAAGCTGCTGACCCCCCTGCTCTGGCTGACCACCCTGCTGACCCGCCTGCTGACGCCCGCCGCCAAGGGCCCCGAGATCTCCGAGGACGACATCCGGGCCGTGACCAGCCTCTCCCGGGAGGCCGGGCAGATCCAGCCCTACGAAGAGAAATTCATCCGCAACGTGCTGGCGCTGGACCAGAAGCGCGTCCATGAGATCATGACCCCGCGCACCGTGGTCTTTTCCCTGCCGGACGACTGCACGGTGGAAGAGGCCTACAACAATCCCCAGACCTGGCACATCAGCCGCATCCCCGTCTGGGGCGAGAACAACGAGGACTTGGTGGGCCTCGTGGAACGCCGCCTGCTGGGGCTGGCCATGCGCAACGGCAAGGGCGCGCAGCCGCTGTCCTCCATCATGCAGCCCCTGCACTTCATCCTGGAGAATCAGACCCTCGACGTGCTGCTGCGCGAACTGCTCGCCGCTCATGTCCATCTTTTCGCCGTGCTGGATGAATACGGCGGCCTTGCCGGGGTCGTGAGTCTGGAAGACGTGATGGAAGAGATCCTCGGCAGCGAGATCATCGACGAGAGCGACAACGTGGACGATCTGCGTGAAATGGCCCGCAAGCGCCGCGCCAGCCTGGCCGGACGCTCCCCGGAGAACGGCCCCACCCCAGCCCCGGAAGCATCGGCCACGGTGGCGGACGCCACGGACGGCCAGCCCGAAGAGGCGAGTGGCTGTGCGTGCAATCACAAGGATTCATAAGGATTGGCAGGCCTAACGAGAGCAATTCCTACTTGCCAAATGGACAGCGGCATGCTATGTAATGCACGCTTTTTCCTTCTCCTGTGAGGTATACATGGCCCGCAAGAATCCCATCGTCATCTATGCGCTGGCCGGCCTGCTCTTCCTGGGCGGCCTGGGCTGGCTCCTGTATTCGGGTTTTTCCGAGAACAGCATCTACTTCCTCAACGTCTCCGAGGCCAAGGCCGCCACGGTCGAAAACCTGCGCGCGGCGCGGCTTTTCGGCACGGTCGCGCCCGAGGGCATCAAATCGCCGCAGGACGGCCCGGGCGTCTCCTTCCTCCTGCAGGACAAGGACGATCCCCGGCAGACCATGCCTGTGAGCTTCCGCGGCATCGTGCCCGACAACTTCAAGGCCGGGGCCGAAGTCATCGTGGAAGGCCGGATGAATGCCGACAAGAGCTTTTCGGCCAAGATCCTCATGACCCAGTGTCCCTCCAAGTACCAGAAGGAAAACCGCAAGACCTAGGCGGCAGCGCTCCCGCCCCGTCCCGGACGGCTTTCCCCCTGCCGCTTTGCCGCACGCGTGCCGGTGCGGAGACAGGGGCGCTCCCCGTCTGCGCGGCGCGCCGCGTCCCGGCCGCCGCCCGGCCAAAGCCAAGCGGAAAACCGCGCTTTTTCCGTGAAACGACAGGCCGTGACGCTTGGACCGCCAAGCGTTCCAAACGGGAAATGCTCATGCCGGCCTGTGCCTGCCGGGGCCTGCCCTCCCTGCCGGAGGCGGCGCGGCGGCTGTCCGTTCCACTGACTTCCAAAGGATCCACATGTACTTTTTCGCCTTCGCCCTCCTGCTCCTGACCCTGCTGCTGGCTGCCGGCGGCGGCATCCTTGCGCTGCTCCAGCTCTGGCGGCCGCAGGAAAGCCCCACCCTGCCCCTTGTGGAAAAAGCCCACTGGGGCGTGTCCCTCTGTCTGCTCGTGGCCTCGGCCTGCCTGCTGCACGGCCTGTACTGGCAGGATTATTCCCTGAAGTATGTGGCCGACTACACGGACAATGTGCTCCCCCTCTTCTACCGCCTGACGGCCTTCTGGGCCGGACAGCCCGGTTCCATGCTCTTCTGGGCGCTGGCCGTGGGGATCATGGGCTCCATCTTCGCCTGCACCGGCGGTTATCGCCGCCTGAAGGACACGACGCGCCTCTGGTTCTGGGTGTTCTTCCTGGTCATCATGGCCTTTTTCGCCCTGCTGCTCTGCGTCTGGAACAATCCCTTCATCATGCTTGACCCCGCGCCCGCCGACGGCAACGGGCTCAATCCCCTGCTGCAGAATCCGGGCATGATCTTCCATCCGCCGCTGCTCTTCCTGGGATACGGCGGCTTTGCCGTCCCCACCTGTCTGGCGCTGGCGCAGGCGCTTTCCCGCCAGCCGGACGAAACACGCTGGTTCGACCTGACCCGTACCATCACCCTGCTGGCCTGGTCCTTCCTGACGGCGGGCATCGTGCTCGGCATGTGGTGGGCCTATATGGAACTGGGCTGGGGCGGCTACTGGGCCTGGGACCCGGTGGAGAATGCTTCGCTCATCCCCTGGCTGGTGGGCACGGCCGCCCTGCACACGGCCATCGTCGAGAAGCGGCGCGGCCTCCTGACCCGCTTCAACGTGCTGCTCATGGGCCTGACCACCCTGACGACCTTTTTCGCCACCTTCCTCGTGCGCGGCGGCATCATCGAATCCGTCCACGCCTTCGGCAGCGGCAGCGTCGGCTTCCCGCTGGGCATCTTCGTCACGGCGGGACTCGTGGTCATCATCGGCGTGACCATCCTGTCCCCGGCGGGACGGAGCGCCGGGACCACCTCCGGCGCGGACAAAACGGATGCTCCCCGTACCAGCAGCAGCCTCATCCCCGCCGAGGGCACCCTGCTGGTCGTGGCCCTGCTGCTGCTGGTCATGGCGTTCATCATCCTCAACGCCACCATGTGGCCGGTGACGAGCGCCCTGTTCCTCTCCGCCAGCATGGGATTGGAAGCCTCCTTCTACAACCGCGTGATCCTGCCGCTCTGCGCCGTGATGCTGGTGCTCCTGGCGTACTGCCCCTGGCTGACCCTGAACAGCCGCTCCCGCTGCATCGGTCTGCTCGGCGCAGCGGCCTGCGTCGCCGTCCTCTGGCTGCTGGGCTATCGAAATCCGGTCGCCCTGTTGACCACCGCGGGCGTGGCGGGCTTTTTGGTCGCCCTGCTGCTGCGCGTGATCTCCACCCCGGTGCGGCAGCTTCCCCGCTGGGCGGGCGGTCTGGGCCTGCACCTCGGCCTGGCCCTCATGGCGCTGGGCATCGCCTTTTCCGGCCCCTACAAACAGGAGACGGATCACGCCTTTGCCCCCGGCGACAGCCTGACCATCGGCAACGTGACCGTCACCCTCAAGAACCTCTTTGAGGGCACGCAGCCCGGCTACCATTACCTGGAAGCCCAGCTCGAGGTCAGTCGTGAGGGCTCGTTGATCGGCGAACTGGGGCCGCAGCGGCGCATCTACGACAAGTTCGGCAACATGCAGTTCACGGAAGTGGACGTCATCCCCGGTCTGGGCAATGAAGTCTACGCCTCGCTGCTGGGGCTGGATCAGGACGGCAAGGCTTACATCAAGATAAGCCTGGAACCGCTGGTCAACTGGATCTGGATCGGCGGCACGCTGCTCTGCCTCTTCCCGCTGCTCATGCTGCGCCGCCGTCAGCCGGGGCGCCGTCAAAACGCCGCGGCCGGCGAGTCCGGCCACAGGCGCTGAGGCGGGCTGTAGCCACAGGGCATCGCCATGCTGCATCTGGAGCACCTTGCCAAAGTCTACGGGGACAGGGTCGTCCTCAGGGACGTGAACGCCTCCTTTGCCGCCGGCAGCGTCAGCCTGCTGGCCGGCAACAACGGCGCGGGCAAGAGCACCCTGCTCCGCATCGTGGCCGGTCTTGCGCGGGCCACGTCCGGGACGGTGCGCCTTGCGGACCCGGCCCCGATGACCGCCTATCTGGGGCATGCCACCTTCCTGTATCCGGGACTGAGCGCGCTGGAGAACCTCGCGTTCTGGAACGGCGTGCATGAGCTGCGACGCTCCCGGCAGGAGCTGCTCGGCCTGCTGGAACATGTGGGGCTGGCCGCCCATGCCCACGAGCGGGCCGGGGTCTTCTCGCGCGGCATGGCCCAACGTCTCAATCTGGCGCGGGTGCTCATGCTGCAGGCGGACCTGCTGCTGCTGGACGAACCCGGCACCGGCCTGGACGCCGCCTCGCTGGCCCTGCTGCGACAGGAGATACGCAACGCGCGCCGGCGGGGCGCGGCCGTCATCATCGTGAGCCATGACCTGCAGGGGGACGCCCCCCTGGCCGACCGCATCCTGCGCCTGCACAAGGGACGTCTGGCGGAAGAAAGCTCCGGGCCTGCCGCCTGCGCGCCCGCCGCAACGGAGGCCGCATGCTGAAGCTGGCGCTGCGCGTGGCGCGCAAGGACCTGCTGCTGACGCTGGGACGCGGCAGCGGACTGGTGCAAGGGCTCCTGCTGGGCCTGCTGCTGCTCTTCGTCTTCAGCCTTTCGCAGGGCGTGGGCGAACGCATGAGCCCGCAAGGGGCGGCGGCGGTCTTCTGGCTGAGCGCGCTCTTCTGTCAGGTGCTCATCTTCAACGGCCTGTACGCGCTGGAAGAAGTCAACGCCGCCCGGCTGGGGCTGTTGCTGAGCCCGGCCCCCGTACAGGGCATCTGGCTGGGCAAGGGGCTTGCCGGGCTGCTGCTCCTCCTGCTGGCGCAGGCCATCTTCCTGCCCGCTGCCGTGGTCTTTCTGGGGCAGGAGTTGTCCGGCCCGCTGCTGCCGGGCCTGCTGGCGCTGTTGCTGGTGGATCTGGGCATCTGCGCGCTGGGCTCCCTGCTGGGGGCGCTGGCCCAGGGCGGAGGCTCGCGGGAATCCCTGCTGAGCATCCTCCTCTTCCCCCTGCTGATCCCGCTGCTGCTGGCGGGCATCCGGGTAGGGGCGCTCTGCTTCGGGCTGGACAGCCCCGACGGCCCCGCCGCCTGGCTGCAACTGGCCGGGGCCTTTGACGCCGTTTTTCTGGCCGCGGGGCTGCTGCTCTTCGGCTTCATGTACGCAGGAGACGAATGATGACCTCATCCCGCGCCTCTTTTTCCGCCCTGCCGCAGGCTCTTGCGCTCGTCGGCGCGCTGGCCTTTGCCGCCTGCCAGTGCCTCATTTACGTCTACGCCCCCGTGGAGGCCCAGCTCGGCCTCATGCAGAAGATCTTCTACGTCCATCTGCCTCTGGCCTGGTGGGCGCTGATTAGCTTTTTCGTGGTCTTCCTCGCTTCCGTGGCGGTCCTGCTGCGCGCCAGCGATGCGGCTGACCGCCTGTGCCGGGCCGCCGCTGAAGTAGGCGTGCTGCTGACCACCCTCACCCTGGCCACGGGCATGATCTGGGCGCGGCGCTCGTGGGGCGTCTGGTGGACCTGGGACCCGCGCCTGACCACCGCGCTCATCATGTGGTTCGTCTATGCGGGCTACCTGCTGCTGCGCGGGCTGGACCTGCCGCCGCGCCGCAAAAGCGTCATCTGCGCCGTGGTCGGCATCGTGGCCTTTCTGGACGTGCCGCTCGTCTTCCTCTCCGCACGGCTCTGGCGCTCCATCCACCCCGCGGTCTTTGCCGCCAAGGGCGGCGGCATGGAACCGGAGATGAAGGTCACGGCCATCGCCTGTGTGCTCAGTTTCGCCCTGCTCTGGGCTGGTCTCGTCTGGCTGCGCAAACGACAGCTGGATATGGAGGCGCGCGTGCGGGCGCTGCTGCTGGCCCGGCATGCCGAAGAGGACGACGCATAAGCCCGGCGGCGGGCCGACGCCCTGCCGCCTTCCCCGAACACGCATAACATGCGGGAACCTTCCCGCCGGAGTGCTACATGGATCATAGTTACTGGCTGTTGGCGGCCAATGCCGCCGTATGGTGCGGCCTGGGGGCCTACCTCCTTTTCCTCGGACAGCGGCAGCGCGGCCTTGCCGCCCGCCTTGCCCAGCTGGAGAGCCTGCGCCATGACGACTGACACGCACGCCACCCCTCTCTTGCAACGTCTGATCATGCTGAGCCTGCTGGCCGGGCTGCTGATCATGCTGGGAACGGCCGTCTGGCAGCGCATCCAGGACCCGGAGCTCGTACAGCAGGTGGCGCATAATCCGGCGCAGCACAGCCAGGAAGAGATGTCCGCCGTGGGGCGGCTCATGGAGCAGGTCTCGCAAAACCCCACGGACATGGACACCCTGCTGTCCCTCGTCAATGCGCTGGTCAAGATGGAGAACTGGGAAGCTGCTGAAAACTTCGCCCAGCGCGCCATCGAGCTGGACGCCAAGGATCCGCGCCCCCTGCATCTGCTGGGCATCATCCAGCACAGCACCGACCGCCACGCCGACGCCGCCCGGTCGCTGGAAGCCGTGATCGCCCTCAAGGACGACCCCTCGGTGCGCTACAGCCTCGGCGTGCTCTACATCTACTATCTCAATGACAAGGAGCGCGGCCTTGCCCAGCTGCGGGCCGGGCTCAGCCTTCCCGGCATCAGCGACAGCCTGCGCAAGCATCTCGAATCGGAGCTGAAGAAGGGCGAACAAGCCCCCGCCGAAAACGCCGCGGACGGCCAGTGACCCACGTCAGCCTCTTTGACGACGGCGGCGGCCCGCTTTCCCCAAAGGAGAGCGCGACCGCCGTTTTCTTTGCCTGCCGCCCCTCGCGGGCCTGACAACACGACCGCGGCCTGTTTGGGGGGAAGGGGAACCCCTCGCTCTGCTGTCGATGCCTGTAAGGCCTTACGGCCTAACAGGCACGGCCTCCGGCCGCCTTTCGGTCGCGCTCTGCTGTCGATGTCCGTAAGGCTCCTGCGTCGCCTAACGGTCACGGCCCTCCGGGCCGCCTTTCGGTCGCCGCCGGCGCGAGAGGGCCCAGCCTTTTCGCAGCGGAGCGAGAAAAGGCGTTCCCGCCATCCTTCCCCCCCAAGCCCCCATCCCATCCCCAATGCACTTTTGCCAGGAAAAAGGCACGGCACGAGACGGCGATGCGACGGGACAAAAAAATCTTTTCCACAACTCTTGACGCAGGAGCAAGGAGGCTTATCTCTTTTTCAACAAGTTTTCCACAGGAGGTCAACATATGAATCTCGTTCGTTTCCAGCCCCGTCAGGGATATACCGCCCCCGCCCGTGAAGAATCCGCCCATCCGTATCAGCCGCTGAGTCGTCTGCACAGCGATATCGACCGCCTCTTCCAGGGCTTTTTCGGCGCCTTCCCCACGCCCTTCGGCGGTCTGCGCGACATGTTCAGCACCATGCCGGACTTCCTGCCGAGCCTCGACCTGAAGAGCGACCCCGCCACCTACACTCTGAGCCTTGAGCTGCCCGGCGTGGCCCCGGAAGAGGTGAAGGTGGAGCTCAACAACGGCATGCTCAGCATTTCCGGTGAAAAGAAACGTGAGGAAACCGGCAAGGATGCCAACCAGCATGTGCAGGAACGTTGCTACGGTTCCTTCAGCCGCAGTATGAGCCTGCCGGACGATGCCGATGTGGAACACATCGACGCCACCCACAAGGACGGCGTGCTGACCATCCGTATCCCCCGCAAGACGCCGGAAAAACCGCAAAGCCGGGCCATCACGGTAAACCGCGGCTAACCGCAGCCGTTTTTTCCTGAACAGACGCAAAGGCGGACAGGGAACCCCCCTGTCCGCCTTTGTCGTATGCGCCGTCACGCCCGCTGTATGCCTTCTGAGCCTTCTAAGGCCTGTCAACACTCTTCGCTGTTTGTTTGGGAGGAACAGGTCCCCCCCAAACAGGCGAGGAATACAGGTATCGGGCGCTAATCCAACTTGCCGGTCTGAAGGGCGCGGAGGCCCCAGGCAGCCTGCCCCAGCGAGAGCCCGCCGTCGCCGGGCGGCAGTTCACGCGGCAGCAGCGGATGCAGCTCCCATGTTTGCAAAGCCTGCACCAGCAGGCGCGCCAACAGCAGATTTTGCAGGCAGCCCCCGGCGAGCGCCACCGTGCGGAAGCCCGTCGCCCCGGCGGCCTTTGCGGCCAGTCGGGCCAGCCCCAGCGCCAGACGCTCATGGAAGCGCAGGGCCGCCGCAGCCGCTCCGTACCGTCCGGCATCCCGCTGCACCGCCGCGAACAGGGCCGTCGTATCCAGTTGCCAGGTCGCGCCCTCGGTCAGCGGCGGCCGCAACAGCGCCTCCGTCACATCATCCTCCAGCGCAAGCGGCCGGATGTCCGCCCGCCGGGCAAGGGTCTCCAGCCGGATGGCGGCCTGTCCTTCATAGCTGGTGGCCAGACAGATCCCCAGTTCAGCGGCCACGGCATCGAAAAGCCGTCCGCAACTGCTGGTCTGCGGACAATTGACGCCCCGGCGCAGTACCTCCCGCAGGAAGGGGGCTTGCTGCCGGGCGGACGCGCGGGCTGCGCCAAGCTGCGGGTCTGACCAGACGGCGAGCGGCGGGCACGCCGCTTCCGCCCAGCCGGCGGGCGGCTCCGTCTGCCCCAGCATCTCCCGCAGGGCCAGCGCCAGCCGCCACGGCTCCCGGATGGCCGCCTCCCCGCCGGGCAGGGCAAAGGGCGAAAGCTGCCCCCAGCGCCGCCAGCGCAGTTCCCCCCATTCCATGACGAGCAGCTCCCCGCCCCAGATGCTGCCGTCCGTCCCCAGTCCCGTGCCGTCCAGACAAAGGGCCAGTGCGCCGTCCAGATGGCCGTATTCGGCCAGCACCGCCGCGGCATGGGCGGCATGATGCTGCAGGCGCAGCAACGGCAGGCCCTCGGCGCGGGCCCTTTCCCGCGCCCAGCGGGAGGAAAAGAAGTCCGAGTGCAGATCGCAGACGAGCAGGGCCGGGCGCACCTCCAGCAGACATTCCAGATGCGCGGCCGCCTCCTCATAAAAACGGGCCGTGGGCAGATTTTCCAGATCCCCGACATGCTGGCTCACAAAGGCGGCATTGCCGCGCGTCAGACAGAAGGTGGCCTTGAGCTGCGCGCCCGTACCGCAGACCGTAGGGGCCTGCGCGTCCGCAAAATCCAGCGGTACGGGCCGCGGCACATAGCCCCGCGCCCGCCGGTGGAAGAAAGGAGCCGCCTCCCCTGTCTGCGCCACAGGGAACACGGCCGTGACGCTGTCGTCCACGCGTACCAGGATGTCCCGGTCATGCAGCAGGAAGGCGTCCGCCTCGTTGCGTAGGCGGTCAAGCGCCTCTCGATTGCCCAGACAAAGCGGCTCGCCGCGCGGATTGGCGGAAGTCATGACCAGGGCTGGCGGCAGGGAGGCCTCCCGTGCCAGCGCATCGAACAACGCCACATGCAGCGGGGTATAAGGCAGCATGATGCCCAGCGTGTCCGTATCGGGCGCCAGCAACGAAGACAACACGCCGCCCCCGGCAGCCCCTTCCCGCAGCGGACAAAGCACGATGGGCTTTTCCGGCGAGGACAGCAGGGCCTCGTGCTCCGGGGCCAGCGTACAGCAGGCCCGCACCGCCTCCAGATCCGGCAGCATGACGGCAAAAGCCTTGTGCGGGCGGCTTTTGCGCCGGCGCAGACGGGCTACGGGCTCGTCCCGCCGCGCATCGCAAGCCAGCTGGAAGCCGCCCAGCCCCTTGAGGGCCAGTATGCCCCCTTCCCGCAAGACCGTAACCGCTTCCGCAACGGCCTGCGCGGCATCCGTCGCGGCCGGGGCAGGCGGAGCGCTCCGCTCCGCCTCGGAGGCGCGCACCAGCCAGAGACGCGGACCGCAGACCGGACAGGCCACCGGCTGCGCGTGGAAACGTCTGTCCAGCGGGTCGCCGTATTCGGCGGCGCAGCGCGGACAGAGCGGGAAGCAGGCCATGCTGGTCGTGGCGCGGTCATACGGGATGGCGCGGGTGATGGTGTAGCGCGGCCCGCAATTGGTGCAGTTGGTGAAGGCATAGCCGTAACGGGGATCGGCGGGGTCGCGCATCTCCCTCAGGCAGTCCGCGCAGATGCCCACATCCGGGCTGATCAGCACGCTGTGCCCGCTGTGCCCCGTACTCTGCACGATGCGGAAGGCCGCCCCGCGCAGGGCATCGTCCACGGGCAGATCCGTGCGTTCCAGCCGTGTCAGACGGGCCAGCGGCGGCAGCTCGGCCGGCAATCGCCGCAAAAAACGCTCCACGGCTTCGGACGGCCCCTGAAGTTCGATGCATACGCCTTCCGACGTATTGCCCACCTGCCCGGCCAGCCCTTCCTCCACGGCCAGACGGTACACGAAGGGCCGGAAGCCCACGCCCTGCACCTGCCCGCCTACGCGGCAGTGACAATGGATCTCGTTGTGTTCGACCATAGACCAAGCCTAGCACAAGGAGAGGGGAATGCCCAGCTTCGCCCGCCGGGATGCCGCCTGACGCGACGCAAAGCATCGGGGGGAAGCGTTCCCCTTCCCCTCAAATAAGAGCGGACAGCGTCAGCAGGCCCTAGCCGCCGATGACATAGCGCGAACGCTTGCCCAGTCCTTTCTTGAGGAGGAAGACGAGCCCCACACACAGCCCCATCTCCACGAAAGCCACCAGCAGAGACACCGGCACGAGGCTGCCCCAGAGGCCCAGCAGGCCCGTGAAAAGGACGGGATCGCAAATATTCTGCACGATGACGTGCAGAAAGAAGAGTGGGAAGCTGTAGCGGGCCAGCAGATCCAGCAGAGGACTGGGCGTTTGCTTGCGCTCCAGCAGGAGAATGGCGCACATGCCGATGGTGGTCTTCTGGATAAAGTAGGCTGTTTCCGTATTGGGGATGAAATCAAGATAAAAGTTGATGAAGACGAGCAGGGTGCTGAAGACGGCTATATGCACGATGCTGCGGATATGCCGGATGATGAAGTCCATGCACATCTCCCTGTTGCGGGCAAAGAAGATGCCCAGCAGAAAGACGGGCAGGAAGTAGCAGTAGTTGCGGAAGAAAAAGAGCAGGCCGCGCGGCACCATGAGCGGCAGGACGGAAAGCGGCACCAGGATGCGGGCCAGCAGCGCATCTTCCATGTAAAAGAACAGCGGACTGATGACGAAAACGGACAGGATGAAGGGGATGTACCAGTACGGCGTCAGGCTGGCCGTGCCATAGAGCAGGCAGGTCAGCACATCCTCCGCCGAAGTGAGGGGCATGCCTTCGTTGATGAAGGCCGGGAACGTGCCGCCGAACCAGAAGATGCAGCTCCCGACAAGCAGCAGCAGGCAGGAGATGATGAGATAGGGCGTCAGGACGTTACGTATCTTGGCCTTGTAGAACGCAAGGACGGAAAAGGGCTTCTTGCGGTTCACGTACTCGAAGAGATAGCCGGAGATGAAAATGAAATAGATGGTGCTGGAATGGAAGAAGGTATCGCTCAGGGCGGTGACAAGACGCTTTTCCATCTCGAAGCCTTCAAGGAAGGCGGGCTCGTGCCACAAATGGGTCAGCATCACGGAAAGGATGGCAAAGGCCCGGAAATAATGGAAGGTCATGTCGTATTTTTTGTCAGTCATGCAGGGGCGTCCTCCTGACGGGGGTGCAGAGCAGGCGCGCGGATGCGCAGGGGGGAGCAACGTACGAGGGGGGATTTTTTCGCAGGTAGCAGAAAGCGCTCCGCCCGTAAAGGAAAAAACGCGGGCCCGCCCCGCAGGGAGCGCAGGCCGCCCCGGCTTGCCTGAGGGAAGCCCCTTCTGCTATGCAGAAAAAAGCCTCTCCCGCTGACGGGAGCCGCCATTTGCCCTTTTTTCGGGAGGAAAAGGAATGTCCGAGGAACGGCAGAAACAACAGCAGGCCGCCCATACCGTGGGCGAACGGGTACGCTCCTTTCGGGAAGCGCGCGGCATAGACCGGGAAACGCTGGCCGCCGATGCCAGCCTGAGCGTGGAATTCGTGGGACGACTGGAAAACGGCGAAGTTTACCCTGCCATCGGCCCCATGCAGAAGGTGGCCCGCGCACTCGGCCTGCGCCTGGGCACCTTTCTGGACGATCAGTTCACGCGGGACCCCATCATCAGCGACATCCACGATACCGGCTCGGACCCCTGCCTGCATACGGGCAGCATGCCCCGGCCGAGCTACATCTACCATGCGCTGGGCAAGGGCAAGAACGACCGCAACATGGAGCCGTTCTGCATCGAGATCTACCCGGATGCCGAGAACGCCGTCCGCAAGACCAGCTCACACCAGGGGGAGGAGTTCGTCCTCGTGCTGGAAGGTGAGCTGCTCGTGGTCTACGGCCGGGAGACCCATATCCTCAAGGCCGGACAGACCATCTATTACAACTCCATCGTGCCGCACTATGTGGGCCCGGCCAACGACAAGCCGGTGCGCATCCTTGCCGTGACCTACAACCCCTAGGGCCTGTTGACACTATTTGTCCCCTTCCCCCCAAGCCCCCCATCCCTTCCCCAGCGCGCTTTCGCCGGGGAAGACCGCGGGATATGCGGCGGATTCCCACAAAGATACCGGAACGCCCTGCCGCGCGTGCGCGCGCATTGCGGAGGAGCACTTATGGATGAAAAAGTTCGCGAACGCCAGGCGCAATTCGTCCTGCGCGAGAAGACGCTGGGGCAGATCCTGGACGAGACCGTGGCCCGCTTCCCGGACAGGGACGCGGTGATCTATGCCGACCGCAACTACCGCAAGACCTGGCGGGAGTTCGCCGAGGTCGTGGATGATTTCGCCAGAGGGCTGATGGCTCTGGGCGTGCAGAAAGGGGAAAAGGTCGCCGTCTGGGCCACCAACGTGCCCTACTGGGTGGCCCTGCAATTCGCCACGGCCAAGATCGGCGCCATCCTGCTGACGGTGAACACCAATTACCGGGAGCACGAACTGCGTTATCTGCTGCAGCAGTCCGAATGCGAGAACATCTTCCTCATCGACAGCCTGCGCGATCATGACTATGTGGACACCCTCTACAAGATCGCGCCCGAACTGCGCGTCCAGTCGCGGGGGGAACTGCGCTGCCGGGATCTGCCGCATCTCAAGCGGGTCTGCTTCCTGGGGGCGGAAAAATACCGCGGCATGTATTCCGTGCCCGAGATCATGGCCATGTCCGTCATGGTGGATGACGAGGAATACGCGGCGCGGCAGGCCTCGCTCGACCCGTGGGACCCCATCAACATGCAGTACACCTCCGGCACCACGGGCTTTCCCAAGGGGGTCATGCTCACCCATGTGGGCGTAGGCCTCAACGGCTACTGGATCGGCCGCCACCAGCGCTTTACGGAGGAGGACCGCGTCTGCCTGCCGGTGCCGCTCTTCCACTGCTTCGGCTGCGTGCTGGGCGTCTCGGCCTGCGTCAATCACGGGGCCTGCATGGTCATCCTGGAGTCCTACAATCCCCTGCAGGTCCTTGCCGCCGTGGACAGCGAGCGCTGTACCGCCCTTTACGGCGTGCCGACCATGTTCCTTGCGGAACTGGAACACAAGCTGTTCAAGCGCTTTGACGTCTCCAGCCTGCGCACGGGCATCATGGCCGGTTCCGTCTGCCCGGAATCGCTCATGCGCCGCGTGGTGGACGAGATGAACATGAAGGAGATCACCATCTGCTACGGGCTGACCGAAGCCTCCCCCGTCATGACCCAGTCGGACATCCATGATCCGCTGTCCGTACGCTGCGAGACCGTGGGCTGCGCCATGCCGGGCATCGAAGTGCGCGTGGCCGACCCGGATACCTGCGAGGAACTGCCGCGCGGTCAGGTGGGCGAGATCATCTGTCGCGGCTACAACGTCATGAAGGGCTACTACAAGATGCCCGAAGAGACGGCAAAGGCCATCACTCCCGACGGCTGGCTGCATTCCGGCGACCTCGGCGTCATGGACGAAAACGGCTACGTGCGGGTCACCGGCCGCATCAAGGACATGATCATCCGCGGCGGCGAGAATGTCTACCCGCGCGAGGTGGAGGAATTCCTGCTGGAGATGCCGGGCGTGCTGGATGTGCAGGTGGTGGCCGTGCCCAGCCGCAAATACGGCGAGGAGGTCGGGGCCTTCCTCATCCCGCGGCCGGGCGTGGAGCTGGCCCCGGAGGATGTGCGGGCCTTCTGCCGGGGCAAGATCGCCTGGTACAAGGTGCCGCGTTACGTGGCCATCATTTCCGGCTTCCCGCTCACGGCCAGCGGCAAGATACAAAAATACAAGCTGCGGGAGATGGCCGCTGAACGCTGGCCGGAAGCCATGCAGAAATAGCCCCTCCGGTCCCCTTCCGTCACGCGGCGGCGCACGGACCAGCTATCGACACGAACCCCAGAGCGTTTTGCCGGTGCAAAAGGCAAAACGCGAGGCGGCGGCACTGCGCCGCCCGGCCAAACGTGAACGGGAGCCCCGCGCTTTTCCGTGAAACGACAGGCCGTATGGTTTGAAGCGCGAAGCGTTTCAAACGGAACATGCTCTACAAAGGAATCCTGATGAAAAAGGCCATGCCCCTGCCGGAACCCTGGTCGGAAACCGAAAATGCCCCGCACAGCACCGCCCTGCCCGGCGCACGGGACGTACACCTCTCACAGGCTGCGGCCCCGGCGGCCGCCGCAACGGAAGGAACGCCCTCCCCGGCGGCCTCCGACGGCGTCCCGACCGGGCCGGACGCCGCCTGCCATGAGGAGCAGACTGCCGCGTCCGCAAAAATGGCGGACATCCCCCTGCCCGGCGAAGACTTTTCCCTGAAAGAGGAACCGCGCCGCCCCGCCTCTGATACGGCCCCGGCGGCCGCCTGTCCCGGACAGGCGCAGTGTCCGCTGGCCCGCATCCCCGAAAGCGCCTGGAAGGAACTTTTCCGCCGCCCCTTCCGGCGGCGGCATCCGCTGATCTTCTGGGGCATCGTCCTGCTGGTGCTGGCGGGCCTTGCCGCCGCCCTGCTGCTGGATGAAGAGGATCTTGGCGGCGAGCGCATCGCGCTGCTGGAAGTGCGCGGGCCCATCAGCGACGTGCGGGCCCATCTGGAATGGCTGGACAAGCTGGCCGCCAATCCTGACGTGAAGGGCCTGCTCGTGCGGGTGGATTCCCCCGGCGGCAGCGCCGCAGCCTCGCAGGAGCTCTACGAGGCCATAGCCGCCCTGGGCAAGCGCATGCCCGTGGCCGTCTCCATGGGCGGCACGGCGGCTTCCGGCGGCCTGATGGTCAGCATGGCGGGCAAGCGCATCTTTGCCAATGCCGCCACGGTGACGGGCTCCATCGGCGTGCGTATGGACATCCCGCAGATCCGCCAGCTGCTGGACAAGATCGGCGTGGGACAGGAGACCCTCACCACCGGGCCCTACAAGGACGCCGGGTCCATGCTGCGGCCCCTGACGCGCGAAGAACGGGAGTATTTTGAAGGCCTGCTCAAGGACATGCACGACATCTTTACCGGCATCGTGGCGGCAGCACGCGACATGCCGCAGGCAAAGGTGGCGGAGCTGGCCTCCGGCAAGGTCTTTACCGGCCGCGAGGCCCTTCGGCTGGGCCTGGTGGACGAGCTGGGCACGCTCAGCGACGCGCGGCGCTGGCTGGCCGAACAGTGCCACGTACCGGCCTCCCGCAAGCTGCTGCAACGGCCTCGCGAGGACAAGTGGTGGCAGCAGCCCCTGCAGAGCCTCTTCCAATCGCTGCTGCGGCTGGATACGGCGGCCGCGGGCACGAGCCCGGCCGTGCTTTACCAGATGTGAACGGCGTTTGCCCGACCTGCGCCGGAGCCGTCTTCCCCGTGGAGGCGCTCCGGCGTTTTTTTATGGGCAACGATGCTCCTGTGTACGGCCTGCGGCTGCCGGACGAGATCGCCCGTTAATCCGTACGCGGCCGGGCAAAGGCCAGCAGCGCCACGCCCAGGACCAGCAGGCCGATGCCGCAGACGTCCGTCGTGGAAACCTCCTCGCCAAGCAGGAAGATGCCCCAGCAGGCGGCGGCAAGCGGCTCCGCCAGGGCCAGCGTGGCCGCCGTCGCTGCCGGCGTGCTCGCGAGACCGGCGGTCGTCAGGCTGAAAGCCAGCGCCGCTGTGACCACCCCAAGATAGAGCGCCGTGCCCGTCCCGGCCGCACTGGCCAGCCAGCCTACGGGAAAAAGCAGCAGCATGGGCAGCAGCAGGATGCCGCTCAGGCCGCACAGGACCAGCATGATGCTGTCCGGCGTGAAACGGACGCCCAGCGGCTTGCTGAAAACGAAATAACAGGCATAGCCCGCACCGGCCGCCAGCGGCAGCAGCAAGCGCTGCCAGTCCGCCGATGTCCCGTCCCCCAGATTGAGGCAGACGAGCCCCGCCAGCGCCAGCGCCGTGGAGGGATACCAGAGCAGCGCCGGCCGCTCGCCCAGCACCGCCCAGGCCAGCAGCGCGGCCACCAGCGGCGAGAAGCCGATAGCCACCACCGTGCCCACGGCCACGCCCGCAAGCTGCACCCCCTTGAAAAAACAGACCTGAAAAGCCACCAGCCCCAATGCCGCAGGGAGCATCCAGCGCAAAGGCCAGTCCGCCAGATGCGGCAGCCTGCCCCGGCAGGCGCACCAGACCAGCAGCGCCAGCGCCGCCACCTGCATGCGCAAGGCTCCGACGACATATGGCGTGGCCCCTTCGGGGGCAAAAGCCTGTGCCGTGCCCGACGTGCTGAAGCAAAGCGCCCCCAGCAACACGAGCATCGCGCCGCGGGGATCCGACTCCCGCGGTTGGGAAAGGAGACCATTACCGCTGCCGACAGGGGGGGAAGACGATCTGCTCACACCTTTTCTCCGATAGGGCATTTTCCGTTTGCAACGCTTTGCGTCCCAAAACCTATGGCCTGTCGTTTCGCGGAAAAACGCGGTTTTTCCGCTTGGTTTCGGCCGGGCGGCGCTGTGCCGCCGCCTCGCATTTTGCCTTTTTCAAAGGCAAAAAGCTCTAAGCTCCCTGCCTGAGCATGCCCGTTTTCCCGGATGCAGGCAATGAGAAATTTTGCACAAGCAACATTCCTTTCCGGCGGGAAGTCGCATGCCGGGCGGATACGGCCACCCTGCTGCCGGCCTCCCGCCCCTGCCGTCCGGCAAAAAAAATGCGAAAAAAAATTTTTCTCTCTAAACCCCGTTCTTTTTTCGCCGATAAAAAGGGCAGTCGCCTGCAGGGAAGCAGGCTGTTATTCACTCTTGTACAGACATTCATGGAGGAATGTTATGTATATCAATCACAACGGAATGGCCACCAACGTTGCCAACACTCTGACCGGCCACTATGGCAACCTGCAGACCTCTACCCAGCGCCTGTCCTCCGGCATGCGCAT
>DWYJ01000035.1 GCA_019118745.1 Candidatus Desulfovibrio gallistercoris | reverse complement strand
CCGCCTGCGCTGGAGGGGTTCCCCTTCCCCCCAAGCCCCCCATCCCTTCCCCAGCGCGCTTTTACCGGGGAAACGTCAGGGACACGAGGCAACCCCGCCCCAAGGCAAGCGGAGCGCGCAAGGGAGACATGACTTATCTATTTGAATTATTTTTAAAATTAGTATTAATAGCCCCTGGAACAAACGCCCATTTGCTCGTATCCGCGCATCCATTCGGAAAAATACGACAGGAGACACCATGTCCACCCCGCTTTCCGCTCCATCCGACACCGTTCCCTCGTCCGGCCCGCGCCGTCTGCTGACGGAAAAGGCCATGTTCGGCCTGCTGCGCCTCATCGCCGCGCTCAACGTGCTGGTGCTGGTCGGTATCTGCGTCTTTCTGCTGGTGCAGGGCCTGCCCGCCCTGTCCTGGGAATTCCTCAGCGAGCCGCCCCGCAAGATGATGACCGAGGGCGGCATCCTGCCCTGCATCATCGGCACGGCCATCCTTTCGCTGGGCGCGCTGCTGCTGGCCTTCCCGCTGGGCGTGTTGAGCGCCGTCTACCTGCACGAGTATGCGGGCAGATCCCGTCTGGCGGGCTATGTGCGGCTGGGCGTCAACAATCTTGCCGGGGTGCCGTCCGTGGTGTTCGGCCTGTTCGGCCTTTCCTTCTTCGTGACCTTCTGCGGCTTCGGCGTCTGCATCCTCTCCGGCGTGCTGACCCTGGCCGTGCTTACTCTGCCGGTCATCATCAATACGGCGGAGGAAGCCCTGCGCGCCGTGCCCGCCACCTACCGCGAAGCCTCGCTGGCGCTGGGCGCGGCCCGCTTCCAGACCATTTTGCGCGTGGTGCTGCCCTGCGCCCTGCCCGGCATGCTCACCGGGGCCATCCTTGGCGTGGCCCGCGCCGCCGGAGAGACCGCGGCCATCATGTTCACGGCCGCCGTCTTTTCCACGCCCAAATCCCCGGACTCCCTGTTCAGCGCCGTCATGGCCCTTCCTTATCACATGTATGTGCTGGCCACCGCCGGGACGGACATAGAAAAGACCCGCCCCCTGCAATACGGGACGGGCCTCGTGCTCATCCTGCTGGTGCTCGGCATGAACCTGGCCGCCATCATCCTGCGCGACCGCCTGCAACAAAAACGCTGAACCGCCGGCCGCGGCCTCGCGTTTCCCCTTTTTCATCGGCAAAACGCTCTATGCTGGACTGCGGCAAAAGACTCACCAACGATGCACCTTGCATTTTCCAGCTCTCCGGCACAGCGCACGGAATCAGCCAGGGAAGGCCCCTTTCCCCAGCGGTAAAAGAAGGCTGTCTTTCAGCATACTGAAAAAGCCGACACTACCGTTTAACAGACGTAAGCGCGGCATGGCGATGCCCTATGCCGCGCGGCAGGGAGGAGGTAAAAGGACTATCTGAGCGGATTTACAGGCCGTCACGGATGGCTGCCCCAACGTGGGGTTGGGGGGCGCAGGGGGTAAGGGGCTGCGCAAGCCCCTTATCCCCTGCCCATCTCTGCTGTCGATGCCCGTAAGGCTCCTTCGCCGCCTGACGGTCACGGCCCTTTCGGGCCGCCATTCGGTCGCCCGCCGCGCAGGCGACCACGCCCGGATGCCGGGCAATAGCCGCAATTCAACGACATAAAAAAGAAAATAAAAAGGCCCCTCTCGCCGCTCCTTACCAGCGCGCGCTGGGCAGGCAGAGCTTCCAGCGGATGGCGGCCACGCGCAGCCCGAAGCAGGCCAGCCCGCCCAGCCAAAGCCCCCAGACGCCGGGCACGAGCACCACCACGATACCGCCCAGCAGGGAGGTGGTGGCGTAAATATCCGTATTGCGCCGCATGACGTAGGGCACCTGCCCGGTGTAGGCATCACGCATCATGCCGCCGCTGACGCCGGTCATCAGCCCCATGAGCACGGCGATGAAGGGAGCCGCCCCCAGCAGGAGCGCCTTTTGCGTGCCCATGACCGTAAAATACGCCAGCCCTACGGCGTCCAGCAGGGCCACGGGACGATCGAGCCGGTGATGCTGACGGCTGCGGGTCAGGAAGAACCCCAGCACGCCCACCAGAATGGGGCAATAGATCTGGTCGCGCTGCGTCAGCCAGAAGACCGGCGTCTGCAGGATGATGTCCCGCAGCGTGCCGCCGCCGATGGCCGTCAGCACGGCCACCACGACCACGCCGAAAAGATCCAGCTCGGCCTTGCGGTCGCGGGCCGCAAAGACGCCGCTCATGGCAAAGGCCCCGATACAAACCCAGTCCACCCAGATGCCGACGTCCACCGGATCCCGCTCCTTTTTCCTGTTGTAGGATATATCGACTCGTCGTTCTTTGCGCCTTAAAGCATTTTCCGTTTGAAACGCTTCGCGTTCCAAACCATACGGCCTGGCGTTTCGCGGAAAAAGCGCGGTTTTTCCGCTCACTTTCGGCCGGGCGGCGCTGTGCCGCCGCCTCACATTTTGCCTTTTTCAAAGGCAAAATGCTCTAACGAGATGGCTTACCGTATCTCTCGCTCTTCCTGATAAAAGCGCGCTGGGGAAGGGATGGGGGGCCTGGGGGGAAGGGGAACCACGCCCGCGCCGGCGGAGGGGTTCCCCTTTCCCCCAGAAAAGACTGCACAGCAGAGCGCGACCGAAAGGCGGCCCGGAGGGCCGTGTCCGTTAGGCGACGCAGGAGCCTTACGGACATCGACAGCAGAGCGAGGACTCCCCCTTCCCCCCAACAAAACTTTTCCCGCCTGACCGCGCTCAGCGCAATTGACTGTCCTTGCTGCCCTTGCGGTTGTAGAGCTGCACCACCTGCCGCTCGCTGTCGGCTTCTTCCTGACAGTCGCGGCACAGGCGCACGCCGGGCAGGGCCTCGCGCCGGGCCTGCGGGATGGGTTCGCCGCAAAGGTCGCAGCAGAGCGCGCTCTCTCCGCGCGGCAAGGCGGCCCGCGCCCGCGCTATCTCGTCATTGAGGGAATCCTGGATCTGATCCTGTACGGCATTGTCGCCAGCCCAGCCAACGGCCATGACCCTGCTCCTTCGCGCAGACGCAGCTCAGCAACGCACCTGCGGCAATTCGTTCCAGCGGGTGGTCAGACGCGGCGAACGGTGCGCCTGCCGCATGTGCCAGTCCGCCTCTCCCAGTCCCTGCGCGCCGAAAAAGATGGATTCCCGGCCGAATTTGCCATTGATGGCGTCCAGCGCCCGCATGAGCGCCTGCCGCCGCCTGTCCTCCGCCGGGGATGCCGTGCTCAGGAGACTGCCCTGCCGTCTGTCCGCCGCTTCCAGCGCGTAGAGCATGACGCCCGCCTTGGCGTAGGCAAGTCCCGGACGGAAAAGCTGTTCCAATCCGGCACGGGCGGCCCGCAGCAGGGGCAACGTGTCGGACGTGGCGTCCGGCAGGGGCAGGGAGATGTCCGCCGCATGGCAGGGGACGCCCTCCCCGGCGTGCCGGGACGTGCGGATATGGACGGCGATGCCCCCGGCGACCAGCCCGGCCCGGCGCAGCCGCTCCGCCGCGCGTCCCGTGAAGCAGGCGACGGCCTCCCGCAGGGCGGCAAGCTCCGTTACCGGACGGGCAAAGGAACGGGAGGACACCAGCGTATGGCGCGGCAGAGGGGCATTCTCCACGGCGATGCAGGGCAGACCGCGCAGCTCCAGCGCGGTGCGCCAGCCCGTCACGGTCAGGGCGCGGCGCAGCCATTGGTCGTCCGCATCCCGCAGCGCCGCCGCCGTGGTGATGCCCGCCGCCCAGAGCGTGCGCGCCTGCCGCCGTCCGATGCCCCAGACCTCGGCCACAGGCAGCTGGGCAAGCACGTCATCCGTGCGGAACAGCAGCGGCGCGTCTTCCGCCTCCAGCGCGAAATCCGCCGCACTGCCGAGGAAAGCCAGCCCGTCGGCGCGCTTCTTGCCGAGATGGTTGGCCAGCTTGGCCAGCGTGCGCGTACGGGCCACGCCTACGGAAACGCTGATGCCCGTCCAGCGCACGACGCGCTCCCGCAGCTGACGGACGACCTCCGCCGCCTGCGCCGCCAGCGCGCCGTCCAGCCGCACGAAGGCCTCATCGATGGAATATTGCTCCACCTGCGGGCAATGCTGCTCCAGGATGCGCATGATGCGCGCGGACATATCGCCGTACAGAGCGTAATTTGAGGAAAAGACCGCCACCCCGTGCTGTTGCAGGAAGGCCCGCCACTGGTATTCCGGCGCGCCCATAGGGATGCCGAGGGCCTTGGCTTCCGGCGAGCGGGCCACGATGCAGCCGTCGTTATTGGACAGCACCACCACGGGCTTGCCGGCGAGGTCAGGCCGGAAAAGGCGCTCGCAGGAGGCATAGAAATTGTTGCAGTCCACCAGCGCCCAGAGCGGCGCGGACGTGCGGGACAGGCCCGCCCTGACTTCAGAGCTTGTGGATGACATAGCTCACCACGCCCCAGATATGCACATGCTCCCGCTCCGTGATGTCGAAGGGCGGATAGTCGGGATTCTCCGGCATGAGGTAGACCCTCCCCTGCCGCCGCACCAGACGCTTGACCGTGAGCTCGCCGTCCAGCGCGGCGATGACCACCCGATTGTGTCCGGCCTGCAGGGAGCGGTCCACCACCAGCAGGTCGCCGTCGTGTATGCCCGCGTTGATCATGGACTCGCCATGCGCGCGCACGAAGAAGGTGGCGGCCTCATTGCGCACGCAGTACTCGTGCAGGTCCAGCTTGCGGTCCTGATAATCATCGGCGGGGGAAGGGAAGCCCGCTTCCACGGGCGCAAGATAGAGCGGCTGGCCTTCGCGGTCCTGCGGCACGGCGGCAGCCGCGCCCAGCACTTCGAGACGTGCGGCGGCGGGAGGAAAAAACGACTTCATGGCCGCACTATAGCGGCTTGCGCACAGGCGCGCAATGGCGCGCGTGGCCCGGCCCGAACGTGCGGCGGGCAACAGAAAGGGCGCGGCCCGAAGGCCGCGCCCGCATGGATGGCTGTTTCCGCTTCCGCTTAGAAGAAGAGGAAGGTCAGGACGATGAAGAGCGGCACCAGGATGCCCACGGACCACATCATGTAGCCGAAGAAGCTGGGCATGGGCACGCCGCGCTCTTCGGCGATGGAGCGCACCATGAAGTTGGGCGCGTTGCCGATGTAGGTGTTGGCGCCCATGAACACCGCGCCCGCCGAGATGGCCGCCAGCGTGGACGCCATGTCGGTCATCAGGTGAGCGGCGTCGCCGCCGGCCGTGTTGAAGAACACGAGGTAGGTGGGGGCGTTGTCCAGGAAGCTGGAGAGCGCGCCGGTCAGCCAGAAGAACATGGCGTTCACCGGCTGGCCTTCGTGGAAGACCATGTTGATGACGCCCGCCAGAGCGCCGTCCGTACCGGCCCGCAGGATGGCGATGGCCGGGATCATGCTGACGAAGATGCCCAGGAAGAGCTTGGCCACTTCTTCGATGGGCGCCCAGGAGAATTCATTGAGTTCGCGGCACTGCTTGCTGGTGAAGGCCCAGGACAGACCGGCGATGGAGAGCAGGGAGATGTCGCGCAGCAGGTTCTGCCCTTCGACGGCCACGCCGTAGATGGTGAAGGCTTCGCCGAGCTGGAGCAGACCGGACACGAGCACCGCGCCCACGATGAGCAGCAGGAAGAAGAGGTTGATGCTGCCGTCAAGGCCGAGCTTTTCCTTCGGCGCGTCAGGATCGACGGCGGGGACAGGGCTGCCTTCCTTCTTGTAGAGGGCCTTGTCCACCACATAGAAGATGGCCAGCAGGGCCACGACCATGAGCAGGGTCTTCAGGAACAGGTTGGTGGTGGTCCAGAAGAAGCTCACGCCCTTGAGGAAGCCCAGGAAGAGCGGCGGGTCGCCCAGCGGGGTGAGGGAGCCGCCGATGTTGGCCACGAGGAAGATGAAGAAGACCACGGAATGCACGCGGTAGCGGCGGTGGGCATTGGCGCGCAGCAGCGGACGGATGAGCAGCATGGCCGCGCCGGTGGTGCCCATCCAGCTGGCCAGGACGGTGCCCACGGCCAGGATGCCGGTGTTCACCACGGGCGTGCCCACCAGCGAGCCTTTCAGACGCACGCCGCCGGCCACGGTGAACAGGGCGAACAGCAGGATGATGAAGGGCACATATTCCAGCAGGAGCGCGTGCAGCAGCTCATAGATGGCGACCTGCGCCCCGTAGACGGCAAAGCAGGGGACCAGGAAGGCCAGGCCCCAGAAAACGGCGATCTTGCCGAAGTGGTGATGCCAGATATGCGGGATGGCCAGCGGCATGATGGCGATGGACAGGAGCATACAGGCAAAGGGGATGACCCACACGGCAGACAGTTCAGGCCCCGGGATCGTGGGGTGGTGACCACCTGCGGCCAGGGCAAGCGTCGGGGCCAGCAGGGTGACAAGCAGGGATAGCATCAAGGGCCGGAGTTTTGGCATGTGAATCTCCTCATAAAACACGTGCGGCATCGAGAAATGACGCCTGTTTCGTTGGCCCCGAGACGGGGCGGGCCTCAGCATTTCTTTTTCGGGTATCGCAAAAAAGCCCGTTTGGCAATGCTTTCAGACAAAAAAGCCCTGTTCATTCAATCAATTGTTCTTCTTTTCACAGCTTATGCGGCAAGGACGCCGCTCCGCCGGGCGCGCCCTCTTCCCGCTGCCGCCAGTACTCATCCTGGAAGATGCACATGCGGGTCACGTCGTGATAGCTGCCGTTGACGAAAAACTCCCGCCGCAGCACGCCCTCTTCCGTGAAGCCCAGTTTGGCGTACAGGTGACGGGCGTGGACGTTCTCCATATCCACCACGAGATAGAGCTTGTAGAGGTTGAGCACGTCGAAGGCATAGGCCATGACCAGCCGGGCGGCCAGCGTGGCGTAGCCCCGGTGCTGCCATTCCGGCGCAATGATGATCTGGAACTCCGCCCGCCGGTGGATGTGATCGATCTCCACCAGCTCCACGAGGCCGATGCTTTCGCCGTCCCTGTCCACGATGAAGCGCCGCTCGCTCTGGTCGTGGATATGCTTGTTGTAGAGGTCCTGGAGCTCCACGAAGGCCTCGTACGGCTCCTCGAACCAGTAGCGCATGATGTTGGCGTTATTGTCCAGCCCGTGCACGAATTTCAGGTCTTCGCGCTCCAGCGGCCGGATGGTGACGTTTTCCCCGTTTTGCATGGCGCCTCCTTTGCCCGACGAGCTTACGCCCGCGCCGCCGGGCAGGCAAGCTTGCCACAGCCCCCCTTTTCTGCCACAACCGCCCTCAGGCGGCCCGCCGCCGCATCGTCCACAGGATCTTCGGAGGATACATGAGCAAGGAACCCACCCCCCGGCGCAGGGCGCGCCTGCAGGAGGTGCTGGCCCACCGCCAGCCCGACCTGACGCTCGTCCTGGCCAACATCCACGACCCGCACAACGTCTCGGCCATCTATCGCTCCTGTGACGCCTTCGGGGTGGACAAGGTCCACCTCTACTATACGGACACCCCCTTCCCCGTGCTGGGCCGCAAGACGTCGGCCTCGGCCCGCAAGTGGGTGGAGAGCGTGCGCCACCGCGACCGCGAAGAGCTCTTCGCCGCCCTGCGCGCCCAAGATATGCAGGTGCTCGCCACCACCTTCACCCCCACGGCCCGCCCCCTGCGGCAATGGGACTTCACCCGGCCCACGGCCGTCATCATGGGCAACGAACACAGCGGCGTCGCCGAGGAACTCATCCAGGCCGCCGACGGCGAGCTCTACATCCCCATGTACGGCATGATCCAGAGCTTCAACGTCTCCGTGGCTTCGGCCATCATCCTGTCCGAGGCCGCCCGCCAGCGCGAGACCGCCGGCTTCTACGACGCCCCACGCCTGCCCCCGGACGAACTGGAACAGCGCCTGGGCCGCTGGCTGGAGAAATGACCGCCACCGCCCGCCGGACGACCGCCCCTTGATTTTTCCATTGGGCTGGTCTACTGTCCTGCCTGCGCCGGTGTAGCTCAATTGGTAGAGCAGCTGATTTGTAATCAGCAGGTTGCGGGTTCAAGTCCCTTCGCCGGCTCCAGAGAAAACAAGGGGTTACGGTGTGTCCGTGCCCCTTTTTTCGTATCCGTCGGAAGTTGTCCCCACTTTGTCCCCACTTCGTTTTTGAGCAGCCCGGTGCGGCAAATGGCAGAAAAATAAGGCGAGATTTCTCCCGCCTTTTGGTTAGCGCGGCTGCCGTTTGGGGTATGGCAGGACCGGCATGCGCAGGCGCTTAATCCAGTCCGTTTTCAGGAAGCGGATGTAGCGGTATTGGCGCAGGCTGATTTGTTTGGCACGGTCTAGGTTGTCTGCAGGGCGTGCTCCTCTTCTGCTGGTCAACTTATATGCCATCAGCAGCAGTTTGTGGTAGACCGCGCCGTCCAGTTCGTAGAGCGTGCTCTCGTGTGCGATCACATATACAGGAAGCTGTATGCCGGATAGACCACGCCCAGGCTTTGGCAACGCTCGTCAGCATAGGACTGTACCCAGGCCGCGGTTGAGCTCCATATATTGGCCCTGCGCGGTGCCTGCCACCACCTTGTCCGCCCTGGCCGGGATGAGGGCATAGCCCCATTGCAGGACGCCCTTAAAAGCCCCTTCGCGGAAAACGCCCAGGTGCAGATAGCTGTTGTTGACCACGCTATGGCTGTAGTGTTCTCGCCGGATGACTTCACGGGCCGTTGTGCAGGGTATCTGCGCCACATAGAAGTCGGCCGCTCCGAATCCTTGCGGCCCTGTTTCTCCCATAATGTAGCCGGGCGGCCCGGCCAGGGGCGGCAGCCAGTCGCTCAGAGCATTTTACCTTTGAAAAAGGTAAAGCGCGAGCGGCGGCACAACGCCGCCCGGCCAAAAGTGAGCAGAAAAACCGTGTTTTTTTCTGCGAAACGCCAGGCCGTATGGTTTGAAACGTAAAGCGTTTCAAACGGAAAATGTTCTCAGGACCGACGGATGGTACGTTCTGCGTTTTGTGGCCACGGTGCCTCCACCGGAGAGGCTCCACGGCCCGCATGATCGGGGCGCGAGTCTTGCAGTATGGTGTACGCCCCGCAGCGGGACATTTGAACTCGATATGGGCCACTTCGGCCCAGCCTTTTGGCAGTATTTTGCCGCACTGGCGACAGCGGATCTCCTAGATCGTCTCCATTGTCAGTGTCATGGCTTGCGCCCCCGCCTCTGTCAGTCTCCCTTTCGTTGGATCATGTCTTCCAACTCCCGGTACATGGCTTCCAGATGTTCCACCATTGCTGCGGCTTCTTCCCGGCGCATATGCGATCCGCGGTGCCCTTCAAGGCGTCTCCACCAGCGGGTGGCGCGGCAATCCGCGGCCCGGACGTGCCCGCCCGCCGTGGCGGTCAGCCCCCGACAGACGCCGGGCAGCCAGCTGGCCGGCCCCACCGTCATTACCAGGGCTGCCCCAGATGGGCCAGCCAGCCCCGCACCATGACCGCCATCCGCGCCCGCAGCGCGACCGATGCCGAGACCGGCGGAGAACGGACACGGCTGAAGGAGGAATACGTCCGGGCGGGCTATGCGCCGCATCTGGCCGAATATTACGCCACCCTGCACGCGGAACAGGCAAAGACCTTTGCCGCCCGTTACGGACTCGATGCGGCGACCCTGCTGCGGCAGCGCTCCGTGGTGCGCGGGAAGAGCGGCGAGATGACGGACGGGGGCAAGGGCATTTCCCTGCTCCAGCCCGCCAGCGGGGAGGAGGTCATCTATCCCGACAACGGTGTCGCCTTGGGGCAGGTGACTCGGGAAATTGCCGCCACACTCAGCCTGGACAAAACCGGAGCGATCGTCCTGAACGACCTCGGCCTGCAGCATATCGAAGACCGGCACGGCGGCGAGATCCGCGCTCTGGGTTTCCCCGATGGGCGGGAGTTCGTCAAGTTTGTTCTCGGGAATCTTGATGCCGTCTACGACGTAGACGGGAACGGCAGAAAATATGACCTTGTTTCAAGGGCTATGCGGCCACAGGGCAGGGTCATGGTACGGCTGGAATTTGCCGAAAGCGGGGACTTTTATCAGGTGGTGACGGCTGGGCCGGTACGCAAAACGCAGTACAAGAACAAAGTGCCGCTTTGGGAGGGAGCGCATTCCACTCTTCCCCGGGAAGGGAACCCTTTGGTTGCACACCGCGCTTCACAACGAGGCCAAAGCGGTGAAAATAGCATAGCCTCGGATATCGACAAAGGAAAGTCTTTTCTTGCGGCGGACGGGGGCGGTCTGCATCAGGCAGCGCTGTACGAACAAACGCCCCTCGGAGATACGGCCCGCGCCAGTCTGGAGCGGGACATTCGTGATTTCGGCGCGGCGGTGGACAACATCGTGGCGGCTGGAGTTCCCCCGAGCCAGCCAGTCAAAATGCTGGGGCAAACGCCGCTGGTCATGCGGCTGCTGGGCAGAAATACCGTGGCCGGCAAGGCCGCCGCACAGGGCGGCGTGTACGCCGCGCCGCATGTCTTTGACGGCACGCACCCCAATATGACGCCGGAGCTGTGGAAGCAGATACCAGCCGCGCTGGCCGACCCCGTTGCCGTTTTTGATTCCGACAGCCCGGCGGGCAGGGCCAGGGGCGATCTGGTCTTCATGCTGGAGCTTACCGACGCCGACGGGGCGACGGTCGTCGTGCCCGTGGCGTTGCAGGCAAAAGGGAAGCTAGGTGCACGTGTAAATATCGTGAAGAGCGCCTATGCCAAGGAGAACAGCGGCGTCCCTGCCAACACATGGTTTTTGCGGCAGCTCAAAAAAAATACCCGTTATGTCAACGAGAAGAAATGGAAACATTGGCGGGACATCGGCTCCGGAGCTGCTTCTCCTTTGGTTGTCCCCTCCAATGCTTCCAACAACACAGTATACACCGACGCCGATCTGGTCAAGTTGCGTGAGGCGCAGCCGACGCTGTACCAGTCGAGACTGGACGAGACAGCCGCGCCGGGCGGCAACGAAAAGGCCCAACGCTTCGCGGCCCTGCCGCCCATTGAGGCGGACAGCTCGCTGTGGTTCGGCGAGGGGAAGGCCATTGAGGCGTCACCCGAAGCTCTGCGTGAAGCGGTCAAGGCGTGGGCGCGGCAAAGCTACCCTGAAGGAATGACTATCCGCAACGCCGACCAGGGGTGGGATGTTTCCGTGACGCCACGCGGCATCAAGGCAAGTCTTTCCCACGGGTTCGATGAGATATTGGCCCGTTCCGTTCCGTTCATCCCGCAAATCATCGAGTCCGGCATCCATCTGGACTCCATAGAAAAAAAGCCCGGTCTCATGTCGCATATCTTTGCGAACAGGATCAGACTGGACGGGCAGGAATATGTGGTGGGCTTCGTGCTGCGGGAGGATGGAAACGGCAACCGCTTCTACGACCATGAGCTGACAAAAATAATCGACCCCGGTTCGCTCAACACGGTCCGCTTTCCCGAAGGTAGTGTGGTGCACGTGGCCCGAGCGAACCGGGGCGATGTGATGAACATACTCCGTGACAGGCTGGGCGTCAATGACGGGACGGGACAGGTGTTCTTTCAGGCGCGGGAAAGCGGCACGCCCGCCGTGGTCGTGCGCGGGGACGAGCTGGGCGTGCCGAACGGCGCGGACATCAGGGAATACATCGCCGCCGCGAAGACGTATCATGACGCCCTGAAATACGAAAGCGAACACGGCAGGCCGGTACACAATAAATCACCGGAATTTGCCGACAAGAAAATACGCTTCTCAGGCAAGGGGTGGCGCAAGAATATCAACGCCGGAGCGGACAAGCGAAAGTGGCAGCTATTCCCTTTCCTGCGTTCGATACTGGAGAACGCCGAATATGTGAGGACGGAGACGACGTCGGGAAGAGGCGACGAATTTTCAAGGGCGCATTGGTTTGAATGTGAGGTTGAGCTTGGTGGGGAAAGGCTGCGGAGCGGGTTCACCCTGCTTGAAGATGCCAACGGGAATCTGTTTTACAATCTGAATGCCGATATCTCCGGCACAGAGAAAGGAAAAGCACCCCACGGCTTGAAACCCGATGCTCAAAGTCGGGGCCATGAGGAGCTTTCCCAGAGCGCGAACGCGCCTGTTGCGGAAACTCTACCTGTTCCCGACGACGGCGTCAACCTCATGTTCCTGAGCAGTTCCAGTTTGGAACACAAAGCGTTTCAAACCATACGGCCTGGCGTTTTCGCGGAAAAAACGCGGCTTTCCCGCGTGCAACCGGACTTGCGCTGCGAATTGTCACACGCCACGGCGAAGAAGAGCCGGAGCGCTGCTGGACAACAGGTATGTGGGAGAACGAAAAGACAGGGAAAGTCTATCAAAAAGAAAGCCCCCTGTGGCGTCCTCCGTTTCGAGGGTATCCCGAAACGAAGATACCGGCCGGGGGATTACGATTTCACACCCGCCGGGCGAACAGGGCCAGTCTTATGGCTTTTTCCAGCCTGCCGGACGGGGCGGAGGCTGTCGACCCCCCTCTTCCAACTCTTCTCCGGCCGTCGACGCGCCCGCCGTGCCGGTTGAGGCATGGGAGATCCCGGAGCCCGCACCTGAGCGCGTGATCGCTCCAGAGCGGCGGACACGTCACAGGACAGCAAAACACCGCCCAGCACCACATAACCAATGAGACGGGCACACGCCTCATGGCCATGCCGCTTCATTTGCTTCCACTGCAGCACAGGTTTTAGGCTATAAGCAATGAAGGCAAGGGGGTATGGAAAAAGTGTGGAGGGAATGGGGGAGGAAAAGCCCCACCTGCACCACGCACATGATGTAGAACTATTCACAATATGTTGATTTTGATTTATTTTTCCTTCAATTTGCGATCAGCAGGTTGTGGGTTCAAGTCCCTTCGCCAGCTCCAGAAAATGAAACAAGGACTTGCGGGTGATGTCGTGAGCCCTTTTTTCGTATCCTGCGGAAGGTGTCCCCAATTTATCTTCACTATATTTTTGACGCAAGGAAATGCAGCCATGACATTTATATAGATTGATTTATCAAAAAATTTTCTGTATTTTATCACTGGAAAAATTTTCACATATAAAGTGCATATGCTCAACAGATACCCACAATAATTCAAGACACTATAGAAAAGAAAATCCACTCAGAGCTCCCTGCACCGACCTGCCGTGCTGGAAAACTGGAACGTAGCTTACCTATGCAAAAATAATTTTTACTGTTTTCATGCATAACGTCTTGTTTTAATAAATACTTCCAACATCATTAGTTAATATGTTTTGTTAAGGGAATTATCAACATAAGACATATCAAAAATATTACTGATGGTATAAATATTTTTACCTATTGCGTACAGCGAAAATCACTCGATATACGATGTGGAAAAACAGAAAAGCCTCCCTTCATACATATATCAGTATTTTCAAATACATAGCATCACTCCTGCACGAACAGGTCATTCGTATCCACTGGTACAGATAGTTTAGGGGAGCAGCTAAACCGGATGCAGGCTATCTGAGAGAACGGGCCAACGAGCAGCGCCCAGACTGCCTCGGCGTTTTCCCCTGGCTTCTGAAATTCCAGGTGACTGAGAAAGAGGTGCCGGCAAATCTTCTCATAGACCTTCGGTCGCGAAAAATCGTCAATATGGCGACTACGATAAAATGAAGGGGGGATGGAGCATTCTTTGCGTCAACTTTCGTTTGACAATCTGCCCGCATCAGGGCAAAATATAGTACAGAAGGATGCCTATGCAAACTCTACTTGAGGAAAAAAAGCTCTGGACCAAAAAGATTGAGCAGCTGCCCGGTCTGGCCTGATTCACTCCAATCAAGACACATCTCGGACATTTTTTGCCAGGGCGTGTTGCTTCACGTGACGTTCTTCTTTTTCCTCAGCTGCCATGTTCCCCATGAAATCTTTTGAGCTGCTGGCGGCGAGACTGTCTGTGGTGGCCACGCGATTCCCGATGCTGGATGAGTTCATCGAGCTGTGTACTTTGCGACAGCTGCGGTAATTTATTACTATCCCAGCAGCCGCGTTTGACGGAGACCGTCGGGATGCAGCGGCCATCGACGCTGTACTCCGGCGTCATTTTTGAGACGCCCGCTTCGTACGCATGGAACGCGTCTTGGGCAACATATTCCCTGCCACTGTAGGACAGGGGGGGGAGGTCTATATCTGTGCGTAACATCTGGCAGGATATCTGGGGCATGGTCAAGGTCGTCGGTGTCTATCCACTGGCAGAACGCTCTCAGCACCGCCTCATCACACCAAAACTTCGAGTATTGCGCAAAGAGGCGAAACTCCCCTTTGCGGAGCGCAAAAAGCAGGCACAGGAGCGTCTTGCGTCTATGCTGGAGCATGCAGGAGCCACAGTGCCCTACTATCGGGATCTGTTCGCCGAAAGACATTTCGCCCCTGACTCCATTCGGCGGGATATCCGTTATTTGGAGGAACTTCCCTACCTGACGAAGGATATTCTGCGCACGCAGGGGCGACGCCTCATCAGCGAAGCATATGCCGACAGGATCGTCTGTGGACAAAAAACCGGCAGCTCCACTGGCCTTGCGGCCACCATTTATTATGACCAGGAAAGTCTGGACTGGACAGCCGCCCAAAACATCCAGGTTTTGGAGTGGGCTGGTAAGCGCCGCTGGTTCCGTGAATCGCATCTTTCCACCTGTTTTGCCGACACACACCGCCCACGCTGGCCCGAAATCGAGGCAAAAAAATGTTTTGTCCTTCACCGGTACAATATCTATACTGGTGGCTTTGACGATGCTTCTCAGGAACAGCTCCTTGCAGACCTTCGTGAGGCCCGCGCCCGCTTCGTACAAGGGCACCCCTCCTCCCTGTTCGCCTTGGCCCGCTATGTGCAGCGTGCCGGCATCAACGCGCGGGGATTGTTCGATGTTTTTGTCTCAACGGGCGAAATGCTTACGGACAAGCAACGGGCGCTCATCGAAGAAATGCTGGGCGTGCGCGTCTCCAACCGTTATGGAGCCTGCGAGTTTGGTGTCATGGCGCAAGAACCGGTCGATAGCGCTGATGGAGAACTGCTGGTATGCGACTCCCTCGTCTGGCCGGAAGCGGCGGACGCTTTGGATGGAGCCGGGACAGACGGGATCAAGGAGCTGGTTTTTACCAATCTCCGCAATCCTGCTATGCCGCTCATCCGCTACCGCATGGGGGATATGGGCCGGTTGGAGGAACGGGAAGACGGCTGGTGGATCACCGAGATCACGGGTCGGACACACGATAGTGTTGACATTGACGGCACGCAGTATCCCACACACTATATCCAGGACATACTCGACCGCTGCGGTGAAATCGCGGACTTTCAGATTGTCGTGCGAGACGGCAAGGCGGTAGAATTGCGCCTAGTCACCCCCGAAGCGGACTGGGAAAATGTGCACGCCAAGGTGCATGCGCAGTTCCCCTCACTGCCCGTACGACGCATAAGGGCTGATGAACTGGTTTTTGTGGGTGTGCGTGGCAAGTTCAGCTATCTACTGCGGGAGGCATCATGAATCTTCCACGGAAGTGGATCTGGTACCGCGACCTACTGCATGTGCTGGTGCACAAAGAATTGACCACTCGCTATAAAGGCAGTGTGCTGGGTTTTTTTTGGTCAGTGCTCAATCCGCTGGCCAATGCCTTTGTATTCTATGTGGTATTTGGCCTGTTCATGCGAATGAACGTGCCACATTTTATTGTGGTTCTGCTTGCTGCCATGTTTCCTTGGCAGTGCTTTTCCAACTGCGTAAATGAGGGCGTGCAGACCTTCCTTGCCAATCCAACGCTGGTCAAGAAAGTGGCTTTTCCCCGGCAGGCCATCCCACTTGTCATGAATCTGCAGAACATGGTTCATCTTATTCTGTCTTTTCCCATCTATCTGCTGTTCATGTTCAGCGAGGGCATGCGTCCAGGCCTTATCTGGATCTGGGGGGTTCCTCTCCTGCTGTTACTCACGCTGGCCTCTGCCTATGGACTTTCGTTGCTGCTGGGGACCCTTAACGTCTTTTTTCGGGATCTGGGCAATCTCGTGGGGATTGGCATGCAGGTGGCCTTTTTCGGCACGCCAATCATGTACGTGCTTTCCATAGTGCCAGAAAAGTACCTCTGGGTCTTTCATGTCAACCCTGTGGCGCCGCTGTTCATCTGCTGGCGCTCCGTACTGGCGGAAAATGTGCTCCCAGCAGAATGGGCTCTGCCGGCGGCGGGTTATGCCGCGCTCTTTCTGGCATTGGGCCTCATCACCTTTCGAAGCCTGCAGCATCGTTTCGCAGAGGTCATATGACGGACGACATCGCCATATCCTTTCGTAATGTCTGGAAAAGCTACCCTTCTTATTCGCATGTGACAGGGGGGATCAAGAACGTACTCTTCCACATGCCGAGCGTTATACGAGAACTGTTTCGGCGTCGAACCGTGCTGGAGGATGTAAGTTTTGATATCCAGAAAGGCGAGTGCTTCGGCTTCATCGGGCGCAACGGGGCAGGCAAGTCAACCACACTCGGTCTAATCGCCGGAGTGCTTGTACAAGAGCAGGGCGAGGTATGCGTCAACGGGCGAGTCTCACCGCTTTTGGAGCTGGGTGCCGGCTTCCACCCTGAGCTGACCGGGCGCGAAAATATCGTACTCAATGGTGTGCTGCTGGGCCTGACCCGGGCCGAAGTGGAGGCACAAGCGGAGGAGATCATCGAATTTTCGGATCTGGGGGGTTTCATTGATCAGCCTGTCCGTACTTACTCCTCCGGCATGTACGCTAAATTGGGCTTTTCAGTTGTATCCATCCTCAAGCCAGAGATACTGCTGGTAGACGAGGTTTTGGCGGTGGGCGACTTGGCCTTTGCCCGCAAATGCGAGAAAAAATTTGAGGAATTTCGGGAAAACCGAGACGTGACCATCGTCATGGTTTCCCATACCCTGTCGAGCGTTGCCAGCCTCTGTGACCGCGCAGCCTGGGTAGAAAACAAAAAAATTCGAATGATAGGACCGGTAGGTGACGTGATCAAGGAATACGAGGCGGCCAATGCTCCCAAAGTCCAGGTCCCGGATACAGCGACATTTTACCCGGCGCATGTGGCTCCTGGTGTTGAGGACTTGGATTGCTCCTCTGCTCCGGCAGAGTTTTTCCCGAAAGCGAATGGGCAGTTTCAAGACGCTCAGGTGCGGATCTCCTTTTTGAGCCAAGACGGGACGCACTCTCTGGGGCACTGGAGTATCGCTCCTCAGCCTGTATCCCTGCGCATGGAGGGGGAGAAACCTCTTCTGGAAAACTCGGCGGGAGAGAGCTTTCCCTTCATCCTCGAAGCCGAGGATACGGCCGTGGATATGCATCGCCCGTTGATGCTCATGCTTCAGGCCCAAAGTCCGGACGGTGCACTGGGCACCCCCTGCTGGCTGCCCCTGTGCACAACTGCGGAGGCTCGACAGAACTATCTGCAGGAAAAGCAAAAAAAGTTAGCTGCCGCTGCGGGGAGCGGTTTTCCTCCCCACCTCTGGCCTGGAGGCAAGACCGTTCGGATAGTATCCAGAAATATCATGGTCAACGACGCAGTGGGCAATTTTGCTGTGGGAATGGCAGCGACCCTGATTCGCTATGGCATCCCCGCTCGCTTGTACGCCTATGCATCATGCGCCGGGCTGGCAGGAATAGTTTCTTCCATCGGCGATTTGGAGCACGACACGGAGCCCGATGATATCGTTTTCTATCACTATTCTACAGAAGACGAATTCCTGCCTCTGATAGTCGGATTAACCTGCCGTCGAAAGATTCTTTATTATCACAACGTTACCCCGAGCCACTGGTTCAGGGAAGCTTGTCCGGAACTTGCTGATGCACTGGATCGGGCGCGGCTTCAGTATCCTTCCTTTGCCTCCTTTGACGCGGTAGCTGCGAACTCTGCTTTCAGTCTTGACGATGTATTACCCTACGTAAAGGAAGACACTCCGGCGACAGTGTTCCCCCCAAGCATGTCTTTGGATAAACTGACATCCATCCCGACAGAGCCAGTAGCAATTCCTGATGCTGCAAAAATCATCCTGTGGGTGGGCCGTGCAGTCCCCCATAAACGACCTGATATGGCTCTGCGTCTCTTTAACGAGCTGATACGCCTCCGTGATGATACGGCCATCGTCATGGTAGCGGGCGGAAGGGGTGACTTCCCGCAGCTGCTCCGGCTGCTTGAGGAACGGCTGGAGGCGTTGCCCGAAAATATGCGGAAAAATGTCTGTATGCTGGAAGGTTTGAGCGCCGGCCAGCTTGCGTGGCTATACCGGCGCGCATCTCTGTTCCTGTGTACCAGCGGCCACGAAGGGTACTGCTTACCCGTCCGGGAGGCCATGAGTTTCGGCCTGCCTGTGGCTGCGTTCCCCCAGCCCGCTGTCGAAGAAACTTTGGCTGGACAAGGCACGATCTTGCACGAGGATGTGTGCGAAGCGGCGCATCAGCTGGATGAACTTCTGTCACGCGCAAAGTCTTCGTCTGCTTAGATTGACAAATATAGTTTTTTTGAAAGAAATGCCGATACTTGAAGAAATGACCGGTGGCGTTTCGATTTTGAACAAAAATATCTTAAAAATCTTTAATGTGAAAGTCGCCAGTTTGACGTTAAGGATGCATACAATATGAGTTCCCCATCAGTGCTGGTCACTACATATCACCAGGCGTTTCTACACAAAGGCGGTGGCGAATACGAGCTGCTCGAAGTGGCGTTCAATCTCCGTCAGCTTGGACTCACCGTCGATGTCTACAGCCCTTTCGCCCGTGACATCGATACGTATGACACTATTCTCCACTTTTCCCTTTTTCCGGATACGCTTCCTCTGATTGCCGATATGAAGGCTCAGAAAAAACGCATTGTACTCTGGCCAAACTTCTGGCAGACAGAACCGCTGCGACCGGAACAAGTGGAGATTTTCACACGTTTTTTCTCGTTATGCGATGCTGTCGTCTTTAAATCTTCCGCTGAAGAAGCCCTCCTGCGGCCACTTATCCCGGAAGGGTGTCCCGTATTGCGCGTTTTGGCCGGAGTTGATCCCTGCTTTGCGGACCCGACCCCAGACCGCTTGTTCCGTGACAGCTACGGTGTGGAAGAATATCTTCTTTGGGTAGGCATCATAGAGCCGTCCAAAAATCAACTTGCTGTCATCAAGGCTCTTGCCCACCTTCCTCTGCCCATAGTTTTTGTCGGCAATGCCAGAGACAGGGACTACTATGACGCCTGTCGTAAAGCGGCTCCTCCTCATTTTCTCTTTTTGCCGTCCATGAACCACAAATCGGACATCCTGCGGGCCGCGTTACGCGAATGCCGTCTGTATATCGAGCTAGGGTCCGAACCGGGTGGGAAGTCGGTATTGGAAGCCGTTATCTCAGGAGCACGGGTAGTGATCCCCTACTCAGAATGGGCAGTGGAACACTTCGCCGATTTCCCCGTGTATATCGACTCGCAGGACGCGCATGCCATCGCTGCTGCCATATCGAGGGGCATGGAGAAAAAAGCGGATCCGGCCATCGCGGCGGATATAGCCCGCCGCCATATGCTGCCGGACGTGCTCACGCCTTTGTGCACCTATCTCAGGGAGTCGTACTGACCATGGAACTCTACCTGTTGCGGCACGGTCTTTCCTTGGCGAATACCGCAAAACTGGTGACGGGAAGCAAGAGGGATCCTCTTTGTGCGGAAGGCCGGAAACAGGCCGTGGAGGCGTCACGGCTATTGCATCATTTCGGACTCGATGGCGACGATGTTGTCCGCTTCGTCAGCGATTGGGAACGCGCTCGGGAAACAGCCGCTCTGGCTGCTCCTGCTCTCCACTTTACAACTGATGCCCGCCTGGGTGAAACCGGTGCCGGCATCGTGGCAGAGATGCCGCTTGAAGAGTTCAACCAGACGAATCCTGCCTTCTGGACAGCGTTCAGTCCTGATCGTGCCTACCCTGGTGGGGAGAGCCATGCGCAACTCTTTGCCCGTGTGCTGGCCTGGCAAAAGGAACTGGAAAGCACGTTGCCGCCGGAAGCCAGGGTACTTGCCGTGACCCATGCCGGCCCTGTCTGTTGCCTGCTGCATGCGGCCTGCAAGGTCGATCTCACGAATTTTCCGACCTTTCTTGCCGCGCATGCCTCCTTGACGAAGCTTGAAAAAATCGAAGGCGGACCTTGGAGGCTGGTCTTTTTCTCTCTTTCATCGGAGATGATGGCGTGAACGTCCTGGTAGTGCAGCGGCAATCTCTGGTAGCAGGGGTGGATTTTTCCCTCTCCGTATACGCCAGGGTCATTGAGACGTTGGACTGGTTACGGGATCAGGGGTTCATCCAGTACGCCTGCTGTGGCGAGTCGGAAGATGCGATTTTCAACGTGCTGAAGTGGGCCGATGCGGTCATATTCAGCAAACATTTTTCAGATAAAGCCATTACCATAGCCAGAGCGGCCAAGGAAGCAGGGTGCATTACCCTTCTGGACATTGACGACCTTGTCACTGAATTCCCTGCCTACAGTGGGGGAAGATCCGCCAGACCACGCTGCGGATTGACCGAAATGCTTAGATTGATGGACAGCGTCACGGTCGCCAATACCCATCTTCAGGATGCCGTTCGCCCTTTGCGTGAGGATTGTGTACTGATCCCCAATGGCATCTATGTGGAAAAATATCCTGTCCCAACCATGGAAGAGGTTTATCCTCCGCGATGCGTGTTCACCAATGCGGATTATCTGAAAATGTCCAACTTTAAGCACGACTTCGTTCGCGTGCTGCAAGACTTTCACGAAACGCACCCGGAAGTAGTCATGGACTTCTTCGGAGATCCTTTCCCAGAGCTGGTATCCTTGCCTTTCATCCATTATACACGCCGCATTCCCTACATGGAGTATATCAACTGCCTGGCCCGCAATGGCTACTGCTTCGCCATTACGCCTCTTGGGGCCGGAGAAGACGAGGAAAGCCTGCGCTTCAACCGGTGCAAAAACCCCTTCAAATTTCTTAATTATGGCGTGGCTGGGATCCCCTGCATTTTTTCCGCCAGCGACATCTATAAAGAATGCGTCGTTCATGGACAAACGGGACTGCTGGTGGAAAACAGCCGCCGCGCCTGGCAAGACGCCATGGAACTCTTGTTTGAGGATGCAGCCCTGCGAGCAGCGATAAGGCAAAACTGCTACCGAACGGTATGTGAACGATACCATATTGAGGCTTCTGCTCGACTGTGCTATGCCCTGATGGGAGGAGAAGAAAACAGATGACCAAGCTCGGCGGAATGCGCTCTTAGATGCGCAAAGCAACATGATTTTGAACATATCCGCTTTTTTCCATACTTTAATAAAGGTGTGAGGTCTTAAATGCACAGAACGAGAAACATAATCCAAGATGCTGTCTTTGGAAACATTGAAACTTTTTCACATATGGAAGGCTCGTATAAAATTTCTGGCTGGGCGGTATGTTATGATGAAAAAGATGAATTGATTTCTCCTTCCGAGATTGTTGTCATGAATGATGAAAAAGAGCTCACACGCTCTGTTCCTACTATAAATAGAGCTGACATTGCTGAACGTTTTAGATGCAAAGCGAATGAAAATCATTTTGGTTTTTCGTTTTCTTTTCCGTTTAACAAGACAACGTCATATCAGCCGTTTTACTTTTACAGCACCCTAGACGGAAATACTTTTTTCCCATTGAACTGGGAGTCGTGTTTGATGGGGCGGCCTCTACTTGACTATAAATATTCCTTGATAAAAACATATATGAGCAGAACAGTTGAAGAAATTCCGCTCAACACCGTTAACAATCATGATACCATGTATCATGACACTAGATATAAAAATTCCGCAGAACGCTATTATGAAACAGGAAAATCGGCTGTAGTGGCCATTATTCATGGCCTTTTGTCATCAAATACTCTCCTTGTAAGGGATATTCTGGATATTCCGTGCGGACATGGACGGGTTGCACGCCATCTTCGAAAAATCTTTCCCTATGCGCTTATTGATTGCTGCGACATCGACAGGGAGGGTGTGGATTTTTGTTCCGCACATTTCAATGCACGAGGAATTTATGCGGATCAAGATATTCGAAAAACTCCCTTTGACAGAAAGTACGACCTCATCTGGATAGGCTCCATGTTCACTCACTTCGACGAAAAGACAACGCTCATCTGGCTTGAGCGTCTGCTTGATTTGCTGACACCACAAGGGATCGTTGTGGCCACTCTCCACGGGAGAAAAAACAGAGCGTGGCTGAAAGAAGGGCAGTACGACGTCTTCTTTGATGAGCAAGGCAAGGCAGCGCTCGAAAAGGCTTGGCAACTCTCCGAGTGGGGCTATTGCGACTATGTCGAAACTGGGGAAGAGACAGATGCTACCGGGGGGGCAAGTACGGTTTTTCTTTGTGTCCACCTGTAAAAATATTCTCCATGCTGAAGCAGTTTCCTGAGTACCGTGTTTTCTCTTTTACCGAAAGCGGCTGGGCCGCCAATCAGGATGTCATCGTCTTAGGCAGGTACGATTTGTGAAGGAGAAAGCAAATATTCTCATGATTACTCACGGCCTGGGGCTGGAAGGAGCTCCCAGGAGTTTCGTCATCGTGGCGAAAGGACTGACGGCGTCCGGATTTGGGCGTGTGACAGTCTTCAGCCATGTCGACGGTCCGTTACGGAATGAGCTGGAAGCAGCCGGCATCCGAGTGATCGTTGCGCCCCGGCCTGAAGTAGTTGAGGACCTACCGGTATCCTCCACGGATTTGGAACGCTATTGTCGGGAGAATATGAGATTTCTTGATCTCTCGTCCGGAACTGCCTGGAAAACTAGCCTTGAAAGCGTAGCCGGGTATATTCGTTCGCATCTTGGAGAGCTGCCGGATGTCATCATTACAAACACAATTTTGGGATTTTGGGGAGTGGCTCTGGCCCAGTTATGGCGTGTGCCGTCTGTCTGGTGCATCCATGAAAGTGAAACTCCCTTCAGCCATTTGTCATGGCTGCCGCGTGAATGCTTCGATATGTTGCCCGGCTTGCTCAGGGACACGTCGCGCGTTGTTTTTGCGGCCGAGATGACGAAAAAAGTTTTTACGCAAGCTGGGCACACGTTTGCTGGTACGGTCATACCTTACGGTCTTCCAGCGGACATGCCGGTGTTCGCGGCTGGACAATTGGACAGACGTCAAGCGAGATCCTCGCTGGGCATCATGGACGAAAATATCTGCTTTCTTGCACTTGGTTCTGTTTTTGAGCGTAAAGGGCAACTGGATATCTGCCAGAGTATGGCGCTCCTCCCTGCTGATCTGTTGAGCAACGTACGCTGCCACATTGTAGGAGACAGGCCCGGGACCCCCTACAGCAATGTACTGCATAGCTATATCAACAGCCTGCCTGATCAGACACGTCGGACGATTCGAGTCTTTCCGGAAACCCAGGACACCGCGCCCCATTACCGGGCAGCCGACGTTTTCGTGATGTGCTCACGCATGGAATCCTACCCTTTCGTCATTCTGGAAGCCATGAGTCAGAGCCTGCCCATCGTCACCACGCCCGTTTATGGCATTCGGGAGCAGCTCGACGAGCAGGCAGCATTATTTTATGACCCCGGCGACATACAAAAACTGGCCGCGCATTTGGTAAGACTCGCGGAAAGTAGCGCTGAGAGGATCAACTTGGGGCGTGAAGCCTACCGGCGTTTTACAGAACTCCCCACCCACGCTGATATGGTGAGCGCTTACGTCAAAGAGATCGCCGATTTGATTGATGGGCATCAAAAAAGGAAGCACGAATAATGACAGCTCGACACCGCGATGCTTGCCCGACCTACGAAGCGGAAACATGCTTTGCCGATCCCACGGAAAGCTTGAGGCTTATTGCCTTTTATTTGCCGCAGTTCCACCCTTTTCCTGAAAACGATGCTTGGTGGGGCAAAGGTTTTACCGAGTGGCACAATGTCGTCATGGGCAGCCCGCTTTATCCGGGACACGACCAGCCTCGTCGGCCTGCTGATCTGGGATATTACGATCTGCGGGTGGACAGTGTCTTCCGCGAACAGATAGCCCTGGCGAAACGCCACGGAGTCTACGGATTTTGCTTCCACCACTACTGGTTCGGCGGCAAACGGCTGATGGACATGCCTGCAGAGCGGCTGCTGGCAGATCCCTCTCTCGACATGCCCTTCTGTCTGAATTGGGCAAACGAGAATTGGACCCGCCGCTGGGATGGAGAGGAAGACGACATCCTCATCGGTCAACAGCATTCGCCTGAAGATGATATCGCTTTCATTGCCGATGCCGCCCGATATATGCGTGACCCCCGCTACATCCGGGTCAGCGGCAAGCCCGTCCTCCTCGTCTATAGAGTGCAGATCCTTCCGGATGCCAAAGCTACTGCGCAACGGTGGCGTCAATGGTGCCGGGAGAATGGTATCGGCGAGATTCACCTCGTAATGGTCCATTCTTTTGTGATGACGGACGATCCTGCCCTTTGGGGATATGATGCCGCAGTGGAATTCCCTCCTCATATGCCCGGTCTGGATGCTATACGAGTGCAGAAGCAGACCATTGCGGAGTTCAGCGGTCATCTTTACAGCTACTCGGGCATGGCAGGCAGTTTTATGAGTAAACCCCATCCGGATTTCACGCTTTACAAGTGCGTGGTGCCTGGGTGGGACAATACGGCGCGCCGGAGAACCGACGCCACCGTGCTGACTGATTTCACGCCCGATGCTTATGCGGACTGGCTGAGCAGGGCCGTCCAGTATACAAAGAACACTCTGCCGCCAGACAGACGCTTGCTCTTCATCAATGCATGGAACGAATGGGCTGAGGGCGCGTACCTCGAGCCGGACTTGCGCTGGGGATACGCCTGCCTCAACAGAACAGCCGTGTGCGTATCAGCGGCCGATGCCGCGCGGCGACCGTTGAAAATACTGGTGGTATCCCACGACACCAACGTCGCCGGGGCACAAGTACTGTTGCTGGCACTGCTGGAGTGGATGCGCCGCCAGCCCACGCTGGAAGTTTACGCCGCAGCATTGACCGGCGGCAATATTCGTGAGCGCTTCGAAGCTCAGGGCCCATTGCTCGTGCTGGACGAGGCGCTTTCCCCCGGAGATTCCAAAAGAAACGGCGACAAAGTCATCTTTGATTTTTGCTCCGGACCGCCGGATGTGGTGCTCGCCAACACTGTCGTCACCGGCAAGTTGCACGCGCTGGCAGAGATGGAAGGCGTGCCTGTGGTCACTTTTGTGCATGAGCTGGAGCAAAGTATCCTGCGTTTCGCGGGGGAAGAGGTATGGCAGATGGCTCGGGACCGCTCCTGCATGCTCCTTGCCGCCTCACCCGCTGTCTTCGCCAATCTTGAGCGTCGCGGCGTGCCTGCGGAGCGTATGCGCGTCACCCACGACTACATCAGAGCCGAGGTGTCTGAAGATCTCTTTTTACGAGTCGGTCCTGGCAGCGACACGGCCTCAAGGGCGGCCTACCGTAAAAGTTTGAACCTTCCAGAGGAAGGCATTCTCGTTTTCGGCTGTGGGTCCCTGGATTGGCGGAAAGGACCGGATCTGTTTTTTGAAACAGCTGTGGAGCTGCGGCGTCGCGGCTGCGACCAGTTCCATTTCTTCTGGATCGGCCCGCCATCGGAGGCCGGTTCTGACTCCATGCTGGAACCATATCGCCAGGGGGAATATTCTGACGCCGTCACCTTCCTGGGGCTACAGAAAAACCCCAGGGAATTCATCCTGGCCGGGGATATTTTCTTCCTTTCATCACGAGAAGATCCTTTCCCGCTGGCAGCGCTTGAGGGGGCAGAATGTGGCCTGCCGGTTCTTTGCTTCGCGGATACGGGGGGGATGCCTGAACTCATCGAAAAGCAGAGCATGGGGCGCGTCGTCCCCGCATTCTCCACTGCTGCTGCAGCCGACGCCTGTCTGGACTGGCTGGACGAAAACAAACGAGTGAGCATCGGGAAAAAAGGCAGAAAGCAGGTGCTTGCCGAGCATACTGTACACAGAGCCGGCCCTTGCATTTTACATGCTGTCAGGGAGGCGATCGGCTTACCTCCGGCTGTCAGCGTCATTGTGCCTAATTACAATTATGCCCGCTACCTGCGCCAGCGCCTGGATACCATACTGGCGCAGACTGCGCAGGATATGGAGATCATCATCCTTGACGATGCTTCCACGGACGAAAGTCTTTCCGTCATCGAAGAATACACCCATATCCCCTTTGTGCGTGTGGTCTGCAACGAGCACAACAGCGGCAACGTTTTCAGGCAATGGCGCAAAGGACTGGAGCTTGCCCGGGCCAAAACCATTTGGATCGCCGAGGCCGACGACGCCTGCGACCCGGATTTTCTGGAACGGCTCCTCCCGGCCCTCTCCGATCCTTCCATCGTCATGGCTACCTGCGCCTCGCGCGTCATCGACGAAAACGGCGTAGATCATGGCTTCGAATACCGGGATCTGCCGTATATGGCCATGCTGTCGCCTACCAGATGGTACGCGGATTATACCGCTTCCGGACGGGAAGAGGTCCTGCACGGCATGGGCAGCCGCAACACCATCTTCAACGCAAGTTCAGTGCTTTTCAGGAAACCTGATCTGCGTCTGCTTGACGACAGCCTCAAGTATTCCATGTGTGGTGACTGGCTGTTCTATCTCAATTTGCTGAAATCAGGCGGGATCGCTTATTTTTCCAAAGCAATGAACGCGCACCGCAGGCATGACCGAAGCGTCGCGGCAAAGGTGGACGCGGATTTTACGCAACTTCTTTCTGAATTCTGGCAAGTGCACTCCTGGGTCATCGATCACTATGACCTGCCACAGGCCATGTATGACCAAATGGAGACATTTATGCTCACAGTCATTCTACCGATGTTTCCTGGAAAAACCGTTTCCGATATGCGTCCCTATTATGATCTGGCGGCGCTTCAAGAAAAATTCCGTACGACACATGAAAAGGGATCCAAGCATGAATAAGGGATTGTTGCTGCCGAGTGAAGCGAAGAACCGGGGGATCGTCGATGTGCTGCATATCGAGGATGGGCAGCTTTTTATTGAAGGCTGGGCAGCCTTTCAGGACGGGGACATCTACGTTCCGCCGCACAGCTTTCTGATCAGTATCAACGGCACGCCGGTCGGTGTACTTACACCTAATCTACCCCGCGAGGATGTCCGTCTTCATCTTGACGCCACGACCGAGGCCTTCGGTTTTGCCGCCAGGATTTCCCATGAGGGCCTTTTCTCCAAAGACGCTGAGGACGTTCCCGCCCAAGTGGACGTCTTCGCTCTTGACGGACACAACCATGCCGTCCGCCTTACTTTTTCCCCGGAATGTCTGTCGTCTAAAACTGCGGCCGCATCGGCTGGCGCACATTACTACAGTCCGCCGGTTGCGAGCCACACGCAGGTGCATGGACACGTCGATGTCGTGCGTGCGGAGCACGGACAGCTTACCATCGAAGGGTGGAGTGCCTTTGTCGAAGGCGGGAAGAAGGTTTCGGCGGCAGCATTCCTCATCATTGTTGACGGCCAGCCCGTCGGATGGCTTGCGCCCAATGTTGTCAGGGAAGACGTGCAACGTGCCCTAAGCGTGGACTCAGGCACTTTCGGTTTTACTGCGTCTATCGAGCTGCAAGCCTTGAATCTGCCGGAAACATATCCCTTCAGCAAGGGCGTCGTCGTCTATGCTCTAAGCGCCAATGGTCTCGCGGCACGAATTTCCGCTCTTGTTAATGATGAGTCCGAATACATATCCTTCAAACCGGCACAAGGACAGGGATTCATCGATGTCCTGCATATCGAGGGGGAGCAGCTTTTTATTGAAGGCTGGGGAGCAGTTGAGCGCGGGGATGCGCCTGTTCCGCCGCACAAATTTTTGATCATCATCAACGGGGTCCCCGCAGGCGTGCTTGCCCCAAATCTGCCTCGCGAAGACGTTCGCCTCCATCTGGGCGCTGCGACCGCAGTCTTCGGCTTTGCTGCCAAAATATCTCTTAACGCTCTCCCCCAGAAAGCCCCCCAGAGTGTCCAAGGCAAAACAGAGGTCTTCGCCCTTGACGAGAGCAACTGTGCTGTCCGCTTATGCATGTCCAACCAAAGCCAGTCTTTGCAGGCCGTAGATGCCTCCATCGGGGCTCACTACTGTGAGCTGCCGGCTGCGGGCAGCGCACAAGGACGAGGAAACGTCGATGATATGCGCGCAGAAAACGGGCGCCTCACCATCAAGGGATGGGGGGCCTTTGTCGAGGATGGAAAGAACGTTCCTGCGGCTGCATTCCTTATCCTTGTCAATGGGACGCTGGCAGGTGTGCTTGCGCCCAATCAAGTCAGAGAAGATGTGCAGCGCGCCCTGTGCGCAAAGTCTGGTTCATTCGGCTTTGCGGCGTCCATCGATCTGCACCCCTTGGATCTGCCCGAGGACCACCCTTTCCACAAGAGTGTAGTTGTTTACGCGTTGAAAGACACTGGCCTTTTGGTACAAATTTTTGGGTTTATCGAAAAGGAGCCCGTGTGCATAGATTTCTCTATGGAAGATATCATTGCAAACGGCTGCACCCGTGGAGACAGTCGTGACGTGCTCAGCGTTCTGTGGATGCTGACGGAAGGCTGCAACTACAGATGCTCCTATTGTTTCTGTCGCAAGACCTTCAAAAAATTCAGCACGAAGGAACAGCTGTTGCGTGCAGCCGACGCATTGCTCGGCATGAAGCGGCCCGGATACCAGATCACCCTGTACGGCGGAGAACCTACCTACCATCCACACTGCATCGATCTCATCAACTATTTGTGCAGCCAGGATGCTCCCATCAATCTGAGGCTTTTCACAAACGGTAGTCGCCCGCCCGAATATTTTGAAAAGCTGCTGAAAGCGCTTCAGGGCAAAAAGCTCAAATTGATATTCTCACTGCACCTGGAGCATGCCGAGGTCGAGAATTTTCTACGGGGCGTAGAGCTGACCGCATCCGCTGGGCTCAAGGTTGGCGTGAATTTCATGTACTCCCCCGAGCACCTGGAAAAGGCTCGTGTTTTTGCCGATGGGCTTCTCAAGCTTCGCAACAAGGTCCCGTTTTTCTTCAGTCAACCCTTCGTGTACGATGCCGATGGACATATGGGGAAGGGCAGCTCGGAAGAAGATGTATCCTTCAGAAAAGACCTCAACGCGGCGTTTGCCGCTTTTCCCGCACTGCCTCCCGCGGATTCTCCGTTCTATACCCGTATCGAATCCAATATCGTGCTAGAAAAAAACAATACTCCCATAGCGCTGCCGCAGCAGATGTCCCTTAAGCTTCTTGAGAGCAACCATACACCTTGCTATAAGGACTTTTACTGCTGCGCTGGAAGCAATGTGTTTTTTATCCATGAGGACGGTTCTGTGAACGGCGCAGTATGTGATCACAGGGCTCCCATCGGCAATGCCTTTGTCGACACGCCGGAACGTCTGGCGCAGGGGATGCAGCTTGTGCGATGCACCGCACCCGGCTGCAATTCCATTGAAAACATTCCGTTACCAAAATTCAAGCTGCTTTCGGAAGCTGAAGCCTACCTGGCAGCTGCCAAGGAAAGAAGTCTGGGATATGTGCGGGACACGCTGGTAAGCATGACGCAGGTGTCCAAGGCGGGGTGTTTTTCGAAAAACCGCTTTGGCCTCCATGTGGAATGGTCGCTGACTGATATGTGCAATTACTCTTGCTCCTATTGCACGGGTTACCATAAACTGGATCGGCAAAGATTTCCCACCCAGCAGGAAGTAGACCACGCACTGGAAAATATTTTTTCATTGCAGCGGCCACACTATACTTTTTGCCTTTTGGGAGGAGAGCCCACCACCCATCCGCATTTTCTGCATATCTTAGAGAATATCCATGCCGCACGTGTCCCTGTATGCTCATATACGGTGACCAATGCCAGCAAATCCGAGAAATTTTTTGCGGAGTACGCTGCCATAGTGCGTGGGAAAAACCACTTTGTCCTCATATCGTTCCATCCCGAGCAAGCCTCGATTGATGCTGTTGCGCGCAAGGTCGAAATCCTGGCCTCGCAGGGTATATATACCAGAGTGCATGTAATGTGCTATTTGGGTGAACCAGGAGCCGGGCAAGAAGTATATTGGATGCGCAAATGGCAAGAGGCCGTTGGCCAGCTCACGGAACTCAGAAAGTCTCTACCGTTCTTCCTTGATCTTGTGCCGCTGATGGAGAAGGATACTTGGGAGCACCTTGATTCTCGGTACACGAAAGAACATTTTTCTTACATCGACCAGGCACGACAGGAGTTTTCCCGGACGGCCAAGACATCAGGGCAGAGCATCGCAAATCCCTTCCCCGAAAGCGACGCCGTGTATGTCATGAACAGCGTCCCCGGTGCACCGGAGGTTCCCGTCGCCTCTCTGGGCTGGGACGAAGCCATCGCCAAGGGGTTGCGGAGTTTCAACGGCTTTTATTGTTGCAGTGGGACGAACGAAATTTTCGTGGATCACGCGGGCAACGTTTTCGGGGCCAAGTGCTCGGAGCTTTCCGTTCCTGCATTGAACATCTTCACCCCCCATGCCGACTGGAGCAAACTGCCCCAGATCACTCTTTGCGGTGCGGAAACCTGTGTCTGCCCGTCCAATGATTCCCTGCCAAAATTCCGTGATATTGAAGAGGCTCGGAAATGCCTGCACGAATTTAGGCAATGGGCGTCGAAGCGTACGATATAACTCTTGAAGGCTATTTTTCTTTATTCTCCTGGAGCAAAAATATATGAGCGCCACGCCATCACTCCCTGCATCATTTGCCCCCCAGACCATCACCGAGCTGCCAGTCAACTCCATTTCCGGGCATGCCAATATGGAAACCTGCGAAATCAGGGGTGAGCATGTCCTGCTTTCCGGCTGGGTCGTTTCCGGCGAGGGCTTTTCCCCTGTTACCCGCATCGCCGTAGTCGACTCCGCGAAAGGCGTGGGCATCGGGTATATCGCAATAGACGTCGAACGTCCTGACGTAAAGGCAGTCTATCCATTTGCCCCACTTGTATCAGGTTACAACGCTATCCTGCCTGCAGACCTGTGCGGAGCGGATCCGGTTAATACCTTGATGCTGTATGGGATAACGGATGATGCCTCCTCCTTTATGGATATCCCCGGCCTTGGCGCCATGCTTTCCCTGCCGCCTTTTTTCGATCCACGGCAGGAAGTAGCGCCGGAACTGCTCCCCTACCTCACGGCAGACAAACTGGTTTGGGCAGATATCGTTGCAACGCATCGTTGCAATATCGACTGCCGTTATTGCTGCCTGCGGGACAAACATGACGCGAGGGAGGACGCGGATATCGAAACTCTGCTCCAGCGTATGAACACCGGTGAGGATTTCACCGTGGGATACTGGCAGATGAGCAATCTGGGCGAGATAACTACTTATCCTCGCTGGCTGGAACTGGCGGACGCCATCCGGGAAAAAACGCCCTTCACCATACTGAGCAATTTTTGCAAACGGTTCAGTGAGGAAGAGCTCTTGATGCTGGCCCGCGCAAAATACCTGACGATAAGTCTGGACACCACGGACAGAGCCTTGCTGAAGCGCATCCGCACAGGGGCTGACCCTGTCCGTATCGTAAAAAATATTGGAGCGGTACGAGACGCCGCCGCAAAGGCCGGGCTACCCGCACCGTACGTCAACCTGTCGACAGTGGTGAGCCCTCCGGTCGTTCCCTACCTTCCCTCGCTTGCGCTGCTGGCGGTGGCGCTCAAGATCAACCATATCCTGATCCAGGACGTCTCAATGGATGATGCCGTACCCGGGATGGCGGAGGATCTGGCTCTGTCAACGGTCGGGGATGATGCTTCTCTAAAGACGTCTCTGACCGACATGCTGGATATTCTTCGTCGAAACGGCATCATGTACACCCTGTTGGGAGGATTGCGGCGCTTCGACGCCTCTCCGCAGGAAAACAGCACCGAGGCTGCGCAGCCTGAAGGGATCTGGGGGAAAAAAACCAAACTTTGTCTCGCCCCCTGGACGCGTCTTTATCTGGGCATCGACGGCAATGTTAACCCTTGTGCCCATATTGCCAGTGTGGGGTATCTTTCGGAAAAAAGTTCCCTTCCGGCCGTATGCAACGGGCCCCGCATGCAGGCCATCCGGCGCGGCTTGCTTACCGGTGAGCTTGAACACTGCTGCGCGGTCTGCCGCTTCGGATCACCCTGCACGGTGGAAAAATTGGTCGACAGAATAAAATATTATCGAGAAAAGGAAGAAGCGTTGAGCAGCATTACGCTGGGGTTGTTTGAATAGCCGGGACGTATGAAACTTGGAGAAAACCTATGACATGCTGCCGATACGCTTTTGGACTTGACGACGCTCGTCGCCTGTTCCCACCCGATGCCGAACTTTACCCGCACATCGTTTTTTCATTCAGCGGTCGTGTCGAAACAATGAGCACTCGCGATGGCCGAAAAGAGATCACAGGATGGGCTGTGATCCGCGACAGCGATAAAAACGTGATTCCCGCAGGCATACTCGTCACCCACGAGAATATCCCCATAGCTTGCGGCTCCCTGTCTGAACTACGGGAGGACGTAGCGGCTGCATATGAGCTGGACAAAAACCAAGCCGTCGGCTTTACTTTCGACTTTCCCTGCTCTCTGCCGGATGAATCCCTCTCCTTTTATGCTGTCAGACAGGAGCAGGAAAAATATTCGCTATACCCCCTCTCTGGGGGCAGCATATACCGGCGCACCGGCGTGTGTCCTGTATGTGGAGAAGCCACGACGTTTTACTCGAAAGAATGCTGGCTGCGCGATAATCTTGTGTGCTCCTCCTGCGGCAGCCTGCCCAGGATCCGACACTTTTTGTCCACACTCGAGGCCGTCGTTCCAGCCTGGAGAGCGCTTGCTCTGTATGAAATTGCCCCTGATTCCAAAGTAATTGCTCGAAAATCTTCCAACTATGTTTTTTCGCACTACTTTCCTGAAACATCGGAGCAATACGTCGACGGAACGCGCAACGAAAACATAGAAAACTTGTCCTTTCCGGATGCAACGTTCGACGTGGTAGTCTGCGCCGATGTTCTTGAGCATGTTTTCAGACCTGCTCACGCGATCCGGGAAATGTGCCGCATCGTGAAGCCCGGCGGAAAAGTGCTTTTCTCGACACCGGTCTTTCGTGACCGTGCAGAAACAGTTTGTCGCGCAAGGCTGAAGCCTGACGGAAGCGTGGAACACTTGTTGCCGCCCGTATACCACGGTAACCCCATATCTTCCTCGGGCTCGCTGGTGACGTTTGATTTTGCAGACGATTTTGAACGACTTCTTGCCGAATGGCTGCATGATGTAGACCACAGCCTCACGAACAGGAACGACGTAGAACTTGAACATGGTATTGCGGGAGAATTCCTTGATCTCTTCATCATCACCAAAATTTGATCCCTCTGCGTTTGCCTGGATGGCTGATCCCTCGGTACGATTTCCCGATTTTCGCCTGCCGATCACGGCCGGGATGGAGATCGTTTGGGAAACGCAAATGCAGCCACGCACTCCCGCCCTGCTGGAGCAGCCAGAACATGCGGAGGCTCTTTACTGCTGGTGGCTTATCGACGGCGTCCGCCATCATCCTTTCGTCCCCTTCGTCTGTGACGAGTCACACCTGCGGATACTGAGGGAAAACGTAGCGACGCCCAGCGGGCGTACCCTTCCTCTGTGGCTGTACAGATATCGGCAGTCTTCGGCGCCTCTGCAAGAACGTTTCAGCTTGATGACCGATGACGACGTAGCCGATTTCCTCATCTGGGCTTACGCGAGCGAGGCCATTCCCGCCGAGTTGCTGCGAGAGCTGCCTCTTCCCGCGGAGTCGCTCGCCCTTCTCCATGAGGAAGCCTCGGGCTGCGCATTTCCTCTGCCCCATGTGCTGAAATCCCTGTGGAGTTGTGATATCGAGGGGGCCCGAAGGTACGACATCACCGATCCGGCAGGCTGCGCGGCGCTGATCCTCTGGTTTTTGGCGTATCAGGAAGACATCCTGCCGCTTCTGCCGCTCAACCTTGATGTTTCCCTGGCTGATGCCTTGATCCAATGCAATGAGGAAGGGCTGCCACGCCTGGTGGAAGGTGCCCTGCTGGTCAGGCCGGACGGACGGCAACATTTTTTGAGTCTGCCCCCGGCGGAGCGCCCGCGTTTTTACTACTGGATCTCCCACGAGATCCTGGGCCATCTGCATGCTGATCCCTTTGTGCACCGCGTGTTGTCCGCGATTATCCCTGTCAGTTTAAAGACGGATAGTCCTGTTCCGCACTCCATTCCCCAAACCGTGAAGCAGGATGCAAGCGGCATCACGGCCTATATCCGCTCCTGGAAAGCTAAAGCCTCCAGCGAGGCTTTCGAAACTACGGACACTGGGGGGATCACCATAGTGGGCCTCGCCAAGGGAGAACTCGGGATAGGCGAGGACGTGCGCATGGCAGCGCGGGCCTGCGCGGCGGGGGCCATTCCCTTTGATATCTATAACCCCCCCTTTGCCATAGCTTCCCGGCAGCAGGATATGACGGTGCAGGATCTCCTGGTGGATGTGCCGCGCTATGCTGTGAATCTGTTTTTTTTGCCGGGGATGGAAACGCTCCGCCTTTTTCTCCACAGTGGCATGCGCTTGTTCAAGGATCACTACACTATCGGCGCCTGGCAGTGGGAGCTTCCCCACTGGCCGGAGCCGCTCCGTCGCGCATTACCGTTAGCGCAGGAATTTTGGCTATCGAGCCATTTCACTATGAACGTCATGCGCCGTGCGACTGATGTCCCTGTGTTTTTCATGCCCATGACGGTGGAGCTCCCGAAATTTACGCCTCAAGGCCGGGCAGCACATGATCTGCCGGAAGATGCGTTTCTTTTTCTCTATGTCTTTGACGGACTCTCCTGGGGAGCGCGCAAAAATCCCATGGAAGCCGTCAAAGCCTTTCAAGATGCCTTTCCGGTTGATAATGACGTTCGGCTGATCATAAAAACGATGAACGCCTCGGAAGATTTGCCGTTCTGGCGGGAGATCCTCAAAGCCTCCGCGACAGATCCGCGAATCCTTTGCATCAACGAAATCTACACCAAGGCGCAGGTACTCAGCCTATTCTCTTGCTGTGATGCCTATGTGTCTTTGCACCGTGCAGAAGGTTTCGGCCGCACCATTGCAGAGGCCATGCTCATGGAAAAACCCGTCATCGCTACGGCGTGGTCAGGTAATGCCGACTTCACCACACCGGAAACAGCCTTTGCCGTGAACGGCAAGCTGATCCCTGTACGCGAGGGCGAATACCTTTTCTGGGAAGGGCAGGAATGGTGTGATCCGGATCATGATGAAGCGGTATGGGCCATGAGGGAATGCGTTGCCAATCCAAGGCTCGCCAGAAGCAAAGCAAAAGCGGGGCGCCAGCTTATACTTGAACAATACTCAGCCAATGCTGTTGGTTTGCGGTATAGACAACGACTGGAAGTACTTGGAGTTTTATAATTCGCCAAGATAACTCCGGAACAACAGGAGAACGTCGTTTTATGAAGATTCTAGTTACCGGCGGTGCCGGGTATATTGGCAGTCATACATGCAAAGCTTTAGCCAATGCAGGCCATACCGCGATCGTGTATGATAATTTATCTACCGGTCATCGTGATTTGGTAAAGTGGGGGCCTTTTGAATATGGCGATATCAGCGATTATGCCACGTTGCTAGCGTGTCTGCGTCGTCATCGTCCCGATGGCGTTATCCATTTTGCGGCCAGTGCCTATGTGGGAGAGTCGGTAATCGACCCCGGAAAATATTTTCGCAACAATGTGGCAGGGACGCTCCAGCTACTTTCCTGTATGCGGGAGACGGGCATCCAGTCTATTGTGGTTTCCGGTACGTGTGCAGTCTATGGCGAGCCCAAAGAACAGCCGATCACGGAAAACAGTCCCACGGTACCGATCAATCCTTACGGCGCTAGCAAGCTTTTTATGGAACGCATGCTTGCAGATTTTGAAACAGCCCACGGTCTGAAGTGGGTATCCTTGCGTTATTTCAACGCGGCAGGAGCAGACCCCCAAGGTGAAACTGGTGAAAGGCATATCCCGGAAACGCACCTGATCCCGAGAATGTTTATGGGTATGGACGGTAGTGCTCCGCCTCTCCATGTTTTTGGTGATAATTACCCCACGCCGGATGGTACATGCATCCGGGATTATGTTCATGTGACTGATTTAGCACGAGCTCATGTCAAAGCCCTGGAATACTGCACATCGGGTGGGGCAAGCGCCGCAGTCAACTTGGGGACGGGAAAAGGACTGTCAGTGCTGGAGATCATAGAGGCAGCGCGTGCACACTTAGGCAGGGATGTCCCATACAGCATAGGCCCCAGGCGAGCCGGAGATCCTCCAGCCTTGACTGCTGACGCATTACTTGCCCGTAACCTTCTGGGGTGGGAACCCCAATGCTCGGATGCAGCCACCATCCTTACCAGCGCTTGGCAGTGGTATGATCGCGACCAACGCGTAAGAGAACAACTGCAGGAACGGTCATGACTCCCCTCACCATTCTCTTCAATACCTACCCCGTGGCCTTCGATTGCCCTGGAGGGGGCGAAGTCCAGCTCCTCAAGTATATGGAAGAGCTGGAAAGGCTCGGCGTCCGTGTTTTGCGCTATGACCCGTGGAACCCCAAACCGCAGTTCGATGCGGCAGATGTCGTGCACTTTTTCTCCGTGCAAGGCGGCTCCTGGCGTTTCCCCATCTATGTGAAAGACGTACGCAGGCTCCCTCTGGTCATATCCCCGATCATCTGGATCGACAGGCCGGAAAAATATGGTCTTGACGAAATCGGTTTCCTCCTGCGCATGGCCGACCATATCCTGCCTAACTCACGGGCGGAGTGCAGCCAGCTCGCCTCGCTGTTCAACCTTGCTCCCACACTCTTCACCCCTATCGTCAATGGCGTAGATGAAATCTTTTTTACGCCAGCCGAGCCTGCGCTCTTCCGCGAACATTTCGGGATCCGCAGTCCCTTTGTCCTTTGCATGGGCAATATTGAAGAACGCAAAAATCAATTACGACTGATCGAAGCTCTGGCCGGGACAGGCTTGCATCTCGTTCTGGCCGGACAGGAACGAGAAGCCGAATACGCGGCACAATGTCGGGCTTTAGCTGATGAAACCGTACATTTTATCGGGATGCTCGAACACGGCAGCATGCTGCAACGATCTGCCTATGCTGCAGCGGAAGTTCTGGCACTGCCGTCAACGCTTGAAACGCCGGGACTTGCCGCGCTGGAGGCCGGTGCTTCCGGGTGCCGGCTGGCTGTGACGCGTGAAGGCTGCACCAAAGAATATTTTGAGGACCATGCGACATATCTCGCACCATATGATATCGCCGATATCCGCTCGGCTGTGCTTGAGGCTTTGGCGCGCCCCCGCTCACCAGCCCTTTCTGCTCTGATCCGTCAAAGGTACACATGGCGGATGGCAGCGGAGCAGCTGGTCGAGGTTTATCAGGCGGTACTAGCAGCAAAAAAGGGGTAAACGCTTTCCGTTACGCTGCAAGGTGAGCTGTTCTTCTTTTCAATGAGCAATTGTTAAGAGATCTTGTGGAAAAATACTTTGGCAATATGATTTGATAAGCTTCAAGGAACATTTCTTCAGGACGTTCAGAAATGTCTGGCTCAAAGTATTACACGCCATGAACTTTCAAGGACAATTTTCTTAAAAGTATCCCAACGTCGACTCCTCAGCAAAAATTTTTTCAAGAAATCCCCCCGGGAGAAATCATCTTGTCCGACACTCCTTATCTTGAATCTCTGGTGCGAGCAGCTTTTTTGCGCTCCCTGGGACGATTCCATAACGGCTCCCCTGCACTGCACCTGAAGCAGGACGGCAATACTCTGGAAATTCTTTGCGGTTCGGCAGCACCCCAGTCCTCCTCTGATATCCCATCGGGAAAACGGATAATCTTCGGGCCACTGCGCCAGGATAAAGCCCGTGCCATTGGTTTGCGCCCAATCAGCGCACCTCTCCAACTTGACGGACAGGACGCCTGCCCTTCTTGCTCCTCCGCTGAACACCACACCGAAAGTCCGGCGTATATCCAGTACACCGCTCACTCCTTGCTCCAAGAGCTAGCTTCGGCACTGTACCATCGGCCCTTCACGCGCTTTGATTTTGCGGATGAATGGAACAACATGGGTTTTGGACGTATCCGCACAGACGACACCCCGTGGGGAGTCAAAGGCGGTATCACCACTGACGGAGCGATCGAATTGGCGGGCATGTATGTTCGCCACGCCTCCGGCCAGCCAGTGTACGCCGGCTCCTACCTCACTCTGCTGGATACGCCCACAGCCTCTATCCTCTGGTGTGCCCGGCCAGTTGGACCATTGGATAGCACGGAGTGGTCAATCATCGAACGTTTTATCAGTGACTGGCGGTCGGAAGACCTGCCCTGCCTGCCGTGCCTGCGACAAACGCCTGCAGGCTGCCGGTGCCTGGTCACCATGCGTCTGGACTGCGATGAAGACATCAGTTCAGCCCGCGATGTTTTTGAATGGTACACTGACAGCGGCATCCCTTTTTCTCTGGCGGTCAAAACCGGCCTGCCCATGCGTCCAGCCGATATAGCCATGCTGGAAGACGTGCGTGCCGCCGGGGGCACGCTGCTCTCTCACAGCCATACCCACCCTTACAATTGGGGAGCCTCAGCTGAAGAAGCGCTCGCCGAAGCAACAGCCTCGCGCCAATGGTTTCAGTCCACCTGGCCCCATCAGCCGGCCCCCTGCCTGGCCGTTTCTCCTTTTCACAGCAATCCGCCATATGCAGTGCGGGCCCTGGAGCAGTCGGGCTTTACAGGTTTGGTGTCCGGCATCATCCACAATGATCCCGAATATCTTCTGGGGCGAGCTGGCGTTGCCCCCCTTACGGATGGGACGTTGGTCAGCATCAGTCAGCAATCCATGCTGCACGGCGATTGCTACCGGCAACAGGCAAACTGCGTGGACGTCCATGTACAGGCCTTTGAAGCCCAGTACGCGGCGCACGGAATCTTCGGTTACCTCGACCATCCTTTTTCGGAACGATACCAATATGGCTGGGAATCCAAGGCGCAACGTCTTGATGCCCATCAGCAACTGATCACCGCCTTGCGCAGCCGTTCTGACGTTTGGTTCTGGAATCAGGAGCAATGCTTTAATTTTGTTCGAGCTTGCTCCTGCCTGCATCTGCATGTGAACGATGCCGGCATGGTGACGGCAGAAGGACTTTCACCGGACATGCCATACCGCCCCGTGTATCGTCTTAGAGGAGAGGAGTACACATTGTAGAAAAAAGGAGACAAAGGCGCTCTCGCCACCGCAAGAGTACGGCCGTAAGCCATACCAGGAGTGTGTCCGCTTGCTGCCGTGCTTGCGTGTGGGATGTTCTCGTACTCGGCTGCCTTCTTCCAGCTGATGCCATTGATAACCCAGCGTGTGCGCTCCCGAAACGTTGTCCCCACTTTGTCCCCACTTTTTGCGTGAAGCAGCGGGTGGACAGGGGAAGGTCAAGGAATATGAAGATCCTGGATAACCTTCCGTTTCTTTTGAAGAAACAGGACAAAAACGAGCGATTGGGAAGCAGCAGGAAATACCGGGAAAGAGCCATTTTTTCGATTTGTCATCAGCAGGTTGCGGGTTCAAGTCCCTTCGCCGGCTCCAGAGAATAAAACGCCCCTTGCCGTGTCATACGGCAAGGGGTTTTTTGCATGGATGCCGCGGCGGCTCCCAGCTCTCTCCCCCGGCGGCCCTCCGGGGCGCAGGCGACCGCTGTCCCGGCGGCGCAAAACGTGTGCGGCGGACGGCACCCCTTTTTTCTTCTCATACAGACACGACCTCTGCCATGACAAGCCGCCGTGCGCTGCCCATTGTACCGGGTGCGGGAGCCGGCATGCACTGTAGTGCTGCAAAAAGAAGAGGTTGCGCGAAAGCAGCGCGGGGAACATGGCGAATGCCCGCCCATGCTTGTCGGACGGCGTTTTTTTGTGTAAGTGATCACGTATCTGCAACACAGACCGTCGTGTGTCCTTCCCCGCATGCCGCTGTTTCGCGACATGCGGAGGATGCGGCATGCTGCAGCGGGAAGACCCGTACGACGGATGGCGTTTGGGACGGACACTGCCTGCAACACCGGCGCAAGCAAGGACCCCGCGTACCTGCCCTGCCGTAACCAGTCTCGGAGGCCGCATGTCTTCCCTGCCGCGCGAAAGGGCGGCGGGCAAAAGACGCGGAACGACCATGAAGATCTCCCACAAGCTTCTGCTGCTGTGCAGCATCCCCATGCTGGCCTTTCTTGTCATCAGCATCCTGTATGCTCTCGTCTGGCTGGAAAAGCGGGACGCCCTCTCCGAAGTGGGCAACAACATCGCCCTGTTCCGTGGCCTGTCGGGGCTGGTCAACGAAACGCAGAAGGAACGCGGCCTTTCCAACGTCTATCTGACCACCGGGGACAAGGCCGTCATCACCGCCCAGCGGAAAAACGCCGACGCCGCGCTGGAACGTCTGGCGGAGCTGCGGGTGCCTGTGCTGCTCACGCCCGCTCAGGGGCAGGATCTTGCGGCCCTGGGCGGCAAGATCGCCGATGCGCGCCGCCTGGTGGACGCCAGGGCCACATCGGCCGAAGTGCTGCAAGCCTATTCGCGCATCGTCCGCAGTCAGCTTTCGCTCGCCGGCGCGCTCCCCGACCTGCGGGACATGGGCGACGGCATGCGCACCACCTTCACCTCCCTGCTGCTGCTTGAAGACGTCAAGGAGAGCGCCGGTCTGCTGCGCGGGACGCTGACGGCGCTGATCACGGCCGGCAAGCCGCTGGACCCCGCCACGCTCGACCGCGTCATGGCGCTGCGCTCCGGCATGGAGACCCACCTCGATTCGGGCCTGCTGACGCTGACCGCCGACTCGCGGGCCATCCTGGACAGCCTGCGCGCCTCCGCCGGCTGGAAGGAGGCCGAGACCGCCCTGCAAAACGTCATCGCGCAGGCGGCGTCCGGCCAGTTCGGCGTTGATGCCGATCAGTTCTGGAAGAATATGACCGCCATCATCGACGGGCTGAACAAGATCCGGGACGTGGAGTTCGAGGCGTTCGAGAGCCGCATGCGCCTTGTGCAGGACGAGGCGTCGTCCACGCTGGTGGAGCTCTGCGTCATCATCGCGGCGGTCATCGTGCTCATCAGCATCGTGCTCGTGCTCGTCATCCTCTCCATCACCCGCCCCATCCGCCAGCTCATCGCCTATGCCGACAGGGTCTCCGGCGGCGATACGGAAACGCCGCCCCCCTCGCACATGCGGCATGAGCTGGGCGCGCTCTGCGCCGCGCTCGGCGTCATGATCGATTCCCTGCGCAAGATGCTGCGCCAGTCCGAGCAGGACAGCCTGCGGGCGCAGGAAGAATCCCAGCGGGCCCGCGACGCCGTGCAGGTGGCCGAGCAGGCCAAGGCCGACGCCGAACGGGCCAAGGCCGAAGGCATGCTGGCCGCGGCCGGGCAGCTTGAAGGCATCGCCGCGGCCATCGACGCCGCCACCCGCTCGCTGCGGGAACAGGTGGCCCATTCGGAAGACGGCGCACGCCAGCAGGCGGGGCGCATCACCGAAACGGCCAATGCCATGGAGCAGATGAACGCCTCGGTCATTGACGTGGCGCAGAATGCCGGCAAGACCTCGGAAGTCTCCGCCGAGACCCGCGAACGGGCGGAGAACGGCGCGCGTCTGAGCCAGCTCGCCATCAGCGGCATACAGGGCGTGCGGGAGCAATCCCTCAAGCTCAAGGACGACATGGCCAATCTTTCCGCCAGCGCCCGGGACATCGGCACGGTCATGGGCGTCATCTCGGACATCGCCGATCAGACCAACCTGCTCGCGCTCAATGCCGCCATCGAGGCCGCCCGTGCCGGGGAAGCCGGACGCGGCTTTGCCGTGGTGGCCGACGAGGTGCGCAAGCTGGCCGAAAAGACCATGGCCTCCACCGGCGAGGTGGGCAAGAGCATCAACGCCATTCAGGCCTCCACCCAGGAAAGCGAAAAGCAGATGGAGCTGGCGGTGAGCTCCATCGAGGAAGCCACCCGGCTCGTCAACGAATCCGGTACGGCGCTGGCCGAGATCGTGGAGATGGCCGACAGCACCGCCGAGCAGATCCACGCCATCGCCACGGCGGCCGAGCGCCAGTCGGCCACCTCCGACGCCATCAACCACTCGCTGTCCGACATCAACCAGGTCTCCGCCGACGCGGTGCTCATCATGCAGCAGTCGGCGCAGCTCGTGCAGGACGTGGCCGCCCAATCCGGCCGCCTCATGGAGCTCATCGCCAAGCTGAAGCAGGCTTGAGCGGGCCCCCGGCGGCGCGTCCTCTCTTCCCCCGCCCGCGGCCCGACGCCGGGCCGCCTGTTGTCGCATCGCCTCGCCGGTCGGCCGGACATGACCGGCCGCCGGTCCCGCCGCGCGGGCAGCCCGTCCACGGGTAGCATCTCTACAAAAAACGTGTTATCACCTCGCCACACGTCACGATCCGCACCGCCCCCCCCTGAAACGGCCCACGAGGAAACATGCGCCACCTGCTCGCCCTGCTCATCATCGTCGCCCTGTCCCTGACCGCGGCAGGCTGCGACACGAACAAGGATCAGCCCCCCGCCCCGGACGGCGGCGCCGCCCGCCGCGAGCTGGTCTATGCCAGCACCAAGGATATCCGCAACATCCATCCGCACCTCTACAGCGGCGAGATGGCGGCTCAGGGCATGGTCTTCGAGCCGCTGGTCGTCAACACCCGCGAAGGCATCAGGCCGTGGCTCGCGGAACGCTGGGAGATCTCGGCCGACGGCACGGTCTACACCTTCCATCTGCGCCGGGGGGTGCGCTTTTCCGACGGCGAGCCCTTCACCGCCCAGGTGGTGAAGCTGAACATGGACGCCATCATGGCCAACCGCTCCCGCCATGCCTGGCTCGACCTCACCAATGCCCTTGAAGCCTGCGAAGTGGTGGATGACCACACCTGCCGCCTCGTGCTCAGACACCCCTACTATCCGACGCTCACGGAGCTGGGGCTGCTGCGGCCGTTCCGCTTCCTTTCGCCGAAGTGCTTCATTGGCGGGCAGACCAGGGACGGCGTGACGGGCCTCATCGGCACCGGGCCGTGGATACTGACGGAACACCGCAAAGATCAGTACGCCCTCTTTACCGCCAATCCGCATTATTGGGGGACGAAGCCCCGCCTGGACGCCGTGCGCTGGAAGGTCATCCCCGACCATCAGTCCATCCTCATGGCCCTGCAAAAGGGAGAGATAGACCTCGTTTTCGGCGCTGACGGCGACATGCTCAACCTTGACGCCTTTGCGGCCCTGCAACGTGACGGCCGTTACGCCACGGCGCTCAGCCGGCCCATCGCCTCACGCGCCCTCCTGCTCAACGCGCATCAGCCCTTCACGCGGGAGCGCGCCGTGCGCCGCGCCCTGCAATATGCCGTGGACAAGGCCGGTATCGCCGAAGGCGTGCTCAACGGTTCCGAATCCGTCGCCCATACGCTGCTGGACCCCGGCGTGCCCTACTGCGACGTGCCGCTGGAACGGCGCGACCATGACCCGAAAAAGGCCGCCGCCCTGCTGGATGCCGCGGGCTGGACGCTCGCGCCTGACGGCTGGCGGTACAAGGATGGCGAGAGGGCGGTGGTGCGCCTCTTCTACAATGCCGACAATGCGCAGGAACGCACCATCAGCGAATTCGTCCAGGCGAACCTGAAACAGATCGGCGTGGAGATGCGCATCATCGGCGAGGAGAAGCAGGCCTTCCTCGACCGCCAGAAGCGCGGCGACTTCGACATGCAGTATTCCCTTTCCTGGGGCACGCCCTATGATCCGCAGTCCTATCTCTCGTCCTGGCGCGTCCCCGCCCACGGGGACTATCAGGCCCAGACGGGGCTGGAGCGCAAGTCCTGGCTGGACGCGGCGATCACCCGCCTCATGGCGGAGACGGACGAGACCACGCGCCGCGCCATGTACCGCGAGATCCTGACCTACGTCCACGACGAGGCCATCTATCTCCCCCTCACTACCTCCCGGACCAAGGCCGTGTACGCCCGCACGCTGAAGGGCGTGGAATTCGGCCTCTCCCAGTACGAGATCCCCTTTGAGAAGATGGCATTCTGAGTCCGGCCGTCCGGTCACCTTCCCGCGTCTGCCCGCCGTTCTTGCGGGCAGGCTGCTGCGCGCCGTGCCCCTGCTGCTGTGCATCAGCTTCCTTTCCTTTGCCGTCATCCAGCTCAGCCCGGGCGATCCGGCGGAGGTGGCCATCCGGGTCAACGGCATGCGGCCCACGCCGGAACTGCTGGCCGAGACGCGGGCCCGGCTCGGGCTCGACCGCCCCTTTCTCGAACGTTACCTGCACTGGCTGGGACAGGCCCTGCGGGGGGACCTGGGCGTCAGCCATACCGACGGAAAGGCCGTGACGGGAGAACTGGCCGCCGCCCTGCCCCCCACCCTGCTGCTGGCGGGGACGGCGGCCTGCATCGTCCTTTTGTGCAGCGTTCCGGCAGCCATGTTGAGCGCCTGCCGGGCGGGGAAGCTGCCGGACCTCCTGCTGCGGGGGCTGATCCTGCTGGGCACGTCCGTACCGGCCTACTGGGCCGGGCTCCTGCTCATCTGGCTGTTCGCCGTCCACTGGGACCTGCTGCCGCTGGGCGGGCTGGACCGGCCGAGCGCCCTCATCCTGCCGGCCGTCACCCTGGCCCTGCCCTACATCGCCGCCTATACCCGCCTTTTGCGCGCCGCCATCCTCCAGACCCTGGAACAGGATTTCGTCCTCCATGCCCGGGCCTGCGGACGGTCAGAGCGCGCCATCCTCCGCCATGTCCTGCGCAATTCCCTGCGATCGAGCCTCACGGCGCTGGGCATGAGCCTGCCGCGTCTGGTGGCGGGCACCTTCGTGGTGGAATGCATCTTTGCCTGGCCCGGTCTGGGCCGTCTGTGCATCACGGCCATTTTCAACAGGGATCTCCCGGTCATCCAGGCCTATGTGCTGCTCATGGCCGCCTTTTTCCTCTTTTGCGGACGGCTCATGGAGCTGTGCGCCGCGCTGGCCGACCCGCGCCTGCGCCACGGAGAGCGGGCATGACCATGCGTCAGGCGTTCGCCCGGGACAGGCTCGGCATGGCCTGCCTCCTCTTCCTGCTGCTCGTGCTGCTCGCCGGCCTGCTGGCCCCGTGGCTCGCGCCGCATGACCCGCTGCTCATCGACGCCCGCAACAAGTTCGCCCCCTGCGGCCCCGGCCACTGGCTCGGCACGGATCATCTGGGGCGCGACATCCTCTCCCGTCTGCTTTACGGCATACGCGCCACCGTGGGCTTTGCCCTGCTCACCACCGCCGTCACCGTGAGCATCGGCACGCTGCTGGGCATGACGGCCGGACTCGTGCAGGGCCGGACGGAGGCCCTGCTCCTGCGGGTCTGCGCCGTGGCGCTCGCCTTTCCGGCCGAAGTGCTGATCCTCGCTCTGGTCGGCCTGCTCGGCCCCGCGCCGGAACATGTCTTCCTGGCCTGCATCCTGGCCAAATGGCCCTGGTACGCCCGCATGATCCACACCATCACCCGGCAGTACGCCGACATGCCCTATGTATGCTTCGCCCGGGTCGCGGGCTACGCCGCGCCCGCCATCATCCGTCGGCATCTGCTGCCCCGCGCGGCCGGGGAGATCGCCGTGCTGGCCACGCTGGACTCCGGCTCGGTCATCCTGCTCCTGTCCGCCCTTTCCTTCCTCGGCCTGAACGTGCAGCCGCCCACGCCGGAATGGGGGGCCATGCTGAGCGAGGCCCGCAACGTCATGACCCTGCATCCCTGGCAGATGCTGCCCCCCGGCCTGGCCGTGCTCCTGGTGACGGCGGCCTGCAACCTGCTGGGCGACAGCCTGCGGGACGCCCTGTCCCCCCGGCGTACCTCCCGCACACGGTAACCGTATGGACGCTTGCGCAGCTTCTCCTCTCGCCGCCCTGCACCGTCTGAGCATCCGGGAACGGGCCTCCGGCAAAGCGCTGGTGACGGACGTGAGCTTTACGCTGCGCGAAGGGCGGTGTCTGGGCATCGTGGGCGAGAGCGGCAGCGGCAAGACCCTGCTCTGCCGGGCGCTCCTGGGGCTGCTGCCGCCGGAGCTCGCCGCGGACGGCCAGGCCCTGTTCGCGGGGACCGACATGCTGCGCGCCGCCGCGCCGCAGGCCCGCCGCCTGCGCGGCACGGGCATCAGCGCCGTTTTCCAGCAGGCCGGGAGCGCCTTCGATCCCCTCCTCACCATCGGCGCGCAATGGCGGGAGACCTGGCGGGAAAAGCGCTCCCTCACGGCGGAACAGGCCGACGAGCTGGCGGAGGAGGTGCTGCGGCAGCTCAACCTGCCCGCCGGCGTGCTGCAACGCTACCCCCACCAGCTTTCCGGCGGCACGCTGCAACGCTGCCTGATCGGCCTCTGTCTGGGGCTGGGGTCCCGCCTCATCATCGCCGACGAGCCGACCTCCTCCCTCGATGCGCCCAACCGGCGGGACATCGTGCGCCTGCTTGCCCGCCTGAAGGCGGAACGCCGTCTGAGCCTCATCGTCGTGTCCCATGATCTGGCCGTGGTGCAGCAGCTTGCCGACCGGCTGCTCGTCATGCAGGGGGGCGTCTGCGTGGAGCAGGGGGATGCGGCCCATGTGCTGCGGGCCCCGCGCCACGCCTGCACGCAACGCCTCATCCGCACGCGGCGGCTGCTGACGCAAGCCCTCGACCGGCATACGGCGGGCGGCCTGACGGCCGAGGCCGCGCCGCAGGCCCATCAGGCGTCCGGCCCGCACGACGGAAGCACGCCGTCCCCGGCAGCGCCCGCGGCCCCCGCTCCCGGCGTCCCCTTCCTGCAGGTGCGGGGCCTCGGCAAAAGCTATCCCGCGCGGAGCGGCTTCTTCGGCGCACGCGGCCGTCGGGCCGTGCTGCGCGACATCAATTTCCGTCTGGAGAAAGGCGTCACCCTGGGCCTGCTGGGAGAAAGCGGCAGCGGCAAGAGCACCCTTGCCCGCCTGCTGCTGGGGCTGGAACGGCCGGATGCGGGGGACATCCTTCTGGACGGGCAGCCCCTCGCCGCGTGGCGACGCCAACGCCGGGGCAGGATGAGCATCGTTTTTCAGGACTACGCGCAGTCCGTCAATCCGGGCCTGACCGTCGGGCAGATCATCGCCGAGGGCTGCGGAGCCGTGCCGGACAGCCCCGTCGGGCCGGATGCCGTGGCCGGGCTCCTGGAACGCGTGGAACTCTCGCCCCGTCTGGCCGCCTGCCTGCCGCATCAGCTGAGCGGCGGACAGCTGCAACGCGTCTGCATCGCGCGGGCGCTGGCCTGCCGGCCCGACCTGCTCATTTTCGACGAGGCCGTGAGCGCGCTGGACGCTTCCGTCCAGGCGGAGGTGTTGCGCCTGCTCAAGGGCCTTCGGGGCCAAATGGCCCAGATCTTCATCACCCATGACATCCAGGCGGCCGCGCTGCTCTGCGACAGGCTGGCGGTGCTGCATCAGGGCCGTCTGACCGACGACCGCGCCCTGACGGAACTGCACGCGGCCTCCCCCCGGCTGCGGCATCTGCTGGACGCCTCCCTGCGCCTTGAGCTCCCCGCCCGGCCGCACGCTTCACCCCTACCGACACAGGAAGAACAGCCATGACACGTCCCCGCACCACGGAAACAGCCACCCCTTCCCCCCGCCTCGACGCGCGCATCCGGCACTACTGGTCCCACCGGGCCGCCGGATTCGGGCAGGTCCGCCGGCAGGAACTGCACAGCGACAAGGCCGAACGCTGGTGGGCGGAGATCGCCCCCCATCTGCCCGCCCCGGACGGCAACACGCCGCTGCGCGTGCTGGATGTGGGCACCGGCGCGGGCTTTCTGGCCATCCTGCTGGCCCGGCACGGCTGCGAGGCGACAGGCGTGGACAGCTGCCTGCCCATGCTGGACGAGGCGCGCGCCCTGGCCCGGCAGGAGGGCCGCAGCGTGACCTTCCTGCCGATGGACGCCCAGCGGCTGAACTTCCCCGACGCCTCCTTCGACTGCATCGTGGCGCGCAACGTCACCTGGACGCTGGTCGATCCGTGCGCCGCCTACCGGGAATGGTGGCGCGTGCTGCGGAAGGGCGGCAGCCTGCTCAATTTCGATGCCGACTATGGGGCCGTCGATTTCACCGAACAGGCCGGGACGGCGGGACAGCACGCCCATGCCGGCATTGCGCCCGACCTGCTGCGTGAAGGCGAGCACATCCGGCGGGAGCTGCCGCTCAGCCGGGAATGCCGTCCGCAGTGGGACAGGGAAACGCTGGAACGCATCGGCTTTGCCGCCTGCACCTGCGACCGCGAACTCAGCGACCGCATCTTTGCCGTACGGGACAGCTCGTTCAATCCTGTGCCCATGTTCGCCCTGCGGGCCGTCAAACCGTGCTGACGGAATGGACGGCACGCCGTCCCGCCGCCTGTATGCCGTCTATTCGGCCGTCACATGACGGTCGCGACATTTGACGCCGCACGGCGAGAGGGCTACTGTCCCCCCCGGTACGAGCGCATGGCCCTGCCGTACGGGACGGCGGACGGCTGCCGCGCTCCCTCTCACCCCTTTTGCCGAAAGGAAGGCTCTCATGGAAGAAATCAAGATCCGCCTCACGGTCCAGTCGTCCTCCTGTCCGCTCTACTCGGCGGGCGATTCCGTCGTCTTTGACGGTCCCCTCATCGCCAAGGACGAGAGCGCCAATATCTGCATGATGGCCATGAACGCCATTTTCCCCTTCGTGTACGCGGCCCGCAAGGGCGTCATCAATCACGGCCCCTTCCAGTGCCCGGATTGCGCGGACAAGGTGGAATTCCGCATCGAGCGGGCCTGAGCCCGGCGGTCAGGACCTGCTGACGCTATCCGCTGCTTACTGGGGGGAGGGGCCGCCTCTCGGTCGCTTCCTTCCCCCCTCCCCAGTGCGCTTTTATCAAAGAAAGAGTCGGCGGCACGAGGCGGCGGCACACCGGGTCTGCCTCCGCAGGCAGCGACCTCCGGCACGGCGGCGCGGCAAGCTATGCCTGCCCGGCTCCGGTCAGCCAGTCGCGCACTTCCTCCCGCGCGGGCACACGGCCCGAGCACATGACCCTGCCGTCCACCAGCACGGCGGGCGTGGCCATGACGCCCAGCCGCAGCATCTCCCGAAAATCCGTCACCTTCTCCACCTCGGCCGCGCAGCCTGTCTCCGCCACCACGGCCCGCACCAGTTCTTCCGTCTCCTGACAGCGGGCGCAACCCGGCCCCAGCACCTTGATGTCCATAGCCTTCCTCCTTGTCTTTCCGTATGCCGCCTCACCTGCGGGCGGCGCGCATCGTCAGCGCCTGTTCACACTTTATTCATTGCTTGTTTGGCTGGAGCGCGTATGGCTCATTCACCTTGCTCATTGTGTTAAAATCCACGTTGCCATACCCTACAGCAGCCAGCCCTGTACCGCGTTGAGCAGCCAGCCCAGCAGGGAAAAGAGCACCAGCAGCGTCCCCAGAAAGAGGGCCAGCAGCTTGCCGCGCATGACCTGCCGCAGCATGAGCACTTCCGGCAGGCTGGCCGCCACGGCGCTCATGCAGAAGGCCAGTGTGGTGCCCACGGGCAGGCCCTTGAGCAGCAGGCTCTCCATGACGGGCACGATGCCCGTGACGTTGGTGTAGAGCGGGATGCCCACAGCCACCGCAGCCGGGACAGACCACCATTGCCCCGCGCCCAGATGCTCGGCGAACCAGGCTTCCGGCACATAGCCGTGCAGCAGGGCCCCCAGCCCCACCCCGATGATGACCCAGCGCCAGACGCGCCGGAAGATGGAGCGCGTTTCCCCGCTGGCAAAGAGGTGGCGTTCGCGCAGGCCCATTTTCCGCTGCTCCGCCCCGGCGGGCCGCTGCGCCGCACCGGAGGCGATGCTTTCCTTCAGGTAATCCTGCAGCCAGCGTTCCGCGCGCAGCACATCCATGAACCAGCCGCCGATGATGCCCGCGCCCAGCCCTGCCAGCACATAGACGAGCGTGAGCTTCCAGCCCAGCAGCCCCCAGAGCAGGACCACGGCGATCTCGTTGATCAGCGGCGAGGTGATGAGGAAGGCCAGCGTGATGCCCACCGGTATGCCCGACGTGGTGAAACCCAGGAACAGCGGGATGCTGGAGCAGGAACAAAACGGCGTGATGGCCCCGAAGCCCGCGCCCAGCACGTAGCCCAGCACGCGCCGCCTGCCCGCCAGAAAATCCCGCACCCGCTCCACGTGCAGCCCGGCCCGCAGCCAGCCGATGACGTAGACCATGAGCAGCAGCAGGAGCAGGATCTTGGCCGTATCGTACAGGAAGAATTCCAGCGCGGCCGCCGCCCGGTCGCTCAGGCCGGGCACGGCCTGCGTCAGCAGCCGGGCCAGCGGTTCGATGACCAGATAGCAGCCCGTCCAGATCGCAAAGACGAGCGCGGCTGTCCCGAAATAGCGCAGGCGGTCCACCGGCTGCGGACGCAGCGGCGTCAGCTCGCGCAGCGGCCCGGTATTTCCCTGCGGCGCCGACTGCGGCTTGTCCTTCCCTGACTGACAACAGCAGGACCCTTGCATGATGCTCTCCTTATTTTTCTTATTGGCAAAAAAGCCAAATAAAGGTGATCAAAAAATGCCTGCCGCAACCACGACAGACAGGCAGACGGACAACGACCGCTCGACGGCGAGAACGCCCGGACACCCCTCCCCCGCCGGGCGGAGGTCAGGGCTTTCTCGCTCCATTCCCCAGCAGGGACGACTTTTCACGGATGCGCTCCGCAATAAGCGTGCCCGTACAGTGCAGGAAGGTATCCAGACAACTCAACGCCAGAGCGTAATAGATGTTGGTGCCGCGCTTTTCGCTGCGCACCACGCCCGCCTCCCGCAATACCGCCAGATGGCGCGACACGGTGGACATGTCCGCACCGATGAGCGTTTGCAGATCGCAGACGCATTTTTCCCCGTCGCGCAGGGCCTGCACCATGAGCAGACGGCTGGGATGCCCCAGCGCCTTGAAGATCTTGGCCTGCTCGGCGATATACTCCCGATGGGGACGCGCGTTTACTTCATTCATATTTGGCAAAATAGCCATGCTTTGCCGTGCTGTCAATAGAGCATTTTGTCTTTGAAAAAGGCAAGATGCGTGGCGGCGCTACAGCGCCGCCCGGCCCAAACCAGGCGGGAAAACCGCGTTTTTCCGTGAAACGACAGGCCGTATGGTTTGAACCGCACAGCGTTTTAAACGGAAAAGGCTCTAAGAGCGGAGGACCCGGCCCGCGCAAGCGAAACGGGAGGCCGCCGCGACCCATGCGGCAGGCCTCCCGTTTGCGGGGGGGAAGGGGAGGTATGGCGTGTCCCGCTATCCCGCGTGGCGGGTCGCCGCCATGCGGGCGGCGATGCGGATGGCTTCTTCCGTGGCAAGCGTCTTGGCGATGCCCTTGCCGGCGATGTCGAAGGCGGTACCGTGTTCGGGGGTGGTGATGGCGTAGGGCATGCCGCCGGACACGGTGACGCCCACGTCGAAGGCTTTGAGCTTGGTGGCGATCTGGCCCTGGTCATGGTAGAGCGTCACCACCGTATCGTATTCCTTGTTGAAGGCGTGCATGAAGATGGTGTCGGCGGGCACGGGCCCGATGACGTTCATGCCCTGGGCACGCATCTCCTGGATGGTGGGGATGAGCACGTCGATCTCTTCCATGCCGCAGGTGCCGCCGTCCCCGGCGTGCGGATTGAGCGCCGCCACGGCGATGCGCGGATCGTCGTAACCAGCCATGCGCAGCGTGTCATAGGAGAGGCGGATGGCCCGTCCCACGCTCTCCCGCGTGATGTGGGCGGAGATGTCCTTGAAGGGGATGTGCCCGGTCACGCGGAACACCCAGAGGTCCTCCAGCACGTTGAGCAGGCCGCGCGGCTTGTCCAGCCAGTCCAGACACTGGGCAAAGAGGGCGTGCTCGTCCTCCACGTGATGGCCGCCCTTCTTGAAGGCCTCCTTGTTGAGGGGGCCGAAGACGAAGCCGTCGATGCTGCCGGCCTTGAGCAGCTTCATGCTTTCGATGAGCGAGTCCCCGGTGGCCTTGCCGGAAGCGGTATCGACCTGCCCCATGACGAGCCCGTCGGGATCGAAGTTCTTCAGATCCAGGAAGGGCACCGGCCCGTCCCAGTTCGCCGCCGCGGCGTCCGAGATGATGCTGACGGGGAAATCGACCCCGGCGATGCGCTGCCCGAGCTTGAGGACGCGGCTGTCGCCGATGAGCAGCGGGCGGCAATATTTCTGCACGGTGCCGTTGGCCACGAGGCGGGCGATGACTTCCGGCCCGATGCCGGCGGCCTCGCCCAGAAAGATGCCAAGGATGGGTTTCATGGAACGCTCCTGCGGGATAGCGGGTTAAACGTAGTTGCACACGCGGGCGATGGCCATTTCCGTAAAGCCCAGCGCTTCGGCCTTGGTCTTGCGGCCGTTGGCCGTGGCGACGGCCAGGTCGAGGAACTCCCCGGCCAGTCTGTCCATGCAGCCCGGTTCATAGATGACGGGGCTGGCGTCAAAGTCCATATTGTCGAGCATGGCGGCATAGGTCTGCCGGTTGCCCGTCACCTTGATGACCGGCACGATGGGATTGCCCGTGGGCGTGCCGCGCCCGGTGCTGAAGACCACGAGCTGGCAGCCCCCGGCGACCATGCCCGCCACCGAGGAAGGATCGTTGCCGGGCGTGTCCATGATGACGAGCCCGCGGGTGTCTATCTGCTTGGCGTAATCGTACACGGCCATGACCGGCCGGTGACCGCCCTTGTGGATGCAGCCGAGGCTTTTCTCCTCCAGCGTGGTGATGCCGCCGGCCTTGTTGCCGGGCGAGGGATTGCCCTCGCGCACTTCTTCGCCCACCAGACGCAGGGCCTTCTCGTAGCGGTGCACGATGTCGAGGATGCGCTCCCGCACCTGCGGCGTGGCAGCGCGCCGGGCAAGGATGTGCTCGGCCCCGATGAATTCCGTGGTCTCGCTGAGGATGGCCGTCCCGCCGGCATCCACTATCCTGTCGGAAAGCTCGCCGATGAGCGGATTGGCCGCCAGCCCGCTGGTGGGGTCGCTGCCGCCGCATTCGGTGCCCACGATGAGCTCGGACAGGGGGAAGGCCTCCCGCTGGATGAGCCCGGCCTCCTGCTGCATGGCGCGGGCCGCGCGCACGGCCTTCTCGATGGTCTTGAGCGTGCCGCCCTCCTGCTGGATGATGAAGGTCTCCATCGGTTTGCAGGTACGCTGCCGGATGGCCTCCACCACCAGATCCATCTGGCAGTTCTCGCAGCCCAGCGAGATGACCACCGTACCGTAGACGTTGGGATTGGCCGCATAACCGGCCATGACGTCCATGGTCAGCTGCTGGTCGGGGGCCACCTGCGAGCAGCCGTTCTGATTGTTGAAGGTGACCGCCCCTTCCACCTGCCCGGCCACGATGCGCGCCGTATCCGAAGCGCAGACGCTGGCAGGCAGGATGAGCACATGATTGCGGATGCCCACGCGCCCGTCCGGGCGCTTGTATCCAAGAAAGGTTTGCATGTCCCGCCCCTATTTGTTGTCCAGATCTTCGCGCACGCTGCCCACATTGTGCACGTGCACATGACTGCCGCGCGCAATGTCGTACAGGGCCTCGCCGATATGTTCGCCGTACTTGCAGATCTTCTGCCCGGCAGCCAGATCACGCACGGCGACCTTGTGGTAGATGGGGATGTCCTCCCGCGCGCAGAAGGCCTCGGCCTGCGCCGGGCCGTAATCCACGGCCTCACCGGCCGCGATGGGCTCGATGGCCACGGCCACGTCGTCGGCGGGGCTGATGATGATGGCATTGCTCATGCTTGGTCCTCCGGGGCCGCCGCGGCCCCTATTTTACGATCTTTCCCTTGAGGTCTTCCGGCGCGATGGTGCGGTAGACGCGTTTGCAGTTGTCGTGGAACATCTTGCGCTGCGCCGCGTAGGAATACCCCTTCATGGCGCAGACCGTCATGAAGCCGTGGAAAATGTCCGGGAAGCTGCCGCACAGACTGTCCACCGGGAAGTTGCTGGCGAACATGATGCGGTCCGGCCCGAACATGGCCAGCACTTCGGAGATGATCCAGCCGTTGCTCTCCACCGTCCACGGCACGTCCTTCAGGCCGATACCCGACACCTTTACCATCACGTTCTCGCATTCGGCCAGAGCCGCCATGTGCTTGTGCCAGCCGGCCAGCCCCTCGTGCGAACGCTGGGCGGGCAGGCCCGTATGGTTGAGGATGATGGTCGTGTCCGGGAAATCGCAGGCCAGGGAGACGGCTTCAGGCAGGTTCCACCACGGGGTCTGCAAGTCGAACATGAGGCCGTACTTCTCCAGCAGCTCGTAGCCCTTGCGCCAGGCGTCGTCGCTCATGAGAGTGCGGCAGCTCCCCACCTCTTCGGGCGAGGCGGGGCCGCCGGGCTTGTGGCGCACGCTGCGCATGAGGGTATAGGCGCTCTGGGCGCGCAGCACGTCCTCCACATCCGCATGGTGCAGCCAGGCCTGCCCCACCACCGCGTTGGGGTAGCCGGTCTCGCGGGCAACCGAGGTGATGAAGTCGCTCTCGCCCGTGGGGTCCGCCGGATTCCATTCGGTCTCCATGTAGCAGGTCTCCACCACGTTGATGTCCCCGGTATCCTGAAAGTAGTCCGCCGGATAGTAGGGACGCTTGATGGCCGTATAGTCGCCGTAGCGGAAGGGGATGAGCACGTCGGGCTTGAGCCAGGGGTGATCGTTCTTGATGGGGTCCCAGAAATGATGGTGCGCGTCGATGACGGGGCCGTCGTAAAGGTGCAGGGCTTCCAGTTGCATGGGGATACCTCCTGAGGATCGCCGAAGGGGCGGCGGCCGCTGCGGAACGCCGTCCGCGGGCGGCCGCCGCGCAGCCGTCAGCGGGCGTTACGCAGGTCGATGATATTGGTCATGATGACGAACACCACGGCGCAGGCGGCAAAGAAGTGCAGCACCGGGTCAAAGGAGCCGCCGGTGAGGTCGAGGATCCAGCCCACGATGAGCGGGATGCAGATGCCGCCCACGCTGCCGGCCATGTTCATCATGCCGCCCACGGTCGCCACGCGCGAACGCGGGGCCAGCATGGGCGGGAAACTCCAGTACATGCTGCCCCACATGAGCACGAAGGACGCGCAGGACAGCAGGATGACCGAGGAGGTCACGTCCGGCACATAGGGCAGGGCCGCAAAGGCCCCCAGCGTCAGCAGGCCGGAGATGGTGAGCAGCAGCTTGCAGGAGCGGGCGCGGCTCATGCCGCCGCTGACCAGCCTGTCGCACAAAAAGCCGCCGCACAGGCTGCCCACGCCCCCGGCGCAGAAGATGACCAGCGTGGCGAAGCCCACGGACTTCAGGTCAAGATCCAGCGCGCTGGCCAGGAAGCTGGGCCCCCAGGTCAGCAGGCCGAAGAACATCATGGCCCAGGCGCAGCGGCCCACCAGCATGCCCGCCAGCGAACGCAGCGACATGAGGTGGAGGAGGGAACCGCCCTCCCCTTCCGCCTGCTCGGCCGGCCCTTCGTCCTGTCCCTCGCGGATGATGGACAGTTCCGCCTCATTGACCATCGGGTCATGGGTCGGGTCATCGCGGATGATGTAATGCGCGAGGAAGCCGAGCAGGATGGTGGCCACCCCGGCGATGATGAAGGTTATGCGCCAGGAAGCGAAGAACAGGATCATCTCCGCCACCAGGATGCCCCCCAGCGCCGCTCCGAAAGGCCCGCCGGCATCCATGAGCACCGCGCCCCGCGCCCGCTCCTTCTTGTTGAGCCAGATGGCGTTGAGCCGGGCCCCCGCCGGGAAGACCGGGGCCTCGCTGGCCCCCAGCAGCAGGCGTGCGCCGATGAGGGCGATGCCGTTGTGGCACAGGCCCAGCAGGGCCTGCGAAGCGCCCCACAGCACGGTGGAGATGGAGATGGTCGAGCGCGGGCCGAACTTGTCGGCAATGAGGCCGCTGGGGATCTGCATCAGGGCGTATGTCCAGAAAAAGCCGCTGAGCACCAGCCCCTGCATGACCCCGCTCAGGTTCAGCTCCTGCGCGATGGTGGGCATGGCGATGGAAATGGAGGCCCGGTCGATCATGTTGACCACGACCAGAAGGAACAGCACGCCGAAGATCTTCCAGCGGATGCGCGTGGGTTCGGCGGAAGAAGAGACATTGGCATTCATGGTTCACCTCTCGTGGTGACGGGGGGAAGGAAGAAAGCTCTTACAGCAGGCCGCAGGACTCCAGCAGGGCCCGCAGCTTCGCCTTGCCCTGCTCGCTCAGGGGCTGCGAGGGACGCAGCACGTGGGTGGGCAGGTCGGGCAGGCCGCAGAGGCGGGCCGCTTCCTTGAGGGTGCCGAAATAGGGGGTCTCGATGGCGTACACGTTGGAGAGCGCCGCCACCACGCGGTGCAGCTCGTGGGCCCGCACGAAGTCGCCCTCGCGGAAGGCCTTGTACAGCCCGCAGATGAACTGCGGCGCGAAGTTGGCCGTGCCGGGGATGCCGCCCGCGCCGCCCAGGGCAAGGTTGTTCAGCACATGCTCGTCAAAGCCGGAAAAGACCGCGAAGTCGGGATGCTTCGTGCCCACTTCCAGGATGACGCGGCGGGTGTGGGCCACTTCGGTCACGCTGTCCTTGAGGCCGCGGATGTTGGGATGCTCCGCCAGGCGGGCGATGAGCTCCACGGACAGATCCTGCTTGGTCATGGCCGGGAAGTTGTAGAGCATGACCGGGCAGGGGCAGGCGTCGGCCACGGCGCTGTAGTGGGCAAAAAGGCAGTCGTCGCTCATGGGCGAATAATAGGGATTGATGACCATGACCGCATCGGCCCCGTGTTCGGCGGCGTGGCGGGAAAGTTCGATGGTCTCCTGCGTGCCGCAGGCGCCGGTGCCCACCAGGGTGGTGATGCGCCCGTCGATGTGGCGCAGGCAGAACTCGGCCACTTCCTTGCGCTGGGCCATGCTCATGCTGAAGAATTCCCCGGCGCTGCCCAGGATGAGCACGCCCTGCACGCCTGCCTCCATGAGGCGGTCCATGAGAGCGGCCGTGGCCTTGCGGTCAAACGTGCCTTCCGCATCGAAAAACGTGGACATGGGGGGCATGATGCCCGCAAATTTGGTGGTGCTCATGAATCTTCTCCTTTTCGTATATCCGAAACGAATACTTATATTCGAACCATAATTCCCGCATACACAATCTCCACCCTTCTTGTCAAGGCATGGGGGGTGATATTTTTTATTCATTTATTAAAATATATTATAAGAGAAAATCCGCGCACACCTTGAAGAGAAATCCAGTATTTTCAGTAAACAAGGTTCTTCGTCACGTAAGGGCGGTACCTTTTGCGTGCCGGCGGGAGCGGCTATTTCTTTGTTTATCCATAGTCGTTTTGTATATCAAAAACATATGCTGACAGGTCGAGGCATGGGCCGGGCCGCTGCCAGCCAAGGCGTTCCCGCTGCCGCGCCTCAGTCCTTGAGCTTGCCCGCGGAGCATGCTAGGGTCAGGACAGATATGCCTGCCGTCCGCAAAAAGCTGAATGGTTCCAGAGGGAAAGACGGAAGAAAGGGATCAGGCGAAATGGCGCCGCTGCCGGACGGACAACGTTTCCCGGCAGGACGCGGCAGGAGCAGGACAGCATGTGGAACAAGGACGGCCAGACCCGCCGCAGAAAACGTCACGCCATGTCGAGGAGAGCATGACTCACGAGCCGCACCGCCCCACCAGCCGCGTGCTGGACATCCTGGAAACCCTTGCCCAGCGTGACGGCGGCCTGACGCTGACCGAACTGTCCCGCAGCGTGGATGCCCCGGCCAGCAGCCTGACGCCTTTTTTGCGCACGCTCTGCGCCCGCGGCTATCTGGATTGCAACCGCAAGAACATGGTCTACACGCTGGGCGCGAGGACTCTGCTGCTCTCCGCCGCCTTTGCCACCACCGACATCTATTCCCTGACCATGCAGGAGATGCAACGCGTGGTGGACCGCTGTTCGGAGACCTGCCAGCTCGGCATACGCGAAGGCAGCAACGTCTTTTATATCGCCAAGATAGATTCGCCAGAACCGCTGCGTCTCGTCTCCAGCGTGGGCAAGAGCCTGCCCGCCAGCTGCACGGCCATAGGCAAGGCCCTGCTCTGCGACTGCACCCGGCAGGAAGTGGAGAGCCTCTACCCGGACGGGCTCCCCGCGCTGACGCCGAGCAGCATCCGGGACATGGACGAATTTTGCGGGCAGCTGGCCCGCATCCATATGGGAGAGTTCGCGCTGGACGTGGACGAATCCCACGAACATCTGCGCTGTTTCGCCCTGCCCATCCGTCTGGACGGACAGGTCGACGCTGCCGTCAGCGTCTCCATGCCCGCCTTTCGGCTGGATGAGGACAAGGAACGGCTGGTGCGCGCCTGCCTGCTTGCCGCACGCAATGCCGTGGAGCGGCATCTCTCCACGGCAGGCCACGGCTTTTCAGGCAAATAGCCGCCTGTCGGCCTCGTGTCTGTCTGCCGACACGATTTACACATTCTTTCAAGAGATAAAGAAAAACAGCCGCACACGCGCCGCCTGCTTTGGATGCGGGTCGCCTCGTACGCTCTCACTGCGCCTGATAAAAGCGCGCTGGGGAAGGGATGGGGGGCGTGGGGGGAAGGGAAACCCGCTCCCGCGCTGGCGGAGGGGTTTCCCTCCCCCCAAACAGGCGATCAATAGTGTTAACAGGCCCTAGCGGGAGGGGGCCGCTCCAGGGGCGGCGGGCAGCACCTGTATCTCCAGCGTATGCGTGCCGCGTTCATGCCAGGCGGCCCCGGCGCAGGTCCCTTTGCTGACGTACCCCACGGAGACGGTGCAGACGTAGCGTCCCGGCACATGGAAGCGGATGTCGCTCACCGGGAAGCCGGGCAGGACATCCGGTTCCCTGCCTTCCGGCCGCTGCGTCCAGCTCACCTGCACCCCGGCATAGGCCGTGCCGCCGGGCAAGGGCGGCTGATCCGCCGTGAGCTGCACGGTCTCGCCGCAGCGGGCCTCGGCGGGCAGGCTGGCCTGCGTGCCCTGCCGCATGCCGCCGGAAGCCTGTCCGGCAGCCGGAGCGGAGGCTCCCCCGCCGTTCGCGGCCTTGACAGGCCAGGGAAAAAGAAGAAACAAGCACAAGAACAGCGTCACATACCTCATCATCGACCTCCCGGCCCTGTCCGGCCTACGTTTTTTTCGGGATCATCAGCCATGCCGCAGGCATCCTCCGCACGCCGTCACCTTACGCCTTCCGAAGCCTTTTCCGGCCTCTTCGTGCCGCAGCCCCAGACCCGCCGCAAGGCGGCCGCCGTCCTGGCCCGCTTCGACGCCTGCATGGAGAGCTTCCTGGAGTTCTGGACCCTGCGCATGCAGGCGGCGGGCTATCTCTCCTTCACCACGGCCCGGCGCGACGACTGCGTGACCGCCTGCCGGGACTTTCTGACGCCCGTCCTGCGGCATGCCGCCGCGGAGCAGCCCCCCACCTTCGAGACGCTGCGCGAGAATGCCGGCGGCTGGGCCGATGCCCTGCTGGAGTCCGGCTTGCGCCATTGCCGCCGCGGCGTCACCGTCGCCATGTATCTGGGCTGCTTCAAGACCTTCATCATGGCGCTGGAAGATGCGCTTGCCCTGCTGCCGCGCCTCTGTGCCGACATCCCCGCGGATCACATCCCGGCGGCGACGGAATTCCTGCGCCTGCACGCCCATGCCTTTGAAGTGCTCTGGACGGAAGCCGGCCTGCGGGAGATGACCAGCATCCGACAGCCCGTCCCTCCGGCGGACATCTCCCCCCAGAATGAGCTGCTGCGTCTGCTCACGCTGGAAAAATGCCGCTTCGAGAACATCTTCAACACCACCTCCGACGGCGTGCTGGTGATGGACGAGAACTGCCGCATCACCACAGCCAACCGCTCGTTGCGTCAATACGCCGGAGAAGGCATAGAGGGCAAGCCCGTCTGGGAAGCCCTGGGCCTTGAGGGCGAGGACCCAGAAGAATTCTTCCGTTACTACCCCATCGGGCAGACCGTGGAGGTCAGCCCGTTCGGCGACGGCCTGTTCTTCCGGCTGTCCATCGCCTCGCTGGGCGGGGTCAGCCTCGCCAGCGCCGGGGAGTACCTCGTGCTGCTGACCAACATCACGCCGCAGGTGCTGCAACGGGAGATGATGGAAGAAGCCATCGGCCGCCATGCCGCCGCCCTTCTGGAAGAAAAACGCCGTCAGGAAGAACTGAACATCACGCTCCGCACGGTGCTGTCCACCATCCACGCCGAGCGGGACAGCCGCCGCGACGAGCTTTCCTCCCATATCCGCCGCGTGCTGCTGCCCGCCCTTGAACAGATCGGCAAAGAACCGGATGCCGCCGCGCGCAAGTCCATGATCCAGCTTCTGCGCGACAGCCTGCTCTCTCTGACCGACAGCGGCGAAGAGCGGCCGCAGGACGGACTGAGCAAGCTGACCCTTGCGGAACTGAAGGTCTGCCGGCTGGTGCGGGCGGGCCACAGCTCCAAGGAGATCGCCGAACTCCTCAACATCTCGCCGGAGACCGTGCAGACCCACCGCCGCAACATCCGACGCAAACTCGGCCTGCGCGGGCACGATACCCAGCTTGCCGTCCATCTGCTCCACAGCGGCGGCGAAACGGCTTAGGGTCTGCTAGGGTCAGGACTCATTATTTCCATACGCTTCAAAAAAGAGTAGGTATGGAGACGGAGGTTACCATGTCTACTCTTTTTTATCTTTCATCTGCTCAAATGGATACCATCCGCCCTTTCTTTCCTCGCTC
>DWYJ01000001.1 GCA_019118745.1 Candidatus Desulfovibrio gallistercoris | reverse complement strand
GCGGGGGGAAGGAAGGGGGCTTTTTTGCAAAAAAGCCCCCTTCCTTCCCCCCGCAACCAAAAAGGGCCCCCGCGCCGAGAAGGACGACGCGGGGGCCGGTGCATAAGGGCGAGGATACCGATCAGGCGTGGGTCGTGGTGGGGTCTTCCCAGTCCTTGATGACGGCCTGATAGCCGATGCCGGCCAGAGCGGCGGTCATTTCTTCCACGCTGCGGTGGTCGGTGATGTCGAACTGGCCGGAGTTATCGGCCTCGGTGGCCCGGCCGCCCACGGCGGTGGACACGCCCGCGGAGACGCGGGTCACGCCCAGCGGGATGAGGTGGTCGCGCATGAAGGCGCTCTCGCGGCTGGAGCAGGTGATGCCGGAACGCGGCAGGAAGCAGCGCATGGCCGTGATGTACTGCACGAACTGCCGGTCACCCACGGCATGCGGGATATCGAAGCTCCCTTCATGGGAGCAGATGCGCGGGATGGAGACGCCCACATCCACGCCGGGGTAGTGGCGCATGAGCCACCAGGCATGGAGACCGGTGCAGAACGCGTCCTGGATGAATTCATCCAGACCGAGCAGCGCGCCCACGCCGAGGGAGCGCATGCCCGCGCGGGCGGCGCGTTCCGGCGCGTTGAGCCGGAAGGAGTAGTCCTTCTTGGGCCCGGCCGGATGCAGCCAGTCGTAGAGTTCGGGATTGTAGGTCTCCTGGAACATGGTCATGCTGTCCACGCCGGCGTCGATGAGCAGGCGGTATTCGTCCTCGGTCAGGGAGTAGACCTCCACCCCCACGGAAGCGAACATGGGCTTGATGCGGCGGGCGGCATCGGCGATGTATTCAGGGGAGGACAGCTTGCGCGCGTCGCCGGTCAGCAGCAGGATGTGCTGCAAGCCCATATCGGCGATGACGCGGGCCTCGGCTTCGATCTCATCCATGTTCAGATGACGCCGGGGCTGGGTGTTCTTGGCGTTGAAGCCGCAGTAGCGGCACTGGTTGGTGCAGACGTCGGAGATGTAGAGCGGCGTGAAGAGGTTCACGGCCCGGCCGAAGTACCGCAGGGTCAGCTCGTGGGCGCGCTGGGCCAGGTCTTCCAGATGCGGCGCGGCCGCCGGAGAGAGCAGCACGAGGAAGTCCTCGGGCTGGAGGGTATCCTTGCGCAGGGCGGCGAGCACCTGTTCTTCCGTGGCGCTCTCGGCGATGCGGGCACGCCGTTCACGCGGCCATTTTGCGAGGAATTGTTCAAAATTTTCCATGACGCGATCCTCCACGGCCTAGCGCAGGAAGCCGGTAAGCGGCGAGGAGGCTTCCGCAGCTTCACCGGGGGCCTTGACGGCCCCGGCTCCGGCCAGCCAGGCGTTGCGCCCGGCTTCCACAGCCGCGCGGAAGGCGGCGGCCATGCGCACGGGGTCGGCGGAAGAGGCGATGGCCGTATTGACCAGACAGGCCGCCGCGCCCATTTCCATAGCCTCACAGGCCTGGGAGGGACGCCCGATGCCCGCGTCGACCACGATCGGCACATCCAGCTCGTCGATGAGGATACCGATCATCTCCTTGGTGCGCAGACCGCGGTTGGTGCCGATGGGCGCGCCAAGGGGCATGACGGCGGCGGCGCCGGCGTCCACGCAGGCGCGGGCCACATAGAGGTCGGGATTGATGTAGGGCAGGACGGTAAAGCCTTCCTTGACGAGGGCTTCGGTGGCCTTTGCCGTTTCGTAGCCGTCGGGCAGGAGGTGGCGCACGTCGGAGATGACTTCGATCTTGATCCAGTCGCCGCAGCCGGCGGCGCGGGCCAGACGGGCCAGGCGCACGGCCTCTTCAGCGGTACGGGCGCCGGAGGTGTTGGGCAAAAGGCGCATGGTCTTGGGGATATGGGCCACGATGCCCTGCTGGCCCTTTTCCACGCGGCGCATGGCCACGGTGATCACTTCCGCGCCGCTGGCCTCGCACACGGCGGGGATGAGGTTGTCCGCGCTGTATTTGCCCGTTCCGATAAAGAGGCGGCTCTTGAGTTCCACGCCGCCAAGGATGAATTTGTCTTCCACTTTTCTACTCCGTTGCCCCGCAGCAATCCTGCGCCCCTGCGGGCACATCAGCCGGCCGTCATCCCGTGCGGGAGGACATGGCGGCCCCGCCGCCTCGCGGCGGCCTCAATTTTCCTCTTGCCAGCCGGCAGAAGGCTAACCGCCTCCCACGAACTGCACCAGCTCCAGCACGTCTCCGGCCTCCAGCCGCGTTGCGGCAAAAGCGGCGGCCGGAACGATCTCGCCGTTGCGCTCCACCACGACCACGTTCGAATCGTGACCGCGCTGTTGCAGCAGGCCCGCCACAGTGAGCTCTTCGGCGTAATCGCCCTTTTCTCCATTGACCGTAAGCTGCATGATGTCTCCTCCCGGGCAATCGCCCTGCCCGGACGGGCGTACGGGCATCCGCCGCCGCACGGGCTTTTCGGCGTGTTCTCTGAGGATCGTGCCGCCGCGGCGGCCCCGCGGGACCAGACGCACGACGGCAAAAAAAATACCCGCATCCAGTCACTGGAAGCGGGCGACACGCAGACCCGAAATCGGGTCGCCAGCTTCCCTTCGTCAGCACTATCTGCTTCAGGTGCAGGAACATGCATCCGCATGTCCTAGGGGTCAGGGCGCTCACACCCTTTCTCAGCCATCAAGTAGGCTCCCCCAGCCGGAACGAAAGTACGATAGGCCCGGCGTGCGGCAATTGCAAGTTTTTTTTCACAGGCCCGTCCCTGCGGCGGCTTGCGAAGCCGGGCCATCTGTGCCATACAGAGCGGTACACTTCTTACCATAACTGCGCTTTGCGCCGGAAAATCCATGTCCGAACTGACACACGAAACCGCCTGCGGCGCGTCTGCCGCCTGTCCCGCTGCGCCTGCCGGCGATGCCGCCGCCCTGATCGAGGAACATATCTCCGTCATCGAACCGGAGGACGCCCTGCCCCGCGTCAGCCTGGAAGAGCTGCCGGAAGCCATGCGCGACGCCTGCGGCCGGGCAGGCTGGACCAGCCTCATGCCCGTGCAGTCCCTTGCCCTGCCCTATCTTATGGAAGGGCGGGACATCATGGTGCAGTCCCGCACCGGCAGCGGCAAGACGGGCGCGTACCTGCTGCCCCTGCTGCCGCGTCTGGACGCGGAGAAGAAGGCCGCGCAGGCCCTCGTGCTCGTGCCCACCCGCGAACTGGCCGTCCAGGTGGAACATGAGGCCCGCACGCTCTTTGCCGGCACCGGCATCCAGCCGGCCGCCGTTTACGGCGGCGTGGGCTACAAGAAGCAGATGGACGCCCTGCGCGACGGCGCGCAGCTCATCGTGGGCACGCCCGGCCGCGTGCTGGACCACCTGCTCCGGCGCACGCTCTCGCTGGACGCGCTGCGCCTGCTGGTCTTCGACGAGGCGGACAGGATGCTCTCCATCGGCTTTTATCCCGACATGAAGGAGGTGCAGCGGCATCTCCCCCGCCGCCGCGTGCATACCTGCATGTTCTCGGCCACCTACCCGCCGCATGTGCTGCGCCTGGCCGGCGAATTCATGGACGCCCCGGCCATGCTCTCCCTCTCCCGCAAGGAAGTGCACGTGGCCGAGGTGCAGCACCTGTTCTGCGCCTGCCGGCCCATGGAGAAGGACAGAGTGCTCGTGCGCCTGCTGGAAACGGAGAATCCGGCGTCCGCCATCATTTTTTGCAATACCAAGGCCAACGTGCATTATGTGACCAGCGTCCTGCAGGGCTTCGGCTACTGCGCGGACGAGCTCTCCGCCGACCTTTCCCAGAGCCGCCGCGAGGCCGTGCTGGACAAGATCCGGCGCGGCGCGCTGCAATTCCTGGTGGCTACGGACGTGGCGGCCCGCGGCATCGACATCCCCGCGCTGTCCCACGTCTTCCTCTATGAACCGCCGGAAGACCACGAGAGCTACATCCACCGCGCCGGACGCACGGGGCGCGCCGGGGCGGCGGGCACGGTCATCTCTCTGGTGGACGTGATGCAGCGCATGGAGCTGGAGCGCATCGCCCGGCATTTCAAGATCAACCTGACCGAGCTGCCCGCGCCCACGGACGAGGACGTGGCGACCGTGGCCGGGGCCCGTCTGCTGACCGTGCTGGAGGCCCGCTTCCGCAAGCTCAATGGTCTGGAGCGTCTGCGCGTCGCCCGCTATGCCCCGCTGGTGCGCAGCCTGGCCGCACAGGACGACGGCGGCGACGGCGAGCTCATGCTCGCCATGCTGCTCGACGCCTGTCATCAGCAGAGCCTGCAGGAGAGCCGCTTCCCCGAAGGGCTCCCGGAACAGCGCCCCGCGGGCGAGGGCAAGTCCGGCCGTTCGCGGCGCAAGCGTTCCTCCCGCCGGGAAAAGGAGGCGCGCGACGGCGAGGCCGCGGAACGCCGGGAGGCTGCCGAAGCCGCCGTGGAGGAGAACGCCCCCCGGACGGAGGGAGAGGACGCTCCGGACGGCGGCCCTGCCGCCGAAGGGGCCCGCAAGTCGCGCAGCCGTTCCGGCCGCCGGCGTCGCGGCCGTGGCCGCAGCGCCCAGACGGACGCCGCCCCCGCGGATGCCGCGCCCACCGCACAGACTGAATAAGGCGGACAGGCGATGGCACAAGCGGCTGACGCAGCGACCCAGCAGGATTTCGTGCAGGAGGCGCTGGATAATTTCGCCGTCCTGCTGGACGATACCGACTTTGCGGCGCACCTGCACCTCATGGGCGTGGGGCGGCTGCACTTCACCCGCCGCAAACAGCTTTTGCAGGAATGGCGCGGGCTCTATGTGGCGCTCTGGCGGCTGGCGCTGGGGCGCTCCTTTCCGCAGGACGCCGACGCCATGCTGGAAGCCTTCTGCCGCTCCTACCGCCAGCGGCACAAGGCCAACAAGATGACCCCGCAGATGCTGGAGCGCGCAGAACAGTACTGGGACATGATGCGCGTGACGAAGGAAAGCGACTTCACGGAAGTGGCCCGCCATTTCTGTTCCTTCTGCCAGCTGGGAGAAAAGGAGACCCGATCCCTCCAGCTCAAGCTCGTGCTGATCATCCGCAAGGCCTATACCGACATTTTCCGGCGTCTCATCTGATCATGTCCGCAACAGACCTCTCGCCCTTCTCCACCGGCGCCGCCGGAAAGCATCCGCCCGCCGCTTTGACCATCGGCAATTTCGACGGCGTGCACCTGGGCCATCAGGCCCTGATCCGCCGCACCCGCGACGTGGCGCGCGCCAGAGGGGAGCGCTGCCTCGTGCTGACCTTCTGGCCGCATCCGCGCGCCGTGCTGGGCAGCGGACAGGCCCCGCCGCCCCTCACGAGCCGTGAGGAACGCCGCCGCCGCATCCTGGCCCTGGGCGTGGACGAGGTGCTGGAACTCCCCTTCACGCCCGCGCTGGCCATCACCGCGCCGGAAGAGTTCGTCCGGCAGCAGCTCATGCCGCTCAACGTGCGGGATCTGCTCATCGGTCACGATTTTTCGCTGGGCAGGGGACGCAGCGGCGGCCCCGACGTCCTGCGCGGCCTGGGCGAAAAATACAGCTTCGGCGTGGAACAGCTGGCCCCTGTGCTCCATCTGGGCAGCATCGTCAGTTCCTCACGCATCCGTCGCTGCGTGGCCGAGGGCGACGTGGAGACGGCGGCGGCCCTGCTGGGGACCTTCCACAGCTGCGAGGGGCCCATCGCCCACGGCATGGGGCGAGGGACGGGGCTGGGCTTCCCCACGGCCAACATTGCCCTGCCGGACACCCTGCTGCCGCCGCCCGGCGTGTACGCCACGCTTGCCCGAGTGGACGGGCTGCCCGGCACGCAGCAGGCCGTGACCAACATCGGCCATAACCCCACGTTCGGCGGCGCGGCGCTCAGCGTGGAAAGCTTTTTGCTGGACGCGCACGGCGATCTTTACGGACGGACGCTGCGTCTGGGATTCGTGGCCCGCCTGCGCGAGGAACGACGCTTCGACGGCCCGGAAGCGCTCATGCGGCAGATAACGCAGGATGTGGCCTGCGCGCGCCGTCTGCTGGCCGCCGTCCGGCCGACAGCGGACGAGATGCCCCTTCAACCCTGTCCGGCGTCCTGCGGCGCCCCTGCGGAGGAAGCATGATTCTTGCGGATTTGCATACCCATACCAAGACATCCCACGGTCTGGCCACCGTGGAGGAGATGTACGCCGCCGCGCGTGAGGCCGGTCTGGAATACCTGGGCATCTCCGAACACAGCCCCCTGCCGCCCGGCTTTTCCTGCCGCCTCTACCAGGAGCATTTCGAGCGGGACTTCCCCGCGCTCTGCGACGAGGTGCTGGCCCTCAAGCAGCGGGGCGGCTCGCCGCAGGTGCTGCTGGGCATCGAACTGGACTGGATCCCGTCCAATATGCCGTACATGCGGGATCTGCTGGCCGGCAAGCCCTTTGACTACGTCATCGGCTCCCTGCACTTCCTGGGGGACATGTCCATCGGCTTCAACGCCAACTGGGACTGCCCGGTGGAGGAGGCCTTCAGCCGTTTCGAAGCCTATTACAAGGCTATGGCGGAAATGGCCCGCAGCGGCCTCATCCACGTCGCCTCCCATCCCGACTTCATCAAGCTGCACTGCTTCGACCTCTTCCAGGAATGGCTCTTCCAGCCCATGAGCCGCCTGCCCATCATGGAGGCCATGCAGGCGCTGCGGCAGAACAACGTGCTGCTGGAAGTCTCTTCCGCCGGTCTGCGGCAACCTTTCTGCGAACCCTATCCCGGCCCCATGATCATGGACATCGCCGCCCGCGAGGATGTCCGCATCATGCTGGCCTCAGACTCCCACCGGCCGGAAGACGTGGCCGGACAGTTCGACGAGCTCGCCCGCTATGCCCGCAGCTACGGCTACCGGGAAAGCGGCATCGTGGTGGGCGGCGAACGCCGCTTCCTGCCTTTCTGAAGCGCGGCCGCACCGGCGGCCCCGGCAGCATTCCCCGGAGGCCGCCGCGGCATCGAGAGCTGAGCCATGATCTCCGTCCTCATCCCCGTCTACAACAACTGGGAGCTGACCCGCGCCTGTCTGGAAGCCCTCGCGGCAAGCCGCGACGGCCAGGAGCTGGAAGTCATCGTCGTGGACAACGCCTCGTCGGACGCCACGACGCAGGCCTGCCCGGCGCTGGGCCGCAGCCTGTTCGGCGAGCGCTTCCGCTACCTGCCGCAGCCGGTGAACCGCAACTTCGCCGGGGCCAACAATGCCGGCGCGGCGGTCGCACAAGGCGACTGGCTTTTCCTGCTCAACAACGACACCCTCCCGCAAGCGGGCTGGGCGACACCGCTGCTGCGCGCCTTTGACGAGGAGCCGCAGCTCGGCGCGGTCGGGCCTCTGCTGCTCTATCCCCCGGAGAAGGGGGGACTGCACAGGGTGCAGCATCTCGGCGTCGTCCTGTCGCCCGGCTACCGCGTCAGTCATCTGTACGAATTTTTGCCCGCAGGGCATCCGGCCGTCATGCGCCCCCGCCGTCTGCAGGCCATCACCGCCGCGGCCCTGCTCCTCCCCCGGCAGCGCTATCTGGCCCTGGGCGGGCTGGATGAGGGCTTCATCAACGGTTTCGAGGACGTGGAATTCTGCGCGCGGCTCTGCCGCGAGGGCCTGCACCAGCGCGTCGTCCCCGAAGCGCGCATCGTCCATCTGGCCGGACAGAGCGAGGGCCGCCGGGACAACGAGCAGGCCAACAGCGCCCGCTGCTCCAGGCTTTGCCGCCATCTGCTGCATGTGGACGAGCCGGCCCGCTGGCGCGACGATGGTTATCTGCCGGAGCTCACGCCCTGGCTGACCATCGCGCCGGGCCTGCCGCCGGCAAGCCGCCTGCGCCTGCTGCGACAGGGCAGGAATCCCGACGCCCTGGCCGGGGCCGTGCAGGCCGAACCGCTCTGGCAGGAAGGTCTGCTGCTCCTGGCGCGACAACAGGAAGCGCAAGGCCGGTTCCGCGACGCTCTGGACACCCTGACGCTCGCCACGCGCCTGCATCCTTCGCCGGAGACCCTCCTGCCCTTGCTGGCCTTCGTGCGCCGCGCCGCCCCGGAGGACGGCCGGACCATCGCTCTGCTGCGGGAAGAGCTGGCGGAGCATCTCACCACGCCCGAAGCGCGGGAAACGCGGCTGCGGGACATGCGGGCGGAACTGCTGGAGGCCGGAGAAACGGAGCTCGCCGCACAGGCGGAAGCCCTCCGGCAGGATGCCGCCGCCTTTTTCGCCGGGCCGCATCAGCGCCTGGCGCAGGCACTGCAATCTGACGGCGCGCTGCCGCCGTCCACAGGACAGCCCGGATGAAAGTAGTCTTCTGCACCGACGACAAGCCACGCTATCTGACCCTGCTCAAGGTCGCCGTCCGTTCCCTGCGTGAGGTCATGGGACAGGACGCCCCCTGCCTCTGCGTCTATGCCGGCGACAATCCCGCCACGCTGGATCTGCTGGCCGGAGAGAACATCCCCGTGGCGCGCCACAGGCCGCGCCTCTCCTTCGACGGCGCGAGCGAGCACGTCCGGCATTCGCAGGGCTGCTTCCTCAAACTGGAGCTGGCCCTGCTGCCGGAGCTCGCCGAGGACGACTTCGTGCTCTACTGCGACACGGACGTGATGTTCCTGCGGCCCCTGGACGAGCTCTTTGCGCTGCGCCCGGCCTACATGGGCATGGCGCGGGAATACACCACCCCCTTCTACCACGAGCACAGCAAGCTGACCTACGAGCTGGACGGCCGGACCTATACCGTGCCCATGCCCTTCCCCATCTGGACCTTTTCCAGCGGGGTCACGCTCTTCAATCTGGCCCGGCTGCGGCGTCTGCGGCTGATCGACCATTTCCTGGCCTTCAGCCAGCAGAACCTCGACCGCATCGGCAACCTCGACCAGTCCCTGCTCAACTACTACTTCGGCAAGCGCATCACCCGCCTGGACGACCGCTGGAACCGGCCGCCCTATCATGCGGATTGCCATGCCACGGCCCATATCGTCCACTTCCACGGCCCCAAACCCTGGGAGGGCAACAGCTCCCAGAAATGGGCGCGGGACCTGGCCATCAACGACTTCGAGCGCATGAGCCGCCTGTGGATGGACTGGCTGGGCCCCGAGGAAAGGGCCGACCTCGAACAGGCCTGAGCGCCCCTTCCCGCAGACTGACGATCCGGCCTTCCGGCCTGTCGCCCCTTCCGTGCGGTCGTGCGGTCACGGGATGAGGAAAAGGCCGCTGCGGTGCAGCGGCCTCACGGGGGGAAGGGGAAGGAAGACTGCTCAGCATTCCACGATGCTGACGGCAAGGCCGCCTTCGCTGGTCTCCTTGAATTTGGCGCTCATCTCGCGGCCCGTCTCGCCCATGGCCATGATGGCGGCATCCAGCGAGACGAGATGATGTGCGCTCTCCTCACAGGTGGCCAGCAGAGAGGCATTGTAGGCCTTGATGGCGCCCACGGCGTTGCGCTCGATGCAGGGCACCTGCACGTAGCCGCCCACAGGATCGCAGGTCAGCCCCAGATGATGCTCCAGGGCCACCTCGGCGGCATTCTCCACCACGGCGGCGGCATTGCCGCGCGCATGGGTCAGCATGGCCGCGCCCATAGCCGAAGCCACGCCCACTTCACCCTGACAGCCGACCTCCGCTCCGGCGATGCCCGCGTTGTGCTTGGCCAGGAAGCCCACGGCCGCCGAGGCCAGCAGACCTTCCCGCAGGGCCCGGTCACCGATGTTGAGATCCTGCCGCATGGCGTAGAGCAGCGCCGGCATGACCCCGGCCGCGCCGCAGGTGGGCGCGGTGACGATGACCCCGCCGGAAGCGTTCTCCTCCGCCACGGCAAAGGCATAGGCATTGAGCTTGCCGAGGAAGCGGTCCACCATGTAGGGCAGCGCGGCGGCCCGCTCCAGCAGGGAACCGGCCTTGCGCCAGACGCCCAGCGTCCCCGGCAGGCGGCCGCTGCCCTTGAGGCCGCGCCGCACGCTGTCGTACATGGCGTCCATCATGTCGTCCAGCCGTTCCAGGATGGCGGGGCGGGACATGCCGGTGATGGCGGTCTCGTTTTCCAGGATGAGTTCATGCAGGGTCAGGCCGGTCTCGTTGAGACAGCGGTGCAGCTCCCGCATGGTGCCGTAGGGATGCACGGGACGGCCGCGCTCCGGCGGCGTCCAGCCCTTCCACTGGATGAAGCCGCCGCCCACGGAATAATATTCCCTGCCGAAGATCTCCCTGTCTTCGGCGTCGCGCAGCGAACAGCGCAGCGTATTGCTGAACGGCGCATCATGCTGCACAGGCCCGAAACAAATGTCCTCAAGGGCAAGGAAGAACTCCCTGCCGCCCAGACGCAGCGCATGCCGCGCCTGCGGATCCTTGCGCAGGGAAGGCAGCACCTCGGGCGAACAGCTTTCCGGCCGGCTGCCCAGCAGACCGGCCAGCACCGCGGCGTCCGTCCCGTGGCCCTTGCCCGTGGCGCTGAGCGAGCCCAGCAGGGTGACCCGCACCTCCGCCGCGCGGGCCAGCTCGTCCGCGGGCAACGCGGCGCAGCACGCCACGAAGTCGTTACCGGCCTTCATGGGGCCGATGGTATGCGAGCTCGACGGGCCCGGCCCGATCTTGAAGAAGTCAAAGAGGGTCGTCTCGATGGGAGGACGGCGCGGGACGAGCGGTTCCGCGGGATGGGGCTGGCTCATGGGCATCTCCCCGACGCAAGGCCGGCAGCAATAGGGCATTTTCCGTTTGAAACGCTGTGCGGTTCAAACCATACGGCCTGGTTTCGCGGAAAAATGCGGTTTTTCCGCCTGGTTTCGGCCGGGCGGCGTGTGCCGCCGCCTCGCATTTTGCTTTTTTTCAAAGGCAAAACGCTCTAGGATTTTTCACCTATCACCACGCTAGCCGGGGATGCGCCACACCGTCAAATCAAAATCCCTCATGCGGTGTTGCAGCATCGTCATGCGCCGTTCCGACAAGACGTTCGAGGCGGATCTCCTCCCGCCCGTCGTGGTAGCGGACATGGCCGCTCGCTATGCCCAGCGCGGCCCAGCGCGCCGCCAGCTCGCCCTTGTGCCCCCGGTACATGCCCTGCAGGCGGCGCGGCAGCACGAGGGCCACAGGCTCGGCCGCCCCCAGACGCCCCGCGGCGCGGGCCCCGGCAAGGCAGCGCTCCACCTGCCGCAGCAGACAAAGCGCCTGCACCCGCGCTCCCAGGGCCGGATGCTGCGGCCCGGCCAGCACGCCTCCGGCCAAGCCCGCTTCGGGCGCAAGTCCCATGCGGATGACCGGCACCCCGGCCCGCTGCGTCAGAGCAAAGGCTTCCGCCAGCACGTCGAGCACCGTCTCCAGCGGCCACGGCCGGAAACGCCCGGCACGCCAGAGCCCCGCCAGCTCCGTGCCCTCCAGCACAAGACAGGGATAGAAGCGCAGACAGGCCGCTCCCAGCTCCAGCGCCAGCCGCACGTCCGCAAGGAAATGCTCCGGCCGGGAACCGGGCATGCCCGGCATGAGCTGCACCCCCGCCCGCATGCCCGCGGCCTGTACCGCCGCACAGGCTTCGCGCGCCGTCCTGCCGTCGTAGCCCCGGCGACTCTCGCGCAGGGGGGCATCGGCAAAGCTCTGCACGCCCAGCTCCACGCAGCCGCAGCCCGCCTCCCGCAGCGCCGCCAGCCTGTCCGGCGGCAGGCTGTCCGGCCGGGTGGAACAACGCAGCCCGCTGATGAAGCCCTGACGCAAGGCCGTGCGGGCAAGCTCCAGCGCGGCGGCAAAGGCCTCAGCGGGCAGGGCCGTGAACGTCCCGCCGTAAAAGGCCAGCTCCGGCGCGGACAGCGCCTGCCGGGCCCGCTCGCGCAGCAGGCGCGCCGTCTCGGCGAGCGCGCCCTCCACGCGCCGGGGCGCATGGCCGGTCTGCAAGTCCTGCGCACAGAAGACGCAGCGCACAGGACACCCGGAAAATGGCAAAAACACAGGGAAAACAGGCGGATGCCCAGCAGGTTCAGGCCAGAGGAAAGTGGCGATGCGAAAAGGAGTCATGACAGCGGGGCAAAAAGAGACGCAGCGGACGCACGACGAGACCGGCAAGGGCCTGAAAATGAGAAAACCCTTGCCTCACGCGCCTTTTTGACATATTTTATCGAAAAAGATTTCCCTTGTGAAGCTGCCTTTTTTCGAGGTTTTCATGAAGAAGACATTGACCAAAGCGGACATCATAGAACGGATCTACGAAGGAACCGACAAGAACCGCGTCGACGTGAAGAATGTGGTGGAAAAGCTGCTGCACATCATGAAAGACGCCATCAAGAAGGATCGTGCCCTGCTCATCAGCGGCTTCGGCAAATTCGAGTCCTACGACAAGGCTTCCCGCCGCGGGCGCAACCCGCAGACGGACGAGGCCATCACCCTGCCGCCCCGGCGCGTCGTGGTCTTCCGGCTTTCCCGGAAGTTCCGTGCCGAGATCAATTCCTGACAGGCAGGGCATTCCCATGACGGGTCTTTTGAGGTATGCGCGCCGTAAGGCGCGCATCATTATTTGTGGTCAGCAGGCCCTGCGCCTTGGCGGTTGCGGCCTGTGCCTGACGCTGGCGCTGGGGGCGGGTCTCGCCGCCAGCGTCGATGCCGTCGCTGCCGTCCAGTCCATTTCCCGCCCGCAGGTGCAGACGCCGCAGGTGCCTGCGCCGCAGGTCCAGCCCCCCGCCGCGCCCGTGGCGCCGCAGCCGGCCGGCGGACAGGCGCGCGGCCCCCAGCCGCCGGACTACTCCGTCCCGGCTCCGGCGCAACCCATGCCGGCCCTCGGCGGGGCCGGGAACAAGGCTCCGGAGGCCGGCGCCGCTCCCGCAGGCAAGCAGGGAGCCGCCCCCACCACCGCGGCCCCGTCCGCCGCTCCCGCAGGCGCGACCCCTGCACCGCTCTCCGCCGAGAGCGCCGAGGAACGCAACCGCAAGGCCCTGGATGCCTATGCCCGCGGCGAATACCATCAGGCCCTGAGCCTCTGGCAGCCTGCCGCCGATGCCGGCGACCCGCAGGCCATGAACAATCTGGGCGTGCTTTATGACAAGGGCCTCGGCGTGGAGCCCGATGTGGGCCGCGCCCTGCACTGGTACGCCAAGTCCGCCGAAGCGGGGCACCCGTCCGGCATGTGCAACTTCGGCCGCATGCTCGAGCAGGGCCGCGGCATCCCGCCGGACCCGGTAGAGGCGGCCCGCTGGTTCGACCTTGCCGCGCGCAAGGGTCAGCCGGAAGCCCAGTACAATCTGGGCATGCTCTACGAGCAGGGACACGGCGTGGGCAAGGACGACGCCGCGGCCGCCGCCTGGTACAGCCGGGCCGCCGCCGCCAATCAGCCCAATGCTCTGGCGCGGCTGGGGCATTTCTACCGTGAGGGGCGCGTGGTGAAGAAGAACCTCGAAAGCGCCACCCTCCTGCTCTACGGCGCGGCCATGCAGGGCAATACCGCCGCCATGAAGGAGCTGGAAGAGATGGCGGACACCAGCGCCGAACGCGCCAAGAACGCCGTGCTCTTCGGTCTGCGGCTGGACGGCGCGGACCGGGCCGGCATGCGTACCGCCCTCAAGCAGGCCGGGGCCGTGCCGGAGCGGGAAAAGGACGGCTACATCTGCGACGTCTACAAGGGCGGCAAGCTCATCCCCGGCGCGGATCAGATGGCCATGTGCTACGGGCCCGGCGAACAGCAGCCGCTGGCCTTCGTTTCCATAGACTATCCCGCCCGTGACGCCAGCTTCGGCAAGCGCGTCCGGGAAATGGCGGAACAGCGTTTCGGCAAGCCCGATGCTGTGGAAGGGGAAATGTCCTGTCTCTGGAATCTCGGCAAGGTGCTCGTTGCCGTGCAGTACATGCCCGAAAAGAAAATTGCCAGTCTCATGTATATGATTCCGCGCGTATACTACTTGACGCAAGGGCACTGAATCTGAGAGTCTAAGGATTGGCGGGCAACACGGGTTGCCCGGCAAGCCTCACAGGAGGGAGCAATGGCAAATTCCAATGCGACGTCGGGCCTCGCGCAGCGCATGGCGATGCGGCAGGTCGAAGCGAGCATGAGCAAGGAAAAGTCCGCGCCGCAGGACAGCAAGCAGTATGAAGACGCCATCCGGGAGTTCCTCAAGGATAGCGGCCATCTGATCTGCGTTTCCGATGATGTCGCGCTGACGGACATGCTGCGGAGCGTGCTGAACGACAGCCTTGGGCTGCCGGCCGACAAGATCAGCATCGCCCATGACGCCGACATGCTGCTGCGGATACTGCGCAATGTCTGCTCCGAAAACGCGACCCCCCTGCTGCTCATCGAGCAGAGCCTCAAGGGTCGCGATCTCAGCTATATGGTGCGCCTCGTCAAGAACGGCTTCCCTGAGGTGCGCATCGTCTTCATCGCCGCCGAAACGGAGCAGCAGCGCTATGTGCTCCTGCACGAAGCCGGGGCGGATGCCTTCTTTGCCAAACCCGACAATCAGGATCAGCTGCTGGAACGGCTGGCGGCCACCGTGCGTCCGCACGGCAAGATGAGCCGCATGCTGGAATGGGCCCGCACCCTGCACTCCCAGGGCGAGAACCTCCGCGCGCTGCAGGTCTGCCGTCAGGCGCTGGAACTCAAGGCCAATTCCGCCGCCGTGCTGCTGATCATCGGCGACGTCTTCCGCTCCATGGGCCAGCGCGAAAAGGCCTGCGAAGCGTACGAGAACGCCAGCCGCAGCGCCGACATGTATCTTGAGCCGCTGCGCAAGCTGGCCGACCTCTATGAAGAGATGAAGAAGCCGCTCAAGCAGCTTGAGTACCTTGAACGGCTGGATCAGCTCTCCCCGCTCAATGTGGAACGCAAGCTGGCCATCGGCGAGCTCTACCTCAAGCTCAACCGTCGCGAGGACGCCCGCAAGATGTTCAATCAGAGCGTCGAGCTGGCCAGCCGCGAGGCTATGGAGCATGTGGGCGGCGTGGCCTTCCGGGTGGCGGACGCCTACTCCGAGGTGGACCCCGACATGGCCATCAGCTTCCTGCAGCGCGGCCTGGAAGCCAAGCGCGACTACTGGAGCAAGGACGATCTGGTGGTCTTCAACCGCGTGGGCATGCTGCTGCGCCGCACGGGACGCTGGCAGGAAGCTACCGAGGAATACAAGAAGGCCCTCAAGGTGGTGCCGGACAACGACGGCCTGCACTACAACCTCGGCCTGGCCTATGCCGAAGGCAAGGACTACGAGGCCGCACGTGCCTCCATGCTCAAGGCTATGGCGCTCAATCCCAATCTGCCGCAGAAGTCGGCGGTCATCGCCTGCAACATCGCCGAGGTCTTCTTTGCCGTCAACGACAGCATGCATGCCCTGCCGCTGGTGCGTACGGCGCTGGAGATGGAGCCTGACAATAAGCAGGCCCAGAAGCTGCTGCAGGAGATCAACGCCAAGATCGGCAGCGAAAACAAAGAATAAGACCTTTTTCCCCTGTCGGGCAAAGACGCCCGGCTCTCCAGATGGAACAAAAAGACCGGCGTCCGCAAGGACGCCGGTCTTTTTTTCACCGCTTCCGGCTGTCGGGCCGCTACACGAGAGGCACAGAGGGCAGCCCCCAGAGGCTACGCCGTTGCGCCGCATCACACGTTGTCCTGCGCGGGAACGGCGGCCGCAACGCGCCCCCACGGCGGCGCGGGGGGCCTGTCTCCGCTGCGAATCAGACAGGGCCACCGGCAGCGACGCAAGAGCTTCCCTTCCCCCAAGAGACATTTTCCGTTTGGAACGCGTTGCGCTTCACGCCATGCGACTTGTCGTTTTGCGGAAAAACGCGGCTTTCCGCTCAGTTCGGGCCGGACGGCGCTGTGCCGCCGCCTCGCGCTTTGTTTCGCTCAACGGCAACGCGCTACTGACGGCAGCGTTCCGGACGCAGCGCCTCCGCAATGATGGCGGCGTCCTCCTCCGGCCGGGCCTGCACCTGGAGTTCGGCATTACCGCCGTGGCAGACGAAACCGCCGGCATCGTACTCCACGAATCCGGCGGACAGGACCTGCCCGTAGGGGAGCTGTTCACGCATGTCGCCATGATCCACACGGCGGGGAAAGATGAAGGGGACCGCCTGTCCAGAAAAATCCTGCATGATAAGATACTTCATGAAAGACCTCACTCCGCCTGACGCTGTTTGCGCCGGTTCTGCAGATACTGGCGCACGGCGCGGTTGTGATCGTTGAGGTTGGTGGAGAAGATGTGCTCGCCGCCATCGGTACGGGCCACGAAATACAGGAAGTTGTGCTCTTCCGGCGCAATGGCCGCCGCAAGGGCCGTCATGCCGAAGGAACAAATGGGGCCGGGCGGCAGGCCGGGACGCTGATAGGTGTTGTAGGGATTGGCGGCATCATCCAGATGCTTGCGCCGCAGATTGCCGTCAAAGCCCGCGCCCAGGCCGTAGATGACCGTAGGGTCGGCCTGGAGCAGCATATTGCGCTTCAGGCGGTTGGCGTAAACGCCCGCCACCCGCGCCCGTTCGCTCTCAATGGCGGTCTCCTTCTCCACCACCGAGGCAAGGGTGACCAGCCGCTTCAGTTCTTCCGCCGGGGGCTTCTGCCCGCCGGGCCAGCGCGTCTCGGCCTTGCGCCAGAAATTGTCCACGAGACGTCCGGCCACGCTGCGCGCAGAGGCCATATCCGGCGCATCATCCTTGCGGATCAGGTAGGTGTCCGGCATGAGGAAGCCCTCGGCGGACGCAAAGGGGATGCCGTACTTGCGCAGGAACTCCTTGTCCAGCACCACGGCCCGGAAATCCTCGAAGCGAACAAAGCCCGCCGCCTCAAGCAGCTTGCCCGTCTGCCACCAGGTGAGCCCTTCGGGCACCGTCACCCGGAACAGCACCGGCTGCCCGTTGACCAGCCAGTCCAGCACCTGATCCGGCGTCCAGTCCGTGCGCAGGGCAAAACGCCCGGCCTGGAGGCGATTGTCCATCTTGCGGTAGCGGGCCAGCCAGCCGAATTTTTCCGCGTCCGTCACCAGCCCCTTTTGTTCCAGCTCCTTGGCGATCCTGCCGAAACTGGCCCCGGGGAGGACGTCGAACTGTATCTCCCGGCCTGCGGGCTCCGGTACGCTGTGCAAAAAATCGTAGACGAACCACGCCAGCCCGCCGCCGGCAAGGACAAGGCAAAGGCACAGCAGGGCAAACAGGCGGAGCAGGATCTTCATGCGGACTCCTCGTTGCAGGACAGTCGGGATGCCCTCCTTTTAGCGGGAAAACGCCGTATCCTCAAGGCGGCGCTGCCCGCCGGAAACCGCACGGCACAGCAGGAGCGGCCACGGGGTGTCCGCCGTCCCGTACGGACAGGCCGCGCCAGGCGTGCGTGGAAGGAAGGCCCCCTGCCTGCGGCTGCCCGTGCGGCGCATCCCGCGAGGCGGAGAAGCAAGGCGAGACGGCGGCTTATGCCGTCCCGGCGGCGATGGGCTGCCGTTCGTCCGGCGGCAGCGCAAGAAAAGAAGAGAGGATGCGCACGGCGGCCTGCTGGTCCAGCACGGCCTTGCGCCGTCCCCGCGCAAGGCCCGCCTCGCGCAGGTCCATCTCCGCCTCCACGGAACTGAGCAGTTCCGGCATCCAGTAGAAGGGCCGCTCGATGCGCCGCATGAGCCGTCCGGCCACGTTGCGCACCTGCCGGGTGGTCAGGCTCTCCGTCCCGTCTTCCCGCAGCGGCAGGCCCAGCACCACGGCTGCGGGATCTTCGGCCAGCACGCGTTCGGCCAGCGCCGCCAGAAAGGCCTTGCGGTCAGGATAGTCCGCAAGGCGCAGCGTGGTCAGCGGATAGGCCAGCACGCCTGCCTCATCGCAGGCGGCCAGCCCTGTCCGCTCAAGACCGTAGTCGATACCGACGCATTTCACGCGGCTCACAGCCCCATGCGCTCACGCACCATGTCCAGCGTGCGAGCGGCAAAGGCACGGGCACGCTCGTTGCCGTCGGCGAGGATCTCCGCCACGCGGCTGTCCGTCAGTTCCGCCCGACGGGCCTGCAAAGGCTCAAGAAAGGCCGACAGATGCGTCAGGAAGCGCTTCTTGCAGTCCACGCAGCCCATGCCGGCGCTGGTACAGCCCTGCCGGATCTCCTCCTGTTCCTCACGGCCGGCCAGCAGCACGTGATAGGGGAAGAGGTTGCAGACATCGGGATTGCCGGGATCGGACTTGCGCAGGCGGTTCTTGTCCGTGAACATGGTCTTCACCTTGGGCTCGATGTCGGCCATCGTGTCCCGCAGGAAGATGCCGTTATTGTAGCTCTTGGACATCTTGCGGCCGTCGAGGCCCGGGCACTTGGCCGCGGGCGTCAGCATGGCCTGCGGTTCGGGGAAGGTGTTCTCCCCGTAAAGATAGTTGAAGCGCCGGGCGATCTCCCGCGTCAGCTCCATGTGCGGCAGCTGGTCCTCGCCCACGGGCACGCCGTGCGGGCGGTACATAAGGATGTCCGCGGCCATGAGCACCGGATAGCAGAGAAAGCCCGCGTTGCCGAGATCCTTGTTGGTGATCTGCTGCTGCTGTTCCTTGTAGGTGGGGTTGCGCTCCAGCCACGAGACCGGCGTGATCATGGACAGCAGCAGAGAGAGCTCCGCATGCTCCTTGACGGCGGACTGACGGAAGATGACGCACTGGGCGGGGTCGAGCCCGGCGGCCACCCAGTCCTTGACCATTTCCGCGATATTCTGGCGGATATTGGAGGGGTCGGCGTAATCGCTGGTCAGCGCGTGCCAGTCCGCCACGAAGAAATAGGCCTCTTCACTGTGCTGCAGGGCCACATAATTTTTCAGTACGCCGAAATAATGCCCCAGATGCAGGGGGCCGGTAGGACGCATACCCGATACGGTGCGGGGACGTTCCATGCTCATGGTATCCTCTGAAATGGCTGCCTGAAGCAGGCAGCGACGCTTGCGCGGCCGACGGCCGCGGTTAACAAAAAAAATCCCTTCCCCGCGTGAGGCAAGCAGGCAGGCGCGCCGGCGGCTCAGGCCACCAGAGAGAGCATCAGGCGCAGGATCAGGCTAAAGGAGTAATCCACCAGCGGTCCCAGCACCTTGCCCAACACCCCGCTGACCAGCAGGACGAGCAGCACCAGCATGCCGTACCGCTCCAGTCGGGCGTAGGAAAGCGCCATATGCATGGGCAGAAAATAGGACACGACCCGGCTGCCGTCCAGCGGCGGCAGGGGCAGCAGATTGAACCAGGCAAGACAGAGATTGATCAGGATGCCCTGCGTGCACATGAGCACGAGGAACTGCTGCGTCGCCGAGGGCTGTACCGGAGACATCCGGTTGATGAAGGCCTCCGGCCAAATGAGGAACAGCGCCGCTACGCCCAGTCCAAAGAGCAGGGCCAGCAGGAAGTTGCTGCCCGGCCCGGCCAGAGCCACCAGCATCATGTCCCGTGCGGGCTTGCGGAAATAGCGCGGATTGACCGGCACCGGCTTGGCCCAGCCGAAGATGAAGCCCCCCAGGAAACTGGTGAACACGAAGCAGAGCAGCCCCATTGGATCGATGTGCGGGATGGGATTGAGCGTGAGCCGCCCCAGCATGCCGGCCGTGGGGTCGCCCAGGCGGCGTGCCGCCAGACCGTGGGAGACTTCATGCACGATCATGCCCAGCAGCATGGGCAGCATGGAGGCGATCAAAAGACGCACATGTGAGGTGTCGATACCGGAAGAAAACATTTTTTCGGGATACCACGGGCAAGGGTGAATGTCGATAGAGCGTTGCGCCGTTGAAAAAGGCAGAACGCGAAACGGCGGCACAGCGCCGCCAGGGCCGAAGCAAACGGAAAAAACGCATTTTTTCCGCGAAGCGAACGGCCGTACGGTGTGTCTCGAACGGGCAATGCGCCCAACGGAGGCGTAGCACAACGGCTTGCGGTCCCGCTCGTTGCGCAGGGCGGGGCAAGCCCGCCCCTGAGTGCAAGCGGATCTTGTACGGGTGACTTATCTTATCTTTTGAAATAATTTGTAAAAATCGTTTCAACAGGCCCTGGGCGACGGCGGATGGGCTTTGCAAGCCTAACCGGAAGAGGCCACCTTGCGCACAAGCAGCTCGTCGTCGGGCCAGATATGCCGATCCGGCGTGAGCAGCTCCCCGCCGCGGACGACCAGCGCGCATTCCTCGCCGATGTTCAGCGCTTCCAGCAGTTGCCGCGCCAGCTTGGGCCGGGGCAGGGAAAGCCAGCTCTCCTCGGGCTGCACGCGCACGAGGACGCGCGCCCCGCTGTGCTGCGGCTGGATGACGGTCGGATGTTCCCGGCTCATGCCTGCGCCTCCTGCGTCTGTTCCGCGGCAGCCGCTTCCGCTTCTTCCTGCAGCAGATCCTCCACAAGGTGACTGGCGCTGACCATGAGGCCGATGCAGGAATTGGCAAAAAAGCTGCCGCCCGCTTCCGCGGGGCCGCTCTGCCGGGCGTGCCCGGTCAGTTCGCGACAGATGATCGAACCGTGCCGCTCTTCAAAGGCATGCAAAAAGGCGTTCTGCTTGCGGGTAAGCACCTTGCGGGCCGCCTTGTCCGCCACGGACGACGGCGCGAAGCGCAGACCGAGCACCAGCATGGCCCCCACGACGCAGCCGCAGACCTGCCCGCGGCCCATGCCGCTGCCGAAGGGCATGCCCAGCCGGATGAGGCGTTCCAGGTCCTCGCCGAGGTCGTCCGCAAAGGAACAACTGATCTGCTGCGAGCAGCGATAGCCCGCCGCCTTGTTGGCACGGGCCTTGTTTTCCCTGTCCTCGCCGCGCAGGGGAGTAAAAACGGGGTCCATCATGATCCTCCATGAATCGAAGGGATTTTTCATGTTAGCGCGCTTTGCCTTTGAGAAAGGGAAAACGCAACGGCACAGCGCCGCCCGGCCCAAACCACGCGGAAAAGCTGCGTTTTTCCGCGAAACCTCAGGCCGCAGGCTTTGGAACGCGGAGCGTTCCAACCCCAAAATGCTCTAGAAACGCCGCCCTTCCGGCGGCGTATGCTGCCCAGCAGTCTAGCTCAAAAAACGGCAGGCGAGAAGCCCCCGGGCGGCCACGGCGGAAAAAATCCGTCTGTCCTGCCCCTCCCGGAGCGTTTTGCTCTTGCAAAAAGGCGGAGCGCAAGGCGGCGACACAACGCCGCCCGCCCTGAACTAACCGGAAAAACTGCGTTTTTTGAGAGCGACAGTCCGTATGGCTTGAAACGCAAAGCGTTCCAAACGGAAAATGCTCTAGAAAGCCAGCAGATAATAGATCCAGGTGACCAGCGCCATGCTCAGGGCGCGCAGGCCCTGATTGACGAGGATAAGCCGCAGCGCCAGCGCGGGCCGGTAAAAACCGGCGTAGGACGGCAGCTGATGCCGGATGGCCCGCATGGGCGTGGACAGGATGTTGCCCACCATGAGCGCCAGCACCACGTCTCTGGCGTCCAGGCCGCCGGTGTGCAGCAGGCCGCCCGCCGCGCCCAGCGCCGCGCCCAGCTCCGCCGCCAGATGGAGCACGATGACGCCCACGGCCTGCGGCTTGAGGAAGGACAGCCAGTCCATATGCCGGGACAGCCAGTCCTCGGCCAGCGTGAAGTAGCCGTAGCGCTGGAGAAAATACATGAGCACATAGACGGGGACGGTGAAATACACCAGCTTGGGCAGACGGCGCAGGAAGCGCTTCCAGGCCTTTTCCAGCGCCGCGCGCCAGCCGGGAGCGGGCGCTTCCGGCTCGCCCTCGCCCGCCGTCCCGCTCTGCGGCGGCAAAAGCAGCCGCCCGGCCAGCACGGTGCCGCCCGTGCGCAGGATGGCCGCCACCAGCGTCAGCAGCACATAGACGACGGCAGGACTGCCCAGTACCGGCCAGGTGAGAAAGAAGATGGTGGGCGTATGCGTGAGGAAGGCGGGCAGGCTGTTGAAGATGTTGGCCAGCACCAATTCGTGCCGGGAAAGGCGTCCCGACTCGTGGGCGTCGGACAAAAGGCCGTTGGCCGAGGCCGGGGACACGAAGGCCAGCGCGAAGGCCGCGCCCGCCACGGGGCGCAAGTGGGCCGCACGGGCCAGCGGCTGCGCCAGCCGGGCCAGATGACGCGTCCAGCGCAGGGCTTCAAGCGTATTGGCCACCAGCAGCCCGATGGCCAGCCCCAGCAGCAGGCGGCAGAGCGGCAGCCCAAGGGCATTCCAGAGGGAAAGCAAGGATTCCAAAGACATATCTTATCTTTATGCTCAGGTTATGAGAGCATCTTGCCTTTGAAAAAGGCAGGATGCGAGGCGGCAGCACAGCGCCGCCCGGTCGAAACCAAACAAAAAAGCCGCGTTTTCCGCGAAACGCCAGGCCGTATGGTTTGAAACGCTTGGCGTTTCAAACGGAAAATGCTCTATGCACGCCGGTCAGGCCGCCCGCAAAGGGGATCGCCATGTGGGGCAAGGGCACGAGATACGGACGGCAAAACTGTATGAACAGACCTCGTGGCCCGTGCGCTCGGCAATGCCGCCGCAGGAGGAAAGGCCTCATCGCGGCGGGCGGGACGCCCCGCCCTACACGTCATCCGGGCGAAAGCCTTCGTCAGGCGGCAGGTCCCGCCCGGCGGCGCACTGGCGGGCCAGCTCGTCGCAACGCTCGTTCTCCGGGTGGCCCGCGTGCCCGCGCAGCCAGTGCAGGCGCACCTCATGCCGCATGAGCAGAGGGGCCAGCTGCTGCCAGAGGTCCACGTTCTTCACGGGCTTTTTGTCGGCCTTGATCCAGCCGCGTTTTTTCCAGCCCCAGAGCCAGCCCTTTTCCACGGCATGGCAAACGTACTGGGAATCCGTATAGAGCTCCACGGCGCAAGGCTCCTTCAGCGCGCCCAGGGCAAAGAGCACGGCCCGCAGTTCCATGCGGTTATTGGTGGTGCGGACATAGCCGCCGGACATCTCCCGGCGGTGACCGGTGCCGTCCAGCTCCAGGATGGCGGCCCAGCCGCCGGGGCCGGGATTGCCCAGACAGGAGCCGTCCGTGTAGATGGTGACGTTTTTCATGCGTGGCATCAGGAGGTCTGAGGGAAGGGAGGGAGCCGGACGGGCGTCAGATGTCCGTTTCGGCGTCCGGCCAGATGAATTTGTGTATCTGGAGGTTGTACTGGACCTCGAAGAGGCGGTCCTCCAGCAGACGGGCCACCAGCGCCTGCGGCGTCAGGCCGCCGGGCAGCGTGGGCAGGAAGGAGGAAAAGGCCAGACGGGGCCCGTCGTGCGCCAGCCCGCGCGCCCGCAGCACCTTGTCCCGGGCGCAGACATAGTCCGCCTCGTCGGCGATGATGAACTTGATGTAGTCGCGCGGGCCGAGGGCGGCATACATCGCGTCAAAGGGCAGCATGGCCGCCTCGCAGCCGCTGGACGGGCATTTGTAGTCATACACGAGGCTCGCCACATGTTCGCGCCCGGCAAAATCCGGCGGCAACGTGCCGTTGGTCTCCACGGAAACGGCCACCTTGCGGGCGGTCAGCCCTTCCAGCAGAGCGGCCAGCGCCGGGCCCCGCTGCAAAAGAGGCTCCCCGCCGGTCAGCGTCACCTTGGGGCAGCCGGACTCCTCCACGCGCCGCAACAGCTCGCCCACCGTCATCTCCTCGCTGGAGCCGAAGGAATACGTCGTATCGCAGCCGCCCCCCGCCTGCCAGCAACGCAGATTGCAGCCCGCGAGCCGAATGAAGAAGGCGGGCGTCCCCTGTCCGCAGCCGTTGACCTCGCCGTCGATGCTCAGGAAGAGGGAGATGACCCGCAGGCGCAGGCTGTCCTCGGCCCGGAATTCCCGGCAGCTCATGCCAGCCTCCATTCGGCATAGGACGTGCCGGATTCCCACCAGCGCAGGCGACGCACATCCAGACCGGGATAGAGCGTCAGCAGACGGTGGCGCACCCAGAGCACCATATTCTCGGCCGTGGCCGCAAAGACCTCTTCCCCGGTCTCGCTGCGCACGCGCGGCAGATGCGCCGCCGCCCAGTCCGCCCAGGCGGGCGCGTTGATGACGTCGTCAAGGCAGCGGTGATCCACCTCGTCCAGGATGGGGGCCAGCATGGCCTTGAGATCATGGAAATCCACCACGATGCCCGGATAGGGGCTGCCGCCCGCAAGCCCGGCCACCTCCACCTCCAGCCTGCCGGTATGCCCGTGGGGATGCACGCACTTGCCCGCATAGGACGGCAGGCGGTGGGCGTAGGCGAATTCGAATATCTTGGTCACGGTCAGGATGCCGTCGTGCTGCATGAGAACTCTCCCGGCAAAAAAAGGCCGCCCCGTCAACGGACGGCCGGATAAAGCTGCCCGCATCGGGCGCTTCCGTCAAGTCCCGCCTGCGGGGCGGCAGCCGCGGGAAAAGGGAAAGGCGTCCCCGCATGGGGACGCCTTTCCCGGATGTGCCGTCCCGCCGCCGGCGGCGGGCTGCGGACTAGAGCATTTTCTGTTTGAAACGCGTTGCGTTTCAAACCATACGGCCTGGCGTTTCGCGGAAAAAACGCGTTTTTTCCGCTTGGTTTGGGCCGGGCGGCGCTGTGCCGCCGCCTCGCGTTTCACCTTTTTCCAAGGTGAAGCGCTCTAGTAGCGGTAGTTTTCAGACTTGTAGGGGCCTTCCACCTTCACGCCGATGTAGTCGGCCTGTTCCTGCGTCAGGCGGGTCAGCTTGACGCCGAGGCGGCCGAGGTGCAGGCGGGCCACTTCTTCGTCCAGTTCCTTGGGCAGGGTGTAGACCTTCTTTTCCAGCGTTTCGGTGGCCAGCTTAATCTGGGCCAGGGTCTGGTTGGTGAAGCTGTTGGACATGACGAAGCTGGCATGGCCCGTGGCGCAGCCGAGGTTCACCAGACGGCCCTCAGCCAGCACGATGATGCTGCGGCCGGACTTGAGCGTCCACTTGTCCACCTGCGGCTTGATGTTCAGCTTGCTCACGCCGGGGGTGTCTTCCAGATAGGTCATCTCGATCTCGTTGTCGAAGTGACCGATGTTGCAGACGATGGCCTCGTCCTTCATGCCTTCCATGTGCTTGCCGGTGATGACATGATAGTTGCCGGTGCAGGTGATGTAGATGTCGCCGATGGGCAGGGCGTCTTCCACGGTGGTCACTTCATAGCCTTCCATAGCGGCCTGCAGGGCGCAGATGGGGTCGATCTCCGTCACCAGCACGCGCGCGCCGAGGCCGCGCATGGACTGGGCGCAGCCCTTGCCCACGTCGCCGTAACCGCAGACCACGACCACCTTGCCGGCCACCATGACGTCGGTGGCGCGCTTGATGCCGTCAGCCAGGGACTCGCGGCAGCCATAGAGGTTGTCGAACTTGGACTTGGTCACGGAGTCGTTGACGTTGATGGCCGGGAAGAGCAGCTTGCCTTCGGCTTCCAGCTGATAGAGACGGTGCACGCCGGTGGTGGTCTCTTCGGAGACGCCCTTGATGCGCGCGGCCACCTTGTGCCAGTGCTGCGGATCTTCCTTGAGGCGCAGGGCAAGGCGATCCAGCACGCACTGGAATTCCTTGCTGTCGGCCTTCTGCTCCAGGATGGCGGGATTGTCTTCGGCTTCCACGCCCTTGTGGATGAGCAGGGTGGCGTCGCCGCC
>DWYJ01000034.1 GCA_019118745.1 Candidatus Desulfovibrio gallistercoris | reverse complement strand
GTCCCGCAGGACAAGGCCGAAGCCGCCGTATGGCTTCGCAAGGCCGCCGGGCAGGGAGATGTCAAGTCTCAGGAGAAGCTGGCCCGCATGTACCATACGGGCGACGGCATCCCCCGGGACGGGAAGCAGGCTGTTTTCTGGTACGGCAAGCTGGCGGAAAAGGGTTCCGTGGACAGCATGATGACGATCGCCGGCATATACGCCAGGGGCGACGGCGTGCCGCGCGACATGGAGCAGGTGGTCGTCTGGGGCCGCGAGGCGGCATTGCTGGGCAACACGCTCGCTCCGATACGGCTGGGACGCATGTACGCGGAGGGCAACGGCGTGCCGCGCGACATGGACAAGGCGATCCTCTGGTATCACTGGGCGGCAAGGGCCTTCAACGACGAGGCCATGCTGGAACTGGGGCGCATCTATGCCGAGGGTGACGGCGTACCGCAGGACAAATGGCTGGCGGCGGCATGGTATATGCGTATCGACACCGGAGACTACCGCATCGAGGAAAAGGTGCGGAAGGCGTTGCAGGCGCTGGAAGTGGACGAGAACGTCATCAATGCGTGGAAAGAGGTCCTCGACAGCGTCCAGGAGACACGCATGGAGGTGGCCAGGTTCGAGCTGTCCCGGGGCGTCGACAAAATCGGCAGGAGCGAGGAAGGCAAGGAGAAGTTCAGCGTGCTGTCCATCAATGCGGAGCGTGCCTGTTCGGCATTTCTGGAGGAATGGAAAAAGCTGGAGAGAGCCGGGAGCAATATCCCGCCGCAGATCAGGGACATGGCCGCGTCCGTGGCCTTCGAGGCGGAGAAGACCCTGCGTGCCATCGAGACTGCCGGCAAAAGCGAGCAGCCCGCAGTGTTCCTGTAAGGCGTTTTTCGTTGAAAGTGGAGGGATGACGGCCTGCTTTTCGGCCGCCCTCCCCGCCTCTGACGGCAAGCAAATGGCCTGAAGCCCGTACAGCAAGGAGGACTGTCATGCCCGTAAACGAGTCTCCCCCGACCGGCCACGAGGACGAGGATCCCCCGCTTCTTCCGGCGGTTGCCAAGACCCTGGTCTTCGGCATCCTCCTTGCCGCCATCTGGTTTACCCTTCGCGGCAGGCGCGACCAGGCCGCGGGGCACCCTGTCCGCCGGCCTCCCCGGCAAAAAGCCGCCGCACGGCCCGCTCCCCGCACGCCCCCGGAAAGCGTCAGCCCCGTGGAAGCGGCCCCTCCGGCCAGGCCGCGACCGCGAAAAAGAAGGCGTTCCCAACCGCCTTCGGCGTTCACGGTGGCGCTGGGCATCGGCCTCATCCTTGCCGTCTCCTGGGTCGGCATCCTTTACATGCGCGGCCATATAGGCGGGGACGGGGGCGTCGATACCGTGATCGACCCCGCAGAGCAGCTTGCCCTTGGCCGCGCCTGCTATCTGGGAGACGGCAAGGCGCAGGACAAGATCAAGGCGGCCATCTGGTTCGGCAGGGCCGCCGGGCAAGGCAATGGCGAAGCGCAGTTCCTGCTGGGCTCCATGTGGGCAGACGGCGACGGCCTGCCGCAAGATGCGTTCGAGGCGGCCTTCTGGCTCCGCAAGGCCGCCGCACAGGACGTGCCCGGCGCGAAGGCGTTGCTGGAGAAGGTCGCGCGGAAGGCGGCGGAGCGGCCCCGGCTCGATGCGGACCCGCAGGACGCGGCAGGCCGGCTTGCCCTTGGCCGCGCGTATGAAGAGGGGGACGGCGTACCGTGGGACGCGGCGCAGGCTGCCGTCTGGTACCGCAAGGCGGCGGAACAGGGAAATGCCGAGGCCCGGCGGCGGCTGGGCTTGCTCTATGAAAAAGGCAAAGGCGTGCGGCAGGACGCGGCGCAGGCGGCCGTCTGGTACCGCAAGGCCGCCGCACAGGGAGACGCTGAAGCCCGGTACCGTCTGGGCCGGCTCCATGCCGCGGGACAGGGCGTGCCGCAGGATAAGGACCAGGCGGTCGGCCTCTACCTTCAGGCGGCCAAGCAGGATCATTATCCGGCGCAACGTGCCCTGGCCTATGTCTACGCCGCGGGCGGCGAGCATACCCGGAACAGGGAAAAGGAACGGTTCTGGCATGACAAAGCCACGGCGGAGCTCACCCGCAGAGCGCAGGCCGGGGATGAGGAGGCCCAGTTCCATCTCGGCCTTACCTACGAGAGCGGGGACGGCGTAGAGCGATTCCCTCCCTCCGCCGCCTACTGGTTCACGAAGGCGGCCATGCAGGGCAACGCCGAGGCCCAGCAGTGTCTGGGCAGCATCTACAGAAGGGGGGACGGCGTGCGCCGGGACGCATACAAGGCGCTCTTCTGGTACCGCAAGGCGGCGGAACAGGGGAGCGTCACGGCACAAGTCGCTCTGAACGAGATCTGCGCCTACACGAGGCAGGGCCTCCTGCGGTGGGACTGCGCGCAGGCGAGCAATCTCATGGAGGCCCGGGCCCGTCATGAGATGCTCGAGCAGCTCGTCTGGCGTGCGGAAAGCGGCGATGCCGAGGCGCAACTCATTTTGGGAACGCTCTGCTTTTTAGATAGCGTCGTCAAACGAAAAATGCTCTAACTGAACAGCTGGATGCCGGCTGCGTGCCGGGCAGGGAGATCTTCCATGAAGATGCAAACGCCCTCCTCCACCAATGCCTCCCAGATCAAGGGGCGGCAAGTCACCAAACGGCCGGATCTGGCCGAACCGAGAACCAGCAAGGTCACCCTTGTCAACTGGGTCTTCGCGATCCTCGTCCTTCTGGGTATCTTCTGGTTCGTCAACTCGCTTTCCTTCCTCTCCCATCAGCCCGATGAGGCCGTCATCGCCGACGTCCCGGCGATCTGTGCCGTGCAGGGGCCTGACCGTGCCGGCGTCGTGACGCCCCCGCCTCTCTATGTGGACCCGCCCAAGGCCCCTTCCGAGCAGACGCCTGACTTCGAAGCGACAGTCACGGTGCCCGACGGATTCTATGCTCTCGCCCATCTGCACTCCGGGGAAATGTTCCACTTCGCCAAGAAATTTCGCTGGGCGCACCACACCCGGGCGGCGGAATACTACGAAGCGGCCGCCGAACAGGGCCATGACCAGGCGCAATTCCATCTGGCGTTCCTGTATGCCGAAGGCGATGGCGTGCCGCGCGACGCCGATCGGGCGCTGTACTGGTTCCAGCGCGCCGCCGAGCAGGGGCTGCCCGGCGCCATGTGCCGTATGGGCGAGATCTTCGCCCGCGGCGAAGGCGTGTCGAAGGACACGGAGCAGGCGGCGAAATGGTTCAGGAAGGCCGCCGAAAAAGAGTATACGCTCGCCCAATTCTGGCTGGCTTTCCTCTATTACACGGGCGACGGCGTGCCGCGGAACAGGAAAAAGGCCGCTCAATGGTTCCACAAGGCCGCCGAGCGGGGGCACGAGATCGCCTGCTACGATCTGGGCCTCATGTATCTTGAAGGCGACGGCTTGAAGCAAGACAGGGTGCAGGCCCTGGAGTGGTTCCGCCGGGCCGCGGAACAGGGCCACCCCGAAGCCCAGTACCATCTGGGGCTCCTGTATGAGGAAGGTACCGCAGTGCCCCCGGACGCGCACAAGGCGGCCTACTGGTTCCTCAAGGCGGCCAATCAGGGGCTTCAGGAAGCCGTGGAAGCCATACAGCGGGACGCTATCCGCACAGCCTGCGCGGACAATGTCCGGCGGAACCACGAGGGCTCCGCGTATCAGGCTCTCCTGCAGCGCGCCCAGGCCGGCGATGCCGGCGCGCAGCACGATCTGGGCACGGCGCTTGCGGAAGGCGGATTCGGCCTGCAAAAGGACGCTGCGCAGGCGGTCCAATGGTTCCGCAAGGCCGCCGCGCAGGGGCATGCCGCCGCGCAGCTTCAGCTGGCCCGGATGTGCCGGGACGGCATAGGCGTGCCGCAGGACAAGGCCGAAGCCGCCGTCTGGTACCGCAAGGCCGCGGAACAGGACGACGTCGAGGCCCAGAAGGCGCTGGCCCACATGTACCATACGGGCGACGGCATCCCTCGCGACGTGGCGCAGGCCATCCACTGGTACCGCAAGCTGGCGGAACGGCGCGACGACAAGGAGGCCGGAGCGGCCCTGAACACGCTCGGGAAGATCCATGCCGCAGGCGACGGCGTGCCGCGCGACATGGCGCAGGCCGTGCGCTGCTTCCGTGAGGCGGCCCTGCGGGACGACGACGAGGCCCCCTCCCAGCTGGCGCGCCTCTATGCCGCAGGCGACGGCGTCCCCCGCGACATGGGCAAGGCGCTCCTCTGGCAGCACTGGGCGCTGTGGCGGGGAGACGAGCATGCCTTGCGGGAGCTGGCGCGCCTCCATGCCGGAGGCGACGGCTTGCCGTGCGACACGCCGCTGGCCGCCGCATGGTATTACCGGCTCAGCGAGGAGGCCAGCCAGTCCGCCGACGCGCTGGACGCGCTGCGGACGCTTGGGGTGGATCTTGCCGATCTGAGGAAATACAGCGCTCTCATCCACAGGCTCCTGAAGATCCGCATGACCGCAGCCAGAGCGGAGCTGGCGCTCGAAGCGGCGGAAACGGACCTGACGGCAAGGGGAACGGTCAGGATGGCCGCCCTTTGCGCCGCGCTGGTCCGGCTCGTGCCCGATCCCGCCGCCGAGCTGGCGAGTCTGGAAGCGGACGGCCGCAAGTATCCGCCGATCATCAGGCAGATGGTCGCCGCCGTCTTCGCCGGAGTCCCGGCCATCGAGCGCGAGGCCCTCTTTACTTTGGGTCGGATGTACGACAAGGGCGACGGCGTGCCGCGTGACCTGTACGAAAGTCTTTACTGCTACCATCAGGGGGCCAGACTGGGCGACAGCCGGGCGCAGGCCGAGCTGACGCGGCTGATCCCGGACCTTGTCCCCAGTCCCGGAACGGCCGGGGAGGCCCGACCGAAGGACAACGATATGGCGTCGGGCCTGCTTGCTGAAGGCTATGCCCTCTGGAACGGAGACGGCATGCCCGAGGACAGGGAGCAGGCCGTGGCCCGCTTCTACAAGGCCATGGAATACGGCAGCGCCGAGGCGGCCCGGATACTGATACGCTGCAGCTTCCTCGGCAAGGGTACGCAGCAGAGCGATGTCGACACCATGTTCTATCTGTTCATGTATGAAGCACTGCGCGACGAAACGAAGCCGCTGTCCAATATCGAGGTGGCCCTGAGACGCTATTGCGATCAGACGCTGGCCCCTAAGGTCGTTCAGGAGCAGTGGCAGCGGCGGAACGATGTGTTCACCGTCATCCGGCAGCGGGTATGGTTCTGAGTCGCGCCGTCCACCAACGCCCGGCGGCCTGAGTGCCGGGCAGGGAGATCTTTCATGAAGACGCACCCCCCTTCCTCTCTTCGGCGAGGGGACAATACCGGTTTGGAGAAACGCGGCGGCTCGCTTTCCGTCAGGAGCATACTCCTCGTTGTCGCTCTTGCCGTCCTCGGCGTCGCCCTTGTTGTCAGGCTGGACCTGACGGGGTGGGAGCAGGACGGCTGGGAAACGTACGCGCGTCTTGTGGAGGAAGAACTGGAGGTGGAGCCCTCCATGGATGACGTGCTGCCCGAAGCCGAGCAGGGGGACGAAGTCCAGTTCCGTTTCGAGGCCAGGCTGCTGCCCCAAGCCATGCAGGGGGACGTCAATGCCCAGTTCCGTCTGGGCATCTGCTATCTCCGCTTCGAGTATGAGGAGGGGGCCTCCTTCTGGCTGCGCAAGGCGGCGGAACAGGGGTGTTTCGGTGCGCAGCTGTGCCTGGGCATCCTGGACGTCTGGGATGAAGACCTGGACGGGAGGATGCAGGCGGTCCGCTGGTTCCCCGCGGCGATGCAGAACGACGATCCCGAAGCGATGCGCTATCTGGGCATCATGTACGCTCTGGGGAGCGGCGTGCCGCAGGACATGGCGCAGGCGGTGGGCTGGATCCGCAAGGCGGCGGAACGTCACGATGCCGCCGCCGCCTGCCTGCTGGGGTACCTGTACGAGACGGGCGAGGGCGTGCCGCAGGACAAGGCGCGGGCAGCCGGATGGTACCACGAGGCCGCGAGAGCGGGATATCCCGTGGTCCTGGAGCGGCTGGCGCGGATGTTCGCCGAGGGCGACGGCATCCCGCGGGACACGGCGGAAGCGGTGAACTGGCGGCGCAAGGCCGCCGAACGGGGCGATGCCGAGGCCCAGCTGCGCCTGGGCATGATGTATGCCCGCGGCGACGGCGTACCGTGGGACATCAAGCTGGCTGCCACATGGTTTGGCCATGCGATGTACGGGGGCAATGCGGAGGCCGCATATCAGCTGGCCCGTCTGCACGAGACGGGCGAGGGCATAGAGCAGAACGAGGCCATGGCCCGGAAGTATTATGAATGGGCGACGATGTATCGTCCCCATGTCCTGGCCCAATATCGTCTGGGCATGCTCTACAGCCGGGGCAGGCGCACCAGTGAGGAGCAGGCCGTCGCGACGTCCTGGTTCAGGAAGGCCGCGGCGGGGAGGCATGCCGGAGCGGCGCTGGAGATGGCCGACCGTTACGCCCGGGGGACAGGCGTGGATAAGGACCCCGTTCAGGCCTGCGTCTTCCTGCTCCTGCATATGGCCCTCCGTGATGAAAAGACGCCGGCGGCAAAAGCGAAAAAGCTGATGGACGACCTTGAACGGCAGTTGACGCCGGAGCAGCGGGCTCAGGCCCGGCAGCAGGCTGCCGTCCTCATGGTGCCCGCGCTGCGGCCGCAGGAACCGGACAGGATGTCGCTTGCCGGTCTCATCAAAAAGCTCAAGAAGCTGTGGCGGTACGAGGATAGGGATGTGTCCGGACTGTTCGCCTGGGAGGGAGAAGACGCGTATGAGCAGTGTGTCCGGCGTGCCAAGGAGGGCGAGGCGGTAGCGCAGCTGGAGCTGGGGAAGGTCTTCCTGACCGGGCGAGGCCTCATCTCCGCCGACAGGCGCAGGGCCACGTACTGGTTCAAGGAGGCGGCCGGACAGGGCAACGCCGAAGCCTGCTTCCAGCTGGCCGGCATGTATGAACATGGCATCGATGATGACCGGCCGGACATGCCCGGAGCCCTCGCCATGTACCGGCTGGCCGCCGAACGGGGACATGTCGGAGCCGCTGCCCGCCTGGGGGAACTGTGCTCCCGTGGCGATGGCGCGGAGCAGGACAAGGCCGAGGCCGCCGTCTGGTACCGCAAGGCTGCGGAGCAGGGGCATGCCGCCTCCCAATATGCGCTGGGGGCGCTCTGTCAGGCGGGCGACGGCGTGGCGCAGGACAAGGCCGAGGCCGCCGTCTGGTACCGCAAGGCGGCGGAGCAGGGATATGTCGACGCCCAATATGCGCTGGCCAGGCTCTACCATACGGGCGACGGCGTGGAGCAGGACAAGGCCGCGGCCGCCGTCTGGTACCGCAAGGCGGCGAAACAGGGGCATGGCGAGGCTCAATTCCGGCTGGGCATGCTGTACGATGACGGGGACGGCGTGGAGCAGGACAAGGCCTGGGCGTATGTGTGGTATGCGCTGGCGGTGCAGCACCTGCAGGATGCCGAGATCCGCTTCCGGCTGGCACGTCTGTACGACACGGGCGAAGGCGTGCCGCAGAACGGGATGCAGGCGGCAGCTCTGTACCGCAGTGTGGCGGAGCTGGGGCACGTGGAGGCGCAGTACCGTCTGGCCCGCATGTATGATGTGGGCGACGGCATCCCGCAGGATGAACTGCAGGCTGCCGTCTGGTACCGCAAGGCGGCGGAACAGGGGCATGCCGGAGCGGCGCTGGAAACGGCCATGTGTTACGCCAAGGGCAGAGGCGTCACAAAAGATGCCCTTCAGGCGTATACCTTCCTGCAGCTGCAGGCGGCTCTCCGCAACGGGGAGACGCCGGAAGCCGGAGCGGAAAGTCTGAAGGCCGCCCTTGAAGGGCAGCTGACGCCCGAACAGCAGGCCCGGGCCCGGCAGCAGGCCACCGCCCTGGCGACCCGGGCGCAGGGGCGGCAGGAGTAGAGCATTTTCCGCTTGAAGCGCTTCGCTGTTCAAACCATACGGCCTTGCGTTTTGCCGTTGACAAAGGGCGAACGCAAGGCGGCGGAGCAGGGCCATGCTGTGGCGCGGCGCCAGCCGCCCTGTCTGCTGAAGCAGGAAAAGGAAAAATAAACGAGGTCCCCGGCCCGCACGCGCCCGTTCGGAGCGGGGCGGCGTCCTCCGGGGGATCTCTCCCGACAGCCTCACACCCTAACCACCGGCCCACGGGTCGTACAGGAGGAAAACCATGTCCCGAAAACTGCCTGCGTCTATCCCCTTCTCGCGGCGTTTCGCCGCCGCACTCGGCATGAGTCTTGTCCTTATCGCCCTCTGCGTCATCCAGCCCGGCCCGATGCAGACCGAAGTCCTGGCTGCCTCCGACTACGCGTCGCAGATCCACTCGCAGATCCACTTGTACCATGAGGCGGCGGAACAAGGGAGCATGGATGCGCAGCACATGCTGGGCTGCTTCTACGATCTTGGCCTGGGCGTCCCCGAGGATCTGGAGAAGGCCGCTTACTGGTACCGCAAGGCGGCGGAACAGGGGCATGCCGAAGCCCAGTACAATCTGGGCATCATGCTCTACACGGGCGACGGCATACCGCAGGACAAGAAGGAGGGCGTCCAATGGCTCCGCAAGGCTGCCGCACAGGGATACGACGAAGCGCAGGAGTATCTGGATGAACTGCCGAAGGCGGAAGGTGGGCGGTAACCAAGCCGATGATGCCGTCGTGGGCATGTCGCCGGGCGAGATCGGCGGGCATGTCCTCGGTGGCATCTTTCGTTTGAAAACCCTGCGGTCTGGCGTTTTGCGGAAAAAACGCGGTGTTCCGCTCAGGTTTGCCCGTGTGGCGCAGAGCCGCCGCGCGTTTTGCCTTGAAACCGGATGGTGGGAAAATGAGCATGAGGGACAGTCATCTTTACGCCGGCATATGCGCTCTCGGACGTATCCTCTGGGCGGGCTTTTGCGCGTTTACGGCATGGGTGCTGGGGGAGGAGACCCTGCTCGACCAGCTCAACCCCTCACGCTATGCCAGCGTTGCGGAATATGCCAGAATAGCGGGGCATGAACCGCTTTCGTATGGAGCCAGCCTTGCGGTAGGCTGGTTTTTTGTGGCGTGGATGCTTCTCGGCTTGCTGCTGTGCCTGCTCCCCTTTTCCTGCAGGCGCAAAAGTGTCATCGCCCATGTCCTGCTGACGTTCGTGTTGCTCCTGGGGCTCCAATTTTTGATTGAATAAAAATTTTTTAGAGCAATTCCACATTGAAAATGTGGATTGCTCTGGTAGTCGCGAGAGCGACTACCCGCAACCGAACACACGGAAAAAACCACGCTTTTTCCGTAGTGTGAGGGCAGCGTCAGCATGGAAACTGGACACGATTTCAATGCGAATCCGCTCTAGATAGTGTCGGCAAACCAAAGGTGCCGTATAGTTATCAGGTAAATATGATCTGACGGCATCATCTCGTTGAGCGCCAGGGCACGAAACAGAAAACCACCCGCTCTGTGGGTAGTTTTGATTCCGAAAAGGGCGCAAGACAACAAAAAAAGACCCATGCCGGAGCATGGGCCTTACCTTCCTCATGGTGCCGAGGGACAGAATTGAACTGCCGACACGGGGATTTTCAGTCCCCTGCTCTACCAACTGAGCTACCTCGGCCCTGACGGCGAACCGTCGTGACAAAAATGCTTCTACGCCAAGTCGGTGCGTTTGGCAAGTCCTTTTTTCATCTTTTTCCCCGGCGCTTGAATTCTCCCCGCAGCGGCGGCATACTCCCCCGGCCCGGCAGCGGCGCGCATGGCCGCTTTCCGGCTCCTTCCAGCCACAGGGACCGCGTATGAACCATCCCCATCCATTGCCTTTCCTCCTGCGGGAGGCGCAGCAGCTCCAGCGCCTCGGGGCCTGGCGTCTCTGCGGGCAGGCCCTGCTGACGGGCCTCATCGCCGGCGGCATCATCGGCCTCTTCCGCCAGCTGTACGACACCTTCCGCCTGTATGCCTCCTTCTGGCTGCAACTCTATGTTGCGGACAGCCCGTGGGCCTGGGCCTGCATCCTCGGCGGGCTGGCCCTGCTGGCGGCGCTCGCCCACCTCCTGCTGCGGCAGGAACCGCTCATCAGCGGCAGCGGCATACCGCAGGTGGAGCTCATGGCGGCCGGGCTCCTGCCGCCCATGCGCTGGCGGCGCGTGCTCTGGCGCAAGTTCGTGGCCACGCTGGCGGCCCTGAGCGCCGGCCTTTCCGTGGGGCGGGAAGGCCCGTGCATCCAGATGGGCGCCTGCGTGGGGGCGGGCGTCGGGCGGCTCTGGCACAGCCCGGAGGAGCAGTACTCCCGCTTCCTCGTGGGCGGCAGCGTGGCCGGGCTCACCGCGGCCTTCGGCGCGCCGGTGGCGGGCATGCTCTTCGCCTTCGAGGAGATGCGCAGCCCGCTGGGCCTGCCTCTGCTCGTCTTTGCGGCGCTCTCGGCCGTCGGGGCCTGGGCGGCGCTTTTCCTCTTTTTCGATTTCGGGCCGGTCTTCCCCTTTGCGGTCTGGAAGGATGCGGCGCTTCCGCAATACGGGCTTGCGCTGGGCATGGGCCTGCTCTGCGGCCTGACCGGGCTCTTCTATAATGCCGTCATCATTCGCCTGACCCTCTGGCAGGACTCCCTGACCTGGCTGCCGCCGTGGCTGCGCACGGCCTTCCCCTTCGGCCTGAGCGCCCTGCTGCTGGCCGTTGCGCCTCGCCTCGTGGGGGGCGTGGGCGTCGAGACGCTCGATCTGGCCTCTCCCGTGCTGCTGGGCAACGGGCTGGGCTTCCTGCTGCTCCTGCTGCTCGGCAAGATCGCCTATTCCGGTCTGAGCTTCGCCTCCGGCGTGGCCGGGGGGCTGCTCATGCCCATGCTGCTGGCCGGGAGCCTGCTGGGGGCCTGCGTGGCCTCTCCGCTGCTGGAACAGGGCTGGCTGCATGCCGATGAGATCCCCTTGCTGCTCGTGCTGGGCATGGGGGGCATGTTCGCCGCCACGGTGCGCGCGCCGCTCACCGGCGCGGCGCTGGTGGTGGAGATGGCGCGCTGTCCCTTGTCCGCGCCCGCCGTCCTCCTGACGGCCGTGACGGCCTCGCTGGTGGCGTCGCGTCTGGGCGGCGAACCGGTCTATGACGGCCTCAAGCGCCGCATCCTGCGCCGCCGCGCCTTGCAGGCGGAGGCGACACCTGTTGAAAGTGTCAAATAATGCATTGAAATGATTGTATTTAAAAAAAAGTTCTTGCAAAATCCATAGCAATTGGCTAACACAGGGCACTCTCCAAAAACCTTGACAAGGTGAAGCCATGACCCGCAAAGACCGCACCGAAGGCATTTACAGCCGCCGCGAAGTGCTCGACGAAAGCGAGCGCCGCCAGTACTGCCTGATTCAGCTCAAGGAACTGCTTTCCTACGCCTACCGTTATTCGGAAGACGTCAAGAAGCGCTTTGACCGCGCGCAATTCAATGTGGAGAAGTTCAAGACCCTCTCCGACATCAAACATATCCCCATCCTCAAGAAAAAAGAGCTCATCTTCCTCCAGTCCATGGGCCCGCGTCTGGGCGGCCTGCTCACCAAGGACATCGGGGATCTGAAGCGCATCTTCCTTTCTCCCGGCCCCATCTTTGACCCGGAAGACCGCGCCGAGGACTACTGGGGCTATACCGAAGCCTTCTATTCCGTGGGCTTCAGGCCCGGCGACGCCGTGCAGAACACCTTCAATTATCAGCTGACGCCCGCGGGCCTCATGTTCGAGGAACCGCTGCGCAATCTGGGCTGCGCGGTCATCCCCGCCGGCCCGTCCGATGCCACCACCCAGCTTGACGTGATGCAGAAGCTGCGCGTCTGCGGCTATGTGGGCACGCCGAGCTTCCTCATGCACCTTGCCCAGAAGGCCGAGGAGAAGGGCCTCAACCTGCGCAAGGATCTTTTCCTCGAAGTGGCCTTCGTCACCGGCGAGCGTCTTTCCGAAAAGATGCGCTCCCAGATGGAAAAGAAGTACGACCTCATCATGCGCCAGGGCTACGGCACGGCGGACGTGGGCTGTATCGGCTACGAGTGCTTCCACAAGACCGGCCTGCACATCGCCAACCGCTGCTATGTGGAGATCTGCCACCCCGATACGGGCATCCCGCTCAAGGACGGCGAAGTGGGCGAGATCGTGGTGACGGCCTTCAACAAGACCTATCCGCTCATCCGCCTTGCCACGGGCGACCTGTCCTACATCGACCGCAGCCCCTGCGCCTGCGGCCGCACCAGCCCGCGCCTGGGCAGCATCGTGGGCCGCGTGGACACCACGGCCCGCATCATGGGCATGTTCGTCTACCCGCATCAGGTGGAACAGGTCATGAGCCGCTTCGAGGAAGTGAAGCGCTGGCAGATCGAAGTCACCAACCCCGGCGGCATCGACGAGATGACGCTCTTCATCGAGACCAGCGGCTTCAAGCGCGAGGAAGAGCTGCTGCATCAGTTCCGCGAGAAGATCAAGCTGCGTCCCGAACTGAAGATCCTTGCGCCTGGCAGCCTGCCGCCGCAGATCCGTCCCATCGAGGACAAGCGCCACTGGGATTAACGCCTTTCCGCCTCCTGACGGAGGCGGTACCTGCACTGCGGAAGGGGCGCACGGCCGGGACTCGACCTCCTTTCGGCCTGCGCCCCTTTCGTCCATCTGGAGGAATACGTATGTCTGCTACCCCTTGCGCCGCGCTGCGGGAATGGCTCGAACAGCGCCATGCCGCCGTCATGGCGGCCGAAGGGCGGGCCCTGGCCTGTCTGGAAAAGGGCGACCTGCCCGGTCATGCCGAGGGCATGCACGAAAAGGCCCGCCTGCTGGCCGCCATCAAGGAGGATGTCGCTCCCCTGCTGGAAGCCCTGCCCGCGGATATGGACGCGCAGGAACGCGAACGCCTGCACCATCGCCTGCGTGCGTTTTCGGCCAGCGCCAACAATGCTCTGCGCCTGGACTCGCTTTTTTACATGTCCGCCCTGCTTTACCCTGAGGATCACAAGCCCGGTCAGCCGGACGACATGCAAGTCTTCATAGCGTCCCTGACTGACTGAGCTTTTTTTCATCCCCCCACCGACCGGGCCGCGTCCCGGACTGGAGACTCCCCATGAAACACTTCCCCTTTGCCATGACAGCCTGCGCCGCCCTGTGCGCCTTTGCCCTCTCGCTTCCCGCCGCCGCTTTCGCCATGCCGGGCATGGAGTCCGGCCACGGCGCTGCCGCGGAAAAGTTCGCCAAGATGGATACGGACAAGGACGGCAAAGTCAGCGAAAAGGAATTCTTCGCCGCCTATCCCAACATGCAGAAAGCCGCCTTTGCCGCCATCGATACGGATAAGGACGGCAACATCAGTGAAAAGGAATGGTACGGCTTTGCGGTCGATCACGCCAAGGGCCGCGCGGGCATGCCCGCTCCCGCCCAGAAGGAGGCCGCTCCCGCCGCGCCCGCGGGCGAGGACGTGCCGCTGGTCATGCCGCCCGCGAAGTAGCCGGATAAGGATGCCCGACCATGCCGCGTAACGTCCCCTTTCCCCAGCCCGGCCGCCGGGCCGCCTGCCCCGGCGTCGATCTTGCCGCCGCGCCCGAGCCCCCGGTGGAGACCGTCGTGGCGAAGCGCACGCCGTTCGGCGCGCCGCAGCCGGAATTCCTGCCCATGAGCCGGCGGGAGATGGACGCGCTGGGCTGGGAGGAGCTGGATGTGCTCCTTATCAGCGGGGACGCCTATGTGGACCATTATGCCATGGGCAGCGTGCTGCTGGGCCGCTGGCTGGTGGCGCACGGGTTCCGGGCCGGGCTGGTCTGTCAGCCCCGTTGGGAAAGCCCGGACGATCTGCTGGTCATGGGCAGGCCGCGCCTGTTCGCCGGCATCAGCGCCGGCGCGCTGGATTCCCTGCTGGCCCACTACACGGCCTTCCGCAAAAAACGTCATGACGACGCCTATACGCCCGGAGGGCGGGCCGGAGCCCGCCCCAACCGGGCCTGCATCGTCTACGCCAATCTGGCGCGGCAGGCCTTCCCCGGTCTGCCGGTCATCCTGGGCGGCATCGAGGCCTCCCTGCGCCGGGTCAGCCATTACGATTTCTGGACGGACAGCCTGCGGCGCTCCGTCCTCATGGACGCCAAGGCGGATCTGCTGCTCTACGGCATGGGCGAGCGCGCCGTGCTGGAATGCGCCCGCCGCCTGCGGGAGGGCAGGGACATACGCGGCATCGACGGTTCGGTCTGGATGGACAGCCTCGATGCGGACGGCCTGCCCGCCGGTCTGCCGCCGGAGCTGGCGGGCGGCACGGGCATCCTTCTGCCCTCACATGAACAGCTGAAAGAGGATCCCGCCCAGCTTCTGCGGCAGACGCGCCTGCTGGAACAGCAGGTGCACGGCCTCGACCGCTGGGCCTTCGAGCCGGTGGGCGGCAATCGCGCCGTGGTGCTGGCCCGTCCGGCCGCGCCCCTGACGACGGAAGAGATGGACGCCCTCTACAGCCTGCCCTTCACCCGCAAGGCGCACCCCGCCTACACTGAGCCCGTTCCGGCCGAGGAGATGCTGCGCACGAGCATCACCAGTCACCGGGGCTGCGGCGGCGGATGCTCCTTCTGTTCGCTGGCCCTGCATCAGGGGCGGCGCATCTCCTCCCGTTCGCAGGACTCCATCCTTGCCGAGGCGGCGGAGCTTGCGCAAAACAGCAACTCGCGCCGCGGCGGTCTTGCCATTTCCGACGTGGGCGGCCCCACGGCCAATATGTGGCAGGGCCATTGCGCGCTGGACAGCGAACGTCTGGCCGACGGGCGCAGTCCGCGCTGCCGCCGCGCCAGCTGCTGTTTCCCCACGGTCTGCCGTTCCTTCATCACGCCGCAGATGCGCCATGTGGAGCTCTTGCGGGCCGTACAGCGCCTGCCCGGCGTACGGCAGGTGCGCGTGGCCAGCGGGGTGCGGGCGGACCTTGCCCTGCGCGAGCCTGACGCGCTGGCCGCCTATACCGGCGAATTCACCGGCGGGCAGCTCAAGGTGGCCCCGGAGCATTGCGTGCCACGGGTGCTGGAACGCATGCGCAAGCCGCCCCTCGAGGTCTTTGAAGCCTTCCTGCAAAGTTTCGTGCGCCAGAGCCGCCGTCTGGGCCGGGAACAGTACGTCATCCCCTATCTCATGAGCGGTTTCCCCGGCTGTACGGACGAAGACATGCGCACGCTGGCCCAGTGGCTGGCCCGCCGTCACTGGAGCCCGCAGCAGACGCAGTGCTTCATCCCCACGCCGGGCAGTCTGGCCACGGCCATGTTCTACGCCGGTTGCGACGAAAGCGGCGAGCCGCTCTATGTGGCCCGCAGCGATGCCGACCGCCTGCGCCAGCACCGCATCCTCATGCCGCATTTCGGACGGCCTGACGCCGGACGCGGCAACGCGCGCGCCGCATCCCCGGACGAGGGGGACAGAAGGCGCTCAGACGCCCGGCGGCGTCCCGCCCCTGACGGCGAGGCCCGCGCGCCCTGGCCCTTCCGTCCCGGCCGCAAGCCCGCAAAGGACGGCGGCGGCCGCTAGGGCCTGTTAACGCTATTCGCTCTCTGTTTGGGGGGAAGGGAAACCCCTCGCGTTGCTGTCGATGCCTGTAAGATCCCTGCGTCACCTAGGGGCTGTCAGTACAAATTTTACAAATAATTTAAATAAATAAGGCAAAAAGCTGTATGCGATCCGCTTGCTGTTGGGCACGGGGTGTCTCGTGTCCCTGATTCTTCCCTCGGTAAAAGCGTGCAAGGGAAAGGAGGGGGAAGAGGGCCCTCTCCCCCCAAACAGACAGCGAATAATGCTAACAGGCCCTAGCCGCCGTCGCGGGCGTCGCCGTCCAGCAGGAGGACATGGGCGTAGCGGCCGCTCTTGCGGGCCGCGTCGGCCTCGTTTTCCGCCACGCGGCGGCAGTGCTCGCAGGCCTGGCGCGGCAAAAGCAGGCACAGGGAGCGGCGCACGCGCTCGGAGCTCGTCTCGAAACGTCCCAGCCCGGTGCAGTGCGGGCAGATGCGCCAGCTTTCCCGCTGCTGTTCACGCAGCATGTCCGTATCATAGAAGATATGCTTGCTCCGGCTCCACCATACGCCGTCGGCCCGGCGTTCCTCCGCGCCTTCATCGGGGCAGGACGGAGGATTGCGGTAGCCGTCCACCACGGCCTCGCAGAGCCCGGCGATATAGTCGGTGACGCGGGCGCTCTGTCGTTCGCTCTGCGGCGTCCATTGCGGTTCGCGGATGTCGTCGGCGGGCAGGCCCGCCAGCGCCAGACAGATGCCCATATTGACGTAGGGCAGCGCGCCGCGGATGGCGTAGCCGCCTTCCAGCACCGCTATATCGGGATCGAGCGCCGCATTGAGGGCCGCGTAGCCCTGGGCGGACAGCTTCATGTTGGCCAGCGGGTCGGTGAAGTGATTGTCCTGCCCGGCGGAATTGATGATGAGGTCCGGCTTGAATTCCTCCAGGATGGGCAGCACCGCATGCCGGATGGCATAGAGATAGCCTGAGTCCGCCGTTTCGGGCGGCAGGGGGATGTTGACCGTACGCCCCAGCGCCGCCGGGCCGCCGCATTCCGTGAGGAAGCCCGTGCCCGGATAGAGGGTGCGCCCGTCCTGATGCAGGGAGATGAAGAGCGTATACGGGTCGTTCCAGAAAATGTCCTGCGTGCCGTCGCCGTGATGCACGTCCGTATCCACGATGGCGATGCGCAGGGGGCGGCCGTCGGGGTGCGGATAGTGGTCGCGGATGTACTCCACCATCACGGCCTCGTTGTTGATGTTGCAGAAGCCGCGATTGCCGTGCACCACCCGCATGGCGTGATGTCCCGGCGGGCGCACGAGCGCAAAGGCCTTGTCTTCCTTCTTTTCCATGACCAGCCGGGCGGCGGTGATGGCCCCGCCCGCCGAGGCGAGGTGCGAATCCGTGCACACGGCCCGCACCGAGGGCAGGCAGAAATGGACGCGTTCGAGCAGGCGGTGATCGGCCATGTCCAGCCGGTGTTCCGTGATGCCGGGGATATCGAAGAGGCCTTCTTCCAGCAGCTGGTCCCGCGTGTAGAGCAGGCGCTCCTCCCGTTCGGGATGCGTGGGCGAGATGGCCCAGTCGAAGGCCGGGAAAAAGACCACGCCCAGACGCCGCGCGGCGCTAAAGCTCGTCATCGTCATCGGCTCCGTTTTCAAAGATGTCCGCCGCATAGCGGGCTTCGGAGACCATGGGGCCGAACAGCCCCAGGCCCAGCGCATAGGCCAGGTTGCTTTCCGCCACCACGGCCATGAGCAGTCCGCCGCCGTCCTCAAGGAGGAAGCAGCCGCCCGCGCCGTCTTCGCGACGGCAGACGGCGCAATGCAGCAGTTCGGGATCGCCCAGACGGTTGACCAGCACATGCCCCGCCGGCAGTTCGCCCGCCGCCAGCGCCTGTTCCAGCGCAGGGTCCTGGCGGGGCTGATAGGTCATGTTGCCGTTATCGAGCATGGTAAGCGTATAGATTTCCATCATGTGACAGGCTCCACATAAGGCATTATCCGTTTGAAGCGCTTCGCGTCTCAAACCATACGGCCTGGCGTTTCGCGGAAAACCGCGGTTTTTGCGCCTGGTTTCGGCCGGGCGACGCTGTGCCGCCGCCTCGCGTTTTGCCTTTTCAAAGGCAAAAGGCCCCAGGCGTGCGCGTATCCGGGTATTGCGGACGGCCGGAGTTCTCCGGCTTCCGGTTTCAGGGTTCGAGGCCGCGGCCGCTCCGGCCCAGATAATCTTCCACGGCGGAGAGCGCCTGCAGGAGCACGTCCTCCGGCCGCTGTTCGGCATTGATGCAGGCGATGCGCTGCGGTTCTTCCTCGGCCAGGGCAAGGTAGCCCTGCCGTACGCGCTCGTGGAAATCCATGCTCTCGGCGTCGAAACGTCCTTCCGAGAGCACGGTGCCCTGCCGCTGATTGCGCAGCCCGGCCCGTTCCAGTCCCAGGCCCACGGGCAGATCCATGAGCAGCGTCAGGTCGGGGGCAAGGCCGCCCGTGGCCATCTCATTGATGCGGCGCAGCTTTTCCGGGTCGAGTCCCCGTCCGTAGCCCTGATACGCCAGCGTGGAGTCGGTATAGCGGTCGCAGAGGACGATCTGCCCGGCCTCCAGCGCCGGGCGGATGACCTCGGCCACGTGCTGGGCCCGGTCCGCCAGGAAGAGGTAGAGTTCGGCCCGCATGTTGAGGCTGCGCGTGCGCGCGTCCAGCAGGATGGGACGTATGGCGCGGCCCAGACCGCAGCCGCCGGGCTCGCGGGTGCGCAGCACGTCGAAACCGCGGCGTTCGAGTTCCTGCGCCAGCAGGAGCAGGGCCGTGGACTTGCCGGAACCTTCGATGCCTTCAAAGGTGATGAACATGACCGGCCTCCTCACAACAGGGAAAGAAGGTTGTCGTCCGCGGGGCGCTGGCGGCTCTTGCGCGGTTCCTTTTCCGCCGGGGCTGTCTGCGGCGTGCGCGGCCCCCGGAACAGGGCCCGGCTCAGTGTGGACTGATAGGGCGTCCAGCCCTCCTCCGCCTCCAGCGCGGCGAACAGGCCGCGGCACTGGGCCATCTTGGCGTCGATATTGTCCGCATAGTGCAGCACGAGAGCCTCGGCCGTCTGCGGCAGACGCACGGCGCCGAAGGCCGGTTCGCCATGATGACTGAGGATGAGGTGCTTGAGGTGGCGCACGAGCCCCTCTTCCAGTCCGGCCTTCTGCCAGAAGGGCGCGAGCATCTCGATGCCGAGCTCCAGATGCCCGATGAGGCGGCCCTCGTCGGTATAATCATTGACCAGGCCGCCGGAAAATTCCCGGATCTTGCCGATATCGTGGAAGATGGCCCCGGCCAGCAGCGTCTGTCTGTCCAGTTCGGCATACTGATCAGCCAGACGGCGGCAGAGCTTGAACACGCCGAGGCTGTGTTCCAGCAGGCCGCCCACGTAGGCATGGTGCACGCTCTTGGCCGCCGGGCAGACCCGGAAGGCCGCGGCCAGCTCCGCATCCCGGAAGACGGCCTGCACGAACTTGCGCCACGGCTTGTGGATGAACTCCCTGGTGATGAGTTCGTGCAGCTCCGCCATCATCTCGTCCAGATCATAGGGACTTGCGGGCATGAAGGCGGCAGGCGGCAGCGTGGCGGCCTCCTCTTCGGAGAGCACGCGCAGGCGTTCGACCGTGAGCTGCGTCTGCTCGCGGAACAGCGCCGCCCTGCCCTGCACTTCCACCAGGCTGCCCACCGGGATCTCGGCGAATTCCGTGCTGAGCGGGGACCATATCTTGGCCTCCAGCGTCCCCGTGGCGTCGCTGAGCGCAAGCCGCCAGTAGGGCCCGTTGCGGGATTGCGCAAGCGAGGCCTGCGAAACGGCGAATACGCCCTGCGCCTCGCAGGGGGGAGTTATCTCTTTGACGTGGTGACCTTTTTCCATATAGTACCCTTGGCGGCCCGCCGCAGCGGGCATGTTGTCTCACATTTCCTTGTTTCCGGGGGATTGTCAAATGGATGTTCTCTTGACCAATGACGACGGCATCCGCGCGCCGGGCCTGCGCGCCCTGTACACGGCCCTGACCGAGGTCGGGCATACGGTGCATGTGGTGGCCCCCATGCGCCAGCAGTCCGGCGTCGGGCATTCGCTGACCGTGTTCGATCCCCTGCGGTCCGAACGCATAGAGGAAGGGGACTTCAGGGGGACCGGCCTGTACGGCACCCCCACGGACTGCGTGAAGCTCGCCCTTGCCTGCCTGCTGCCGCGGCGGCCGGATCTCGTCATGTCCGGCATCAACGCCGGGGCCAACGTGGGGCCGGACATCCTCTATTCCGGCACGGTGGGCGCGGCCACGGAAGCCGCGCACGAGGAGCTGCCCACCCTGGCCGTCTCCTGCGACGTGGCCTCGCCGCATGACGACCTCCTGCCGCAGGCCCGCCATGCCGTGGCCCTGGCGGCGCGCATCGACTGGAGCCGGCTTGCGCCGCGCCGGGTCATCAATGTGAACTATCCCCGTGGACCGCTGCATGAGGCCAGGGGCCTGCGGGTCTGCCCGCAGACCGGGGCCGTCTGGAAGAATGCCTATCTCGAGCGCAAGGACCCGCGTGGCGAGCCCTACTGGTGGCTGGTGGGCGAGATCCCCCCGCAGACCATCAATGCCGGTTCGGACAAGGACCTGCTCAATCGGGGCTACATCACCGTTACGCCTTTACGTTTCGACTTTACGGACGAGCAGGGGCTGACCGCCCTGACGGGCATGCTGGATGAGGACGGCAAGCCGTAGGGGGCCGTGTGGAGGGTCTGCGTGACGTGCTGGATCAGTCGGCGCGGCACGGGGTGCCCCCGGGACATGCGTTGGGCTGGACGCGGTATGCGAAAAAGAAGGGGTTGTATTTAAAAATATAATTATTTTAATGTGCTGTAGAGAAATTTTGGGCTGGATAAGTCGTTGCCCTTGCAGAGTCGGCATCTGCCGTGTATGAAAAAAAATAACCTGCGGTTGACTCCGGTATCTGCCGGACGGGCGCTTGCCCCTGCATGCAGGAGAGATCTTTGACCCTTCCGCCGTTCCCGGCGGGAGAAAGAGCATCGGTGCGGTTCTGTTATGAAACAACGCTTACCCCTGAGCCGGTTTTTCATGACGTTCTGTCTGCTGTTCCTGCTGGCGTTTTTCGGCAAGCCATCCCATGATGCCTTTGCCGGGAACGATCTGCGTGTGGCTGTCCTGCAGAACTATCCTCCCTTTTCCTGCACGGACGAACATGGCGATCTGGTCGGTTTCGACGTCGAGTTCGCCGCGGCCCTCTGCCGTCAGCTGCACACGCGCTGCCATACCGTTGCCCTGCCGCTGCGCGCCGTCATCTCCGGTCTTGCTTCGCAGTCACTGGACATGGCGGTGGCCGGTCTTGGCGTGACGGAAGAGCGCAAGCGCGTCATGCTCTTTTCCAACAGCTATTACCGTTCGCATTCTCTTTATATCGGCAGGCCCGGCATCCGTCTCGAAAATGCGGGCGCCGAGGGCAGGGTCCTGGCCGCCCAGCATAATTCCATGCAGCTTCTCGCGCTGCGCAGGATCTGGCAGGGCAAGGCCGTCGTGGTAGGATATGAATCCCACAAGGGCCTGCTGGACGCGCTAATCAGCGGACGGGTGGACATAGTGCTCATGGACGGCTTTCCGGGCATGAATTTCCTCAAGTCGCCGGAAGGGGCGGGTTTCGTCATGCTGGGCAACCCCGTCCTCCCGCGGGAGAACCCCAGCGGGTCCTGCATCGCCGTCAGCAGGGAACATCCCGATCTGGTGGGGCGCATCAATCAGGCCATCCTCACGCTGCGCGTCACCGGAGAATATGAGCGCATCATGCGCAAATATTTTTCCTTCAGCATCTATTAAACAAGGCGGCCGGCCATGCGTATCGGCATCAGAACTTTTGGCCTGTCCACCCTGCTCGTCATGCTCGTGTTGCTCGTCTTCCAGGTGTACATGCTCAGTACCCTGCAGCGCATCGAAAGCATGGCCAATGCCGCAGCCCACGACTACCTGCCCAACATCCTGCAACGCCAGCAGTTTTTGCTCAACATCGAGCATATGCGCCTCAACGCTTCGCAGATGCGCTATGCGGTCAATACCCGTCAGCTCCAGCAGGCCTCCACTTCCCTGCGTATGCTGCTGGCCGATGCCGGTTTCGGCAATGCCAGCTTCAAACCCGTGCTGGACAAGGTCTATCCGCTGCTGGACGAGCTGATGGCCCTGCGACTCTCGCTTTTTGATCTGGTGGAGGAGGTTCGGCGGCAGGAATGGCGCTTCCTGCTGGCGCTTGGCCGTCTGGCCGAACATATCGGCTGGGATGAGACGCAGTCTCCGCTGCTGGCCGCCCCCCAGGCGCAGCAGCCGCAATATCTGTCGCTCCTGACGGGGTCGTACGCCTTTATCGACGACTCCGTGATCCGGCTCTTCGCCGCCTGCCGCAAGCATGTGGGAGACCTCCCGGGGACCCGCAAGCCCTGCGACGACATCGAAGAGGCCTGGAAGCACATCAGCGAGAAGCAGAAGGAGATCGGCCGCTATCAGGAACATTTTGACCTGCTCGTCAAGGATATCGATCAGGTGCTGGTGGGCCTGAGCGTGGAGGCCTCTTCCGTCGAGGCCCGCGGCATCTATGAAGGCATGGAGACCATCGACGACGAGACTCGCCGCATCCGCAGCGTCTTCACGGTACTCGGCATCGGCAACGCTCTCTTTCTGCTGTTGCTCTTCGTGGCCCTCCAGCAGCAGATCTTCCTGCCGCTTCGCCGCACCACGGAGGTCCTGCGCGACATGCGCGGCGGGCAGGGCATGGCGGCCCTGCCGAAGACCTGCATCGAGGAGCTTTCCGACATCATCGATATCCTGCCGAGCCTCAACGCCTACCTCAATGACCTGCATCAGCGTTCCGGCCAGCTGGAACAGGAGCGGGAACGCTTTGCCGGCCTGAGCCTGACGGACGACCTGACCGGCCTCGGCAACCGGCGCGCGCTGGACCAGGCCATACAGCAGGACCGCCAGACCAATGCGCTTGCCGTCCTCATGGTGGATGTGGACAACTTCAAGCTGTACAACGACACCCTCGGCCACCTGGCCGGGGACGTGGCCCTGCAGACGGTCGCCCGTATGGTGAAGCAGAGCTGCGCCCGCGCCTCGGACAGGACGTTCCGCTACGGCGGCGAGGAATTCGTGGGCCTGCTGACCGCAACGGGCCGGGAGGGCGCCATGTCGGTCGCCGAAAGCCTGCGGGAGGCGGTGGAGAAACTGCATATCCCCCATCCCGGCCTGGCGTCGGGCGGCGTGCTGACCATCAGCGTGGGGGTGGCCTCCCGAGAACAGGGCGACATAACGCATGTGGAAGAACTGCTGGCCCATGCCGACAGTGCCCTGTATGCGGCCAAGAATGCCGGCAGGAACCGGGTCTGCCATTTTTCCGGGGAAGGCGCCGCGGCGAAGATTCCGCAAGCATAACGCCGCCCGACCGGCGAGTCTTTTCCGTTCGCGCCCTCTGACGTGAGCATGGAGGGCTTGCTTCCTCCTTTCCTTCCTCCGTCCTGCCTCTTGCCGGGGCGGGAGTCATTTCTTGCGCCGCTGCGGCGGGTATTTCCTTTTTTTCACAAATGGGCTATGCTGGCGATACGCAAGAGTGTCGGACATGGGTCAGGTCCATGTCGATCCATATACCCTTTCAGGAGGAAATCATGCCGCTTATCGGGCCGAAAGAAATGTTCGCGGCCGCCTACAAGGGCCAGTATGCCGTGGGCGCTTTCAACGTCAACAACATGGAGATCGTCCAGGGCATCATGCAGGCCGCTTCCGAGGAAAAATCCCCGGTGATCCTCCAGGTCTCCGCCGGTGCGCGCAAATACGCCGGACAGACCTACATCATGAAGCTTGTGGAAGCCGCGCTGGCCGAAGATCCCGCCGTGCCGGTGGTGGTCCATCTCGACCACGGGCCGGATTTCGAGATGTGCGCCGCCTGCATCGACGGCGGGTTCACGTCGGTGATGATCGACGGCTCCCACCTGCCCTATGAAGACAATGTGGCGCTGACCCGCAAGGTGGTGGAATACGCTCACCCCCGCGGCGTCTGGGTCGAAGCCGAACTGGGCAAGCTCGCCGGCGTGGAAGAGCATGTGAGCTCCGCCGAGCACGTCTACACCGATCCGGCCCAGGCCGTGGACTTTGTGGAGCGCACCGGCTGCGACTCGCTGGCCATCGCCATCGGCACGAGCCACGGCGCGTACAAGTTCAAGGGCGAGGCCAAACTGGATTTCGGCCGCCTTGAAGAGATCAGCCGCCGCCTGCCGGAATATCCGCTGGTGCTGCACGGCGCGTCCAGCGTGCCGCAGGAATTCGTGGAGCTGTGCAACAAGTTCGGCGGCAAGGTCGGCGGGGCCAAGGGCGTGCCGGAAGAGATGCTGCGCCGCGCCGCTTCGCTCGGCGTCTGCAAGATCAATGTGGATACGGACATCCGCCTGGCGCTGACGGCCTCCATCCGCCGTCATCTGGTGGAGCATCCTGAAGACTTCGATCCGCGCGCCTACCTGAAGCCCGCGCGCGAGGCCGTCAAGCAGATGGTCGCGCACAAGATCCGCAATGTCATGGGTTCGTCCGGCAAGGCCTAACCCGTTCTTCAGACAGCGTACAAGAGGAGTACACAATGGCCGTCAAACTTGGTGTCAATGGTTTTGGTCGCATCGGTCGTTACCTGCTGCGTCTCATGGCGGACTCGCAGGACGTGGTCATCACCGCCATCAATGCCCGCGCGGACAACGCCGCCCTGGCCCATCTGTTCAAATATGACTCCGTCTACGGCACCTTTGCCGGCACCGTGGGGCATGACGAGAACGGCATCATCGTCAACGGGCGTCACATCACCGTGACCCGTTGCAAGACCGGCGAATGGCAGTGGAAGGAGCTGGGCGTCGACTTCGTGGTGGAGACCACCGGCACCGCCAAGAAGCGGGACGATGCCGCGCTGCATCTGGCCTGCGGGGCCAAGAAGGTCGTGGTCTCGGCCCCCTGCAAGGAAGCTGACGCCACCATCGTCATGGGCGTCAATGATGCCGTTTATGATGCCGCCGCCCACAGCGTCATCTCCGCCGCCTCCTGCACGACCAACTGTCTTGCGCCCGCGGCCAAGGTGATCAACGACGTGTTCGGCATCAAGCACGGTCTCATGACCACCATCCACTCCTACACCATGAGCCAGCGCATCCTTGACGGTTCCCACAAGGACCTGCGCCGGGCCCGTGCGGCCGCCGTGTCCATGATCCCCACCTCCACCGGTGCGGCCAAGGCCACGGCCCTCGTTATCCCCGCCCTCAAGGGCAAACTGGACGGCATGGCCGTGCGCGTGCCCACCCCCGACATCTCGCTGGTGGACCTCACCTGCGAGCTGGAAAAGAGCACCACCGCCGAGGAAGTGAACGCCGCCCTCAAGGCTGCCTGCGAAGGGCCGCTCAAGGATAATCTCGGCTACTGCGAGGAGCCGCTCGTCTCCATCGACTTCAAGGCCGATACGCACGGCGGCGTGGTGGACTCCCTGACCACCCAGGTCATGGACGGCACCCTGCTCAAGCTCATCGTCTGGTACGACAACGAAGCCGGCTTTACCAACCAGCTGGTGCGCCTGCTGCGCCTGGTCGGCGCTTCCTGCTAAGCCGGCCGCCGGCGGAGCAGGTCCAAAACGTTCACGGTCGTGTGTGCGGTCAGCCTGGCTGGCCGCACACACTTTTTTTCTGCAAAAAAATGTTTTTCGTCCCTAATGGCTCAGACAGGGGGGTCGATAAGCTAGGTAACAGGCTATGCCCGCAAGGATGCGGGCTGCGAATCAACTCCCATACAGACATTCATGGAGGAATGTTATGTATATCAATCACAACGGAATGGCCACCAACGTTGCCAACACTCTGACCGGCCACTATGGCAACCTGCAGACCTCTACCCAGCGCCTGTCCTCCGGCATGCGCAT
>DWYJ01000033.1 GCA_019118745.1 Candidatus Desulfovibrio gallistercoris | reverse complement strand
ATGCCGCCAGGAGGCGACCACGCCCATATTCCGGGCAACAGACGCCAGCCAGCGGCAAGAGACATAAAAATCGCTTGTTCGCGTAACAACAGAGGAAATTGCTCCCCATCGGTCAGAAGGGAATCTTCATGCCGGAGAAGATGCTCCCCGCCGTACAATGCGAAAGCCGAAAAAAAACCCCACCAACCCAGCGAGCCGGGGCGCGGAGGCGATCCCCGCGAAGCGGGAGCGCCGCAGCAGGCGCGCATATCGCCCGCGAAGCGGGAAGATGCGCGCCGATTGCCCCTGCGGTGAGCGGCGGACAGGGTATACGACATGCGATAGTGACGCCCTCCGCCACATGGACAAGGGGAGTAGGGGGTCGTAGGGGGTGTAGAGGGGCTTGCCCCTCTCACCCCCTGCCGCCAGCCGCGCAGGCTACCACACCCAGATGCCGGGCTGAAGCCACCAGCCAGCGGCCAGAAAAATCGCTTGTATCCGTAAAAACAGAGAAAGTTACTTTCTACCGTTCAAAAGGGAATCTTCATGCCGGAGAAGATGCTCCCTGCCTTTCAACGCGAAAGCCGAAAAAATCCCACCAGCCCAGCGAGCCGGGGCGCGGAGGCGATCCCCGCATAGCGGGAGCGCCGCAGCAGGCGCGCATATCACCCGCGAAGCGGGAAGATGCGCGCCGATTGGCCCCCTGCGGCGAGCGGCGGACAGGGAACACGACATGCGACAGTGACGCCCTCCACCACACGGACAAGGGGAGTACGGGGGTCGTAGGGGGTGTAGAGGGGCTTGCCCCTCTCACCCCCTGCCCCTCGCCGGGAGGCGACCACGCCCGGATGCCGGGCAACAGCCGCCAGCCAGCGACGAGAAAAGAAGAATATGCCCGCCGGGAGGCGACCACGCCCGGATGCCGGGCTGAAGCCGCTATCCAGCGGCAAGAAAGAAAATACCGCGCACATCTGGGCAACAGAAAAAGCGACGCCTTCAGGCCCTGTCCCGCGCCTGCCAGTGCAGGAGCAGGGCGGAATTGACGATGACCAGCACCGACCCGGCATTATGCACCAGCGCACCGCTCACGGGCGAGAGCAGGCCGCCCATAGCCAGAAAGATAGCCGCGAAGTTGAGCAGCAGGGAAAAGCCGAGGTTGCAGGTGATGGTGCGCATCATGCGCCGCGCAAGGGAGAAGATGTGCGGCAGCTCGCGGATGTCGTCCTGCACCAGCGCCATGTCCGCCGCATCCACGGCAATGTCGCTGCCCGCGCCGCCCATAGCCACCCCGACCAAGGCCGTCTTGAGGGCCGGTGCGTCGTTGATGCCGTCGCCGATCATGCAGACAGGCCGCCCCTGCGCCTCCTGCTGCCGTATCCAGTTCAGCTTGTCCTCCGGCAGGCAGTAGGCGCGCACGCCGCTCAGAGGGAGCTGTCGGGCCACGCTCTGCGCGGCGGCGTCGCTGTCGCCGGTCAGCAGTACGGTCTCCACGCCGCAGCGCTTGAGTCCGGCAAGGGTCTGCGCCGCCGTGGGCCGCAGCTGGTCGGCCAGAGCCACCAGTCCGGCCGCCTTGCCGTCCAGCGCCACATAGACGAGGGACTGCCCCTGCTGCCGGGCGGCCTGCGCTTCCTCCTCCAGTTCCGGCGGCAGCGTGATGCCGTTTTCAGCCAGCAGGGCAGCATTGCCCGCCAGCACCTGCCTGCCGTCGCTGCGCACGCTGACGCCGCGCCCCGGCAGCATGCGGAAGTCTTCCGCCTGTGCGGCCTTCTCGCCCGTTGTCCGGAAGTGCCGGACGATGGCCTTGCCCAGCGGATGTTCGGAGCGTTCTTCCGCAGCGGAGGTCAGGCGCAGCAGTTCCTGCGGCGCAAGGTCGGGCAGGGCGCTGTAGACGCGGGCCACGCCGGGCGTGCCGAAAGTGAGGGTGCCGGTCTTGTCGAAAGCCACGGTGCGCACGCGGGCCAGCCGTTCCAGCGCATCCCCCTCCTTGACGAGGACGCCGTGCCGGGTGGCGTTGCCGATGGCGGCCATGATGGCCGTGGGGGTGGCCAGCACCAGCGCGCAGGGGCAGAAGACCACCAGGATGGTCACGGCTCGGAGCACTTCGCCGCTGATGATCCAGGTGCCTGCCGCCGCCAGCAGGGCCGTCAGCACGATCCAGGTGGCCCAGCGGTCGGCCAGGCGCACGATGCGGGCCTTGCCCGCGTCCGCGGACTGGACAAGGCGGATCATGCGTTGCAGGGCGCTGTCCTCGCCGACCTTGACGGCGCGCATGTCGAACGCGCCGAACTGGTTGACCGTGCCGCTGCTGACCTCGTCGCCGGGGCCCTTGTCCACCGGCAGGGATTCGCCGGTCATGACCGACTGGTCGATGGCCGTCTGGCCATCAAGAATTACGCCGTCCACGGGGATGGTCTCGCCGGGCAGCACGCGCAGCGTATCGCCCGCCCGCACGGCCTCGGCCGGGATGACGCTTTCCGTACCGCCTTCCGCCAGACGGCGCGCCGTGCGCGGGGTGAGATGCACCAGCCGCTCGATGCCGGCCCGTGCCCGCGCCACGGTGCGCTCTTCCAGCAGCGCGCCCAGCTGCATGATGAAGGCGACTTCGCCCGCAGCAAAGATCTCGCCGATAATGACCGACGCCACCAGCGCCAGCGACACCAGCACGTCCGCGCGGATGTCGAAACGGGTGAAGAGGCCCTCCGCCCCTTCGCGGAGGATGGGCACGCCGCAAAGCAGGACCGCCAGCCAGGCCGGGTCCAGCCAGCCGATGCGCACATCGCAAAAACTCAGTATCAACGCCAGCGCGGACGCGCCCAGCGCTGCCGCTTGCCGGGGTTCCTCAGCCAGCCATTGCCGTACCTCTGTGAGCATGATGCCTCCATGAAAAAATGAAAATCAAGTTCACTTGCGAGGCACTATACCCATAGGGGTATAGGTAGTCAAGGGCGGGCAAAAAAAGGGGCCTCAGCTGCGGCGGGAAAAATGCTCGATGGCCTTGGCGAAGGCGGCGATGGTGGCCTCGGCGTCGCCATGCTCGATGCCGTCGCGCACGCAATGCTGCAAATGGCCTTCCAGGATGATCTGGCCGACCTTGTGCAGTGCGCCCTTGACGGCGTTGATCTGCATGAGCACGTCCTCGCAGGGGACATCCCGGTCGATCATCTGGTCGATGGCCTTGAGTTGTCCGATAAGCTTGCCGATGCGGCGGTGCAGCTTTTCGGCGTCCATACATTGCTTCATGGTATCCTCGTGCGGGAGAGGCCCGCGTGCGGGCAAGAGCGTTGCATCACAAATTTTACCAACCAGTTGGGCGGGGTGGACATGGACTCGTTCCCTGTCCCTTCCTCTCAAGCATTCTCCGGTTGCAACGCTTCGCGTCACAAACCTGCGGCGGCCTGCCGCTTCGCGGAAAAATGCGGTCATTCCGCGTGGTTTTGGCCGGACGGCGCTGTGCCGCCGCCTCGCGTTTCGCCGTTTTCAACGGCAAACGCAATAACAGCGCGCTGGGGAAGGGATGGGGGGCCTGGGGGGAAGGGGACCCCTTCCCCCCAATAAACCACTACGGTATAGCAGCCCCTATCCCTTGAAGGGAGAGATCTTGCGCAGCGTCTCGATGACGGACGGCAAGTGCTGCACCGTGAAGTCCACTTCCTCTTCCGTGGTGTAGCGCGAAAGGGAGAAGCGCACCGAGCCGTGAGCGAAGGTGAAGGGCACGCCCATGGCCCGCAGCACGTGCGAGGGCTCAAGGCTGCCGGACGTGCAGGCCGACCCGGAGCTGGCGCAGATGCCCAGCCGGTCCAGCATGAGCAGAATGGCCTCGCCTTCCACGTTCTTGAAGGCGATGTTGCTGGTATTGGGCAGACGGTTTTCCGTATCGCCGTTGACGCGGCAATCCGGGATGGCCGCCAGCAGGCCCTGCTCCAGCTTGTCCCGCAGACGGGCGACGCCGGTACGCTCCTGTTCCATGTGTTCGCTGGCCAGATGCGCGGCCATGCCGAGGCCGATGATGTAGGGGACGTTCTCCGTTCCGGCGCGGCGCCCGTGTTCCTGATGCCCGCCGCGCAGCAGGGGACGGAAGCGGACGCCCTTGCGGACGTAGAGGACGCCGATACCCTTGGGGGCATGCAGCTTGTGCCCAGAGAGGGAGAGCATGCCGATGGCGGATTCTCCCAGGTTCAGCGGCACCTTGCCCACGGCCTGCACGGCGTCGGTATGGAAGAGCACGCCCTTTTCCGCCGCCATGCGGGCCATCTCTTCCACGGGATAGATGGTCCCCACTTCGTTGTTGGCGCACATGATGCTCACGAGCGCGGTGTCTTCCCGCAGGGCCTCGGCATAGGCGTCAAGGTCGAGGCGGCACTTGTCGTCCACGGGCAGATAGGTCACTTGATAGCCTTGCCGCTCCCAGTACTGGGCCACATTGAGGATAGCGGGATGCTCCACGCGGGTGGTGATGATGCGCCGCTTTTCCGGCTGGGTCTGGAGGGCGCTCCAGAAGGCGGTATTGTCGCTTTCCGAGCCGCAGGAGGTGAAGAGGATCTCCTCCGGCTGCGCGCCCAGCAGGCGGGCCACCCGCTGCCGGGCCTCGTCCACGGCCCCGGCCACCTGGCCGCCGAAGCTGTGCATGGAGGAGGGGTTGCCGTAGAGTTCGCCCAGATAGGGCAGCATGGCGTCCCGCACTTCGGGGGCCACGGCGGTGGTGGCGTTGTTGTCGAGATAGATGGTCTTCATGGCTAGGCTTCCTCCACGGTGATGTCGTCTTCCACCTGTTCGCGCAGGATGCGCTGCACGAGGTCGTGCAGGGTGACGGCGCTGGCGCGGCACTGGGCGCAGCGGCCGCCCAGATTGACGAGCACCCGCTTGCCGTCCACATCCACCAGTTCGATGGTGCCGCCGTCGGCCTCGATCTGGGGCCGGATCTCTTCGTCGATGACCTTCATGACGCGCTGCATGCGCTGCACGTTGGTCAGGCGGGGCCGGGGCGCGATCTCCACAAGGCGGGGGCTGCGCAGCTCGTCGGCAAGGATCTCCGCGATCTGGTCGAGGCAGTCGCCGCAAGCGCCGCCGGCCTTGGTGTAATTGGTGATCTCCTCCACGGTCTTGAGGCCGTTTTCCCGGATGGCGCGCAGGATCTGGGCGTCGGTCACGCCGAAGCACTTGCAGACGAGCTTGCCTTCCTCATGGGCATGGGGCACGGCGGGCTCTCCCTTCCACTGACGGATGGCGGCCTCCAGCGCTTCGGCCCCCATGACGGAGCAGTGCATCTTTTCCTTGGGCAGGCCGCCGAGGGCGTTGGCGATGTCCTTGTTGGTCAGCTTGATGGCCTCATCCACGTGCATGCCCTTGACCAGCTCCGTCAGTACGGAACTGGACGCGATGGCGCTGGCACAGCCGAAGGTCTCAAAACCGGCATCCTCGATGATGCCCTTGTCGTTGATGCGCAGATAGAGCTTGAGCGCGTCGCCGCAGGCCAGGCTGCCCACTTCGCCGATGGCGTTGGCGTCGGCCAGGGGGCCGGCATTGCGGGGATGCAGAAAGTGATCATGGACGGCGTCGGTATAATTCCACATGGTCATGTCCTCCGGACTTTAGAGCGATTTCAGTTTGAAACGCTGTGCGTTTCAAAACATACGGCCGGGCGTTTCGCGGAGAAAACGCGGTTTTTTCCGCTCGCTTTGGCCGGGCGGCGCTGGCTGCCGCCTCGCGTCCTGCCTTTTTCAAGGGCAAAACGCTCCAGGGCGTGTTAATATATTTTTTAATAACTATTTCAATGTATAAGAAAAACATCTTATACAAACTTCGCTCACCTTTTGGGCTTGCCTCGTATCCCTGTCTCTTCCCTGGTAAAAGCGCGCTGGGGAAGGGATGGGGGGCTTGGGGGGAAGGGAAACCGCTCCCGCGCCGGCGGAGGGGTTTCCCTTCCCCCCAAACAAGAACGGATAGCGTTGACAGCCCCTAGGATGCCTTTTCGGCATCAAGGATGTCCTGCAGCGTGCGTTCACGCAGGAACTTCCTTACATGTTCATCCAGTTCGTGCCAGAACAGCCGCGAGGAGCAGGTGTCCTGACGTTCGCAGTGCTTGCCGCCCGTCAGACAGGAGACGGGGGATATCTCTCCTTCAAGCCGGGCGAAGACTTCTTCCAGATTGATGCGCGAGGCCGGGCGGGCCAGGCGGTAACCGCCCCCCGAGCCCCGCACGGCAAAGAGAACGTCGATGGGCTTGAGGGCGCGCACGATCTGTTCCAGATAGCCGGAAGAGATGTTCTCCTCCCGGGCGACCTGCCCCAGCTGGACCAGCGAATCGTCGGACTGCTGGGCGAGCCGCAGCAGGAAGCGCAGACCGTAGCGGGTGCGGGTGGAAAATCGCATGTCTTTCTCCTCTAGGCCTGCTTCGGGCTTTCCCGGGTGAAGTCAAAGGGAGTGCCCTGGTAGACGTAGTAGTTGAGCCAGTTGCTGTAAAAGAGGTGGGCATGGGCCCGCCAGGTCATGACCGGCAGCCTGTCCGGGTCTTCATCCGGGTAGTAGTGCAGCGGGGGCGGAGTATCCATGCCGCGCAGGCGGTCGCGCCGGTATTCGGCGTCCAGCGTGCCGCGGTCGTATTCCAGATGGCCGGTCATGAAGACCTGCGCATGGTCCACGCGCTCCACCAGCGTCAGCCCCGCCTCGTCCGATTCGGCCAGGATCCGCAGGTCGGGGATCTTGCGCACATCCTCGCTGCGCACTTCCGTATGGCGGGAATGCGGGGCCGGGAAGTCGTCGTCAAAGCCGCGGAAGAGGCGGCAGGACGTTTGCCGCACCTGATGGCGGAAGACGCCGAAGCGCTTTGCCGGCAGATCGTACTTGGGTACCCCGTAAAAATGGTAGAGCGCCGCCTGCGCCGCCCAGCAGATGTAAAGCGTGGAGTAGACGTTGTCCGCGGCGTACTGCATGATCTCCAGCAGCTCCTGCCAGTAGTCCACGGCCTCGAAGGGCAGATGCTCCACCGGCGCGCCCGTGACCACCATGCCGTCGAAACGGCGGTGGCGTATCTCGTCAAAGGTGCGGTAAAAGCGCTCCAGATGGACGAGAGGCGTGTTCTTGGATTCGTGTTGCGCCGTGCGCAGCAGGGTGATGTTCACCTGGAGCGGCGAATTGCCCAGCAGGCGCAAAAGCTGCGTCTCGGTGGCGATCTTGGTGGGCATCAGGTTGACGATGACGATCTCCAGCGGACGAATGTCCTGCCGTTCGGCACGCTCCTCGGTCATGACGAAGATGTTTTCGTTTTCCAGGGCGAGGCGGGCAGGGAGATCGGCAGGAATCTGTATGGGCATGGGTTTCTCGTTGGTTATGTGTGCTTTCGTTCAAAACATAGTCATTCACTATGTTTTGTCAAGTCATGCAGAACATCTAGCCAAGGCGCACCGTGCAGCTGTGCAGGGGCACGTTGACGCCCGCAGCCGCGACGGCATTGCGGGCCAGCATCTCCAGCCCGCCGCAGCAGGGCACGCTCATGCGCAGGACGGTGATCTCGCGGATGGCGTTGACGGCAAGGATATCCGTCAGCTTTTCCTGATACTCGCGGCTGTCGTCCAGCTTGGGGCAGGCGATGACCGCCACCCGGCCCGGCAGCCAGTTCTGGTGCAGATCAGGCAGGCAGAAGCCCGCGCAATGGGCGGCCAGCAGCAGATGTGCGCCGCGCAGATAGGGGGCGGTAGGCGTCACGAGGCGCAGCTGCAGGGGCCAAGTGGCCGTCCGGGCCAGCGGGGAGTCCGGGGAGGCGGCGGGTCCCGCCGTGGCGGCAAGCGGCGTCAGCCGGCGCGGCGCGCTGCCGGGGCAGCCGTGCCCGCCGGGAGCGCCGGCCGGTCGGCCCTCGCGGGCGGCCTTGGCCGCCAGGGCCGCGGCCTCGTCAAAGGCGGGGGCCTCACGGGTCACGATGCGCAGCGCGCCCTGCGGGCAGTTGAGGCAAGCGCCGAGCCCGTCGCAGTATACCTCGCTGATCAGGCGCGCCTTGCCGTCGATGACGGCCAGAGCGCCTTCAGCGCAATCCAGGACGCACTGGCCGCAGCCGTCGCACTTTTCTTCGTCGATCTCGATAATGGGGCGTTGCATACGTCGTCTCTCCATCAGTTTTCCAGCAGGGAAGGCAGTTCGGCAGGGTGGTGGACAAGGCGGGCGGCCCCGGCCGCGCGCACTTCCTCCAGGCCGCGGAAGCCCCAGGCCACGCCCACGCCGGTCATGCCGGCATGGCGGGCGGTGAGCATGTCCACGTCGCTGTCGCCGACATAAAAACACTGTGCGGGGTCCGTGCCGAGGTCCGCCGCCACGGCAAAGGCTCCGGCGGGGTCCGGCTTGAGGGGGGTATCCGGGCGGGCGCCGCGCACCACGGAAAAGACGCCGGGGAAATGGGCGTCGATGAGGATGCGGGTGTATTCATCCGGCTTGTTGGAAAAGACGGCCAGCCGCATGCCCCGGCCGGCCAGCTCCCGCAGGGCGTCGGGCATGCCCGCATACGGGCGGGTGGCGTCATTGAGGTGGGCGGCATAGATGGTGCGGGTCTCGTGCACAAGCGCTTCCACGGCCTGCTCGTCGGGGCGCTGCGTCCGCAGGCGCTCCAGGGCGTCGGCCGGCAGGGCGCGCCGGACCAGCTTGCCGAAACCGTTCCCCACCATCTGCCGGTAGGCTTCCGGCGGATGGACGGGGTAGCCGTGGGCCGCCAGCATGGCGTTGCAGGCGTTACCGATATCCAGCAGGGTATCCAGCAGGGTGCCGTCAAGGTCGAAGATGAATGCGCGCATACTCCCTCCGCGATAAAATGACTTAGTATCATATAAGGATTTAACCTGGCCGACAAGTGCGCCCTGCGGAGCGGAAGCGGCGGGGCAGAGAGGTGGAATAGCGGGATGTTTTTCGTTACTGGACAGCCTGCTCCGGCATTGCTATGGTCAAGAGTCGCCAACTCCGATGGAGGTGAGTGTTTATGGCACGACATGTTCTGAGCTTGCAGGATCTGGGGGAATCAGGAAGCTGGCTGCTGGTGCAGCAGGCGCGCGGCATCCCGGATGCCCGCTCACATACCGACTTCATGACGGAGCGCATGGCCATGCTGCTCTTTGCCCAGGAATCCCTGCCGGAAAGGCTCTGCATCACGGCCGCCGTACGGCAGATGGGCGGGTCCACCCTCTACCAGGGGACCGTGGGCGAGTGGCGCGAGGAGCTGGATCAGCATCAGCATCAGCTCATGGGCGTCATCAACTATTACGTGGACTGCATGTATCTCTATGGCTTCCCGGCCCGCATCTGGGAAAAGCGGGAAGTCGAGGTGGAGTTCCCGGTCATCAATGCCGGCAGCCCGGACGGACACCCGGCGCATGCGCTGGCGGACATCGCCTGCATGCTCAAGTATTCCAAGGATGATCTTTCGGGGGTGCGCGTCGGCTGGATCGGCTGCACCAACGGTACGCTCTTTTCGCTCATCGAGGGCATGCAGTACTTCCCCTACAGCCTCCAGGTCGCCCTGCCGCCGCGCAATGACAGGGAACCTGTACTGCGGGCGGCGGCCCGTCACGGCGTCAAGGTGGATATCGTGGAGACGCCGGAAGAGGCGGCGGAAGGGGTGAACTACCTCTTTGCCGGATGCCGCAGCGAGCTGGACATCCATGATGAGCCCCACTGGCGCATCACGGAAAAGCTCATGGAAAAGGCGGCCCCGCAGGCGCATGTGCTGCTGGGCTCTCAGCCCATACGCGCCATCGGCGTCGAGAGCGGGCTTGCGCTCAGTCCGCGGTCGTTGCTGCTGTTGCAGGCGGAGAATCGCCTGCGGGTGCACAAGCGGCTGTTGCACTGGGTCTTTCTGGAAAGTTAGCCGGACGGTGCGCCCTGCGCATGATCCGGCCGTGTGCGGACGGCACGGAGCAAGACCGGCCGCGGCCCTGCCGGGCAGGCTGACCGGTTTTCTCCGCTGCCGTCACGCGGGAGCTACCGGACGATCCGGCCTGCGGCGAAAGGGCTTGGCATGAAAGCGCAAGTTATCCCTCTGGTGACGTCCCGTCAGGAGCTGGAGGCCCTGCGTACGGCAGGGCAGGGGCCGGTCGTGGGGCTGTGGGCCACGACGCTCGTCAACGACAATACGGCGCTGATGCTCCTCCTGCGGGATGCGCTGGAGCAGCGCGGCGTGCGGACCGTCTTTTTCCTGACCTGCAAGGAGCAGCTCCCCCGGCAGATCCGCCGGCTGCCTCCGGCCAGGCGGAAAGATCTGTTCCGGGTGGAGAATCCGCACGCCTTCGCGGAAAGTTCCTTCCCGGATCTGCTCATCGCCAATACCCTGACCCTTACGTCCAAGCCCGCGGATTTTCGCGGCAAGACCATGATCCTGCCGCATGCGCCCACGGAGCCGATGCCGAGCCGGCTTTCCTACTGGGCGGATTATCTCGTCATCCCCACGCGTGATGTCGCGCCCTTCGACTACAGCGCCTTCCCCAATTTCTGCAAGCATTGCGCGGGCAGGACGCTGACGCTGCTGCCTGCCGGCTACCTCAAGAACGATCTGCTCTGCGTCGCGGCCCGCCGTCTGGGAGCGGGGCCCTACGGGCGGGTCAGCTTTTTCCCGCACTGGAAGCTGCCGCGCGGCATCGGGGCGGAGGCGCTGGGCAAGCTCTGGATAGAGCTTATCGAGCGTTTCGGCAGCGAATTCCCCGGCCGGGAATTCATTCTGCGGCCGTTGGAGAGCCAGCGAGACGCCCCGCAGGTACGGGCCGTGCGGGAGCATTTCCACGGTTCGGACGCGCGCGTCCTTGTGGACTGCGGCGACGACGGTCAGGACAGCCTGCTGCGGACGGATGTGCTGCTGACGGACTATTCCAGCGTCTGGCGCAATCATTCCTTTACGACGCTGCGGCCGGCCGTGCTCTTCCAGCCGGATGCCGAGGACGCCGATCCGCCCAGGCGCGAGGAATATTACTGGAAAGCCTCCACGCCCGAGGCGGCCATAGCGGCCATGCGGGAGGTGCTGGCCGATGACGGCAACATGCCGCAGGCCATCCGCGCCCTGCGCGACAGGGAAAGCCTCAATTTCGGCCGGGCCATCCCCTATCTCTGCGACGCCGTGCAGCGCATCCTGCACGGCGAAACACCCGCAGCCGACGCAATTGTGCTCGACAAGGGCGACACCCCCTATACCGCCTGTCGGGACTGGCTGCGCCTGCTGCGGCGGCCCTTTTCCCAGTGGCATCCGGAGAACGTGCCTGCCGTCCAGCAGTGGCATGATGCCCTGCGCGGGGCGGATCCGCGGATCTGCCTCGCCATCCTGCGTGCCGGTCTGCGCTCCTGGGGAGACTATACCCGTCCCATAACGCGGGACGCCATGATCTTCCGGCTCCAGCATGCTCTTGCCGGCATGCCCGCCGCCTGGGGCATCGCTTTTCTGCAGCATTGCCGCCGGGCCGCTCCCCACGATCCGCTGGCAGCCGTATGGGCGGCGCATGCCCTCCAGCGGTGCCAGGGCGATCACCCCGACGTGGCGGCCGAACTGCGTGACGCCGTGCGGCATTGCGTGGCGATCGGCGCGCCTTCCACGCCGCTCCTGTTGGGCGCGCTCAATTTTTCGGACCTTTTGCCGGAGTGTTGCCTGCCGGAGGCGTCCGCTCCGCCGCTGCAACATGCCGTGACGGCGGTCATGCGCCTGCAGCGGGGGGATGTGGAGCAGGGGGCCGCCATCCTGCACGGCGTTTCCCGGCGCATCGAGGCCGGGCAGGGCTCGGCCCTTGCGGCCGCCGCCGTGCAGATAGGGCTTGCGCTCCTGCGCCACGCCGGGGAGCGCAAACCGCATGCGGGGCGCTACAGGGCGCTCCATCTGCCCGTCATGGGGCTGTGGCTTTCCTTTTCCAGCGGAGACGAGGCGCGGGCCCTGCTTGCCGACGCGCTGCCGGCTTTCCGGGAGCTTGCCCGGCATGACGCCCGCCTGCTCATGCCCTGCGTCCATCTCGCCGCCGCGGTGGGGGATGAGGATACGCGGCGCAGGACCTTTGCCGAGGCCCGGCAGCAGGGCGTCAGCATGCGGGATCTCATCATCATGGACGATATCCTGCGGGCCGTTGCCCAGAACGGCGACGTGCCGCCCGCCTTTTCACGCTTCGCCTGAGCCTGCCGAGACGGCTTGTCCCTGCGGATACGGGGGAGCGGACTGGCCCTGCGGGCGTAAGGACGCGCTTTCGTTGACCACCGCCTGTTTCGGTGGGTCTTTCCTTACGTGAGCTATTCGCCTGTCGTTTCGCGGAAAAAACGCGGTCTTCCGCTTGGCTTTGGGCGGACGGCGTTTGTCTCTTTCAGCGCAAAACGTTCATGCCGACCGCCCCGGCGCGGGGCCGTCTCACATCAAAAGGGCTTCCCTCCATTCGTTTCCGGCTGCCCCCGGAGACGAATGGAGGGAAGGGCGTACTGCCAACGCATACCATGAATGCGTGTCGTGTGTGAAAATGGCTGGCTGTCGTTCTCGACGCGGAGGGAGCGGCAGCGAGATCAGGCGGCTGTAGGTTCGGGGACGCGAGGGATGGGGCGTGCATGTCCGGCAGGCACGGCGGCAAAGGTCTCCGGGGTCCAGTACTCGTACCGCAGGATGCTGGCGGCAGCCGCCACATTGCCGCGCACGAGCGAATCCAGGATGCGCTCATGTACGGCCAGCACGGGCGCGCAGCGGCGTACCGCGTTGTCCCGGCCGTACGGCAGCACGTCCAGGCGGCGGTACAGGGGCTCCGTCAGGGAGCCCCGCCATGTTTTTTGCGGCGTTACCTGAAGGCTCAGATGGAACAGCCTTTCCGCACGGCGAAAGGCGACCGGGTCCTGCTCCTGCGCACAACGCCGCTGCTCCCGCAGGGCGCTTTCCAGAGCGGGCAGCAGGGAACTCTGCCGCAGCGGGAAGGCGCCTTCCAGGGCATCGGCTTCCAGCAGGCCGAGGAGCCGGCAGATCTCGGCCAGTTCCTCCCTGCTGACAGGGCGCAGGAAGACGCCGCGGCGCGGCCGTATCTCGAGCATGCCCTCCTGCTCGAGACGCAGCAGGGCATCCCGCAAGGGCGTGCGGCTGATGCGCAGTTCCTGACAGATGGCGTCCTGATCCAGGCAAAGGGGCTGGTGCAGCGGGCGGGACTGCAAGACGTCGGCAAGGTGGCGGTAGACGCGATCCCGCAGAGAAAGGCGTTCGTTCCCTGCCGGGAGACAAGAAGAAAACGACATGATATACCTCCTGTCCAGACCTCGTGGACAAGCCGGATGCGCGAGGGCATCCCTGGGGTTGGGCAATGGCGGGCTGGCTTCCCGGCTCAAGGATCTTCCTCCCCCGCGCCTTCCCATGACCTGCGGTCACAGTGGCATGCTGCGGGATCGTCCCCTTTCACGGTTGCGGGCCAGCGTCGGATTTTCACCGAACTTTCCAATTCTTCCGGACGGCGTCCGGACACCCGCCTTGCGGAAATGCAGGCAAAAGAACGGCCAACCGTTCTTTTAGAGCCTTATTAGTTTGAAACGCTACACGTTTCAAACCATACGGCCTGTCGTTTCGCGGAAAAAGCGTGATTTTTCCGCTCACTTTGGGCCGGGCGGCGCTGTGCCGCCGCCTCGCGTTTTACCTTTTTCAAAGGCAAAACGCTCTAGAGCCTTATCAGTTTGAAACGCTTCACGTTTCAAACCATACGGCCTGTCGTTTCGCGGAAAAAACGCGGTTTTTCCGCTCACTTTGGGCCGGGCGGCGCTGTGCCGCCGCCTCGCGTTTTACCTTTTTCAAAGGCAAAACGCTCTAGAGCCTTATCAGTTTGAAACGCTACACGTTTCAAACCATACGGCCTGTCGTTTCGCGGAAAAAACGTGGTTTTTCCGCTCACTTTGGGCCGGGCGGCGCTGTGGCCGCCGTCTCGCGCTTCGCCTCTGTCAAAGGCAAAACGCTTTAACGAAATCAATCCTATACAAAGATATATCAGATGGCAAGCAAAATTTTGCATATTCCATATGCAGGGGACGTGTGCTACCTCTAGTAGAACAACACTACAGGTAACCGAATGGAGTTTGGTCATGAAACGCTCGAATGCTCCCCGGCAGCAGGATGCCTCTCCCGCGCCAAAGCAGGATTCCCTACGCGAACAGGTGTATCAGTACCTCAAGGACGCCATGAGCGAAGGGACGTTGCGGTATGGCGAATTTCTGGATCAGGACATCATCTGCGAGCGGCTCAACGTCAGCAAGACGCCTCTGCGTGATGCGCTCATCCGGCTTGAGGCCGAGGGTTTCGTCTCCATCCTGCCGCGCAAGGGGGTGCAGATCAATCCCATCACGCCGGAGTTCATCAGGAGCGCCTACCAGATCATCGGGGCCATCGAGGTGGACTGTCTCAATGAAGTGTTTGAAAAGCTGACGCCGCAGCACATCGAGGCGTTCGAAGCCTCCAACGAGCGCCAGTGGAGCCTGCTCAAGAGCGACAATTATATGGAGTATTACGAGGAGAACATCCGTTTCCACAACATCTTCCTCAACCTCTCCTCCAACACTCTGCTGGACCAGACCCTGATCTACCTGCGCCGGCGGCTTTACGACTTCCCGCGCCGCAGTTATTCGTACGAGTGGGAGGCCTTCAACCTCGAGACACACCGCCGCTTCATCGACTCCATCAAATACGGCAACAAGGCTGCCGCCATGAGCATCTTTCGCGTCGAGCACTGGTCCTTTGACGTCCACAAGAAATTTTTCAAGCTCTATTATGACTTCGACTAGAACGTTTTGGCGGAAGACGCAGCCGTGTGCTCTGCAAGGGCTCCCGTCCAGCGCGTGGCCGTTCGCGTAGCGGCCGTAACGGAAAAAGCTCCCGAAGGAGCTTTTTCTGTTTTCAGCGCAGGGCGGGATGCCGCCCTGTGCCGCATGTGGCGATGAGGTGCGGGATCAGGCCCGCTTCATGTCCTCGATGACGCTGTTCAGATGCTGCGCCTGCCGGGCCAGTTCGCTGATGGCCTGCGCCGCCTGCTGCATGGCCTTGGAGGTGCTGGTGGCGATGCTGTTGATGTCGGCGATGGAGCGGTTGATCTCTTCGCTGGTGGCCGACTGCTGCTCGCCGGCGGTGGCGATGGCGCGCACCTCGTCAGCGGACTGTTCGGCCATGTTGACGATCTGCTCCAGCGCCTGACCCGACTTGTTGGAAAGTTCCGTAACGCGGGCGATGCTTTCCACAGCCACGTCCACCTGACGAATGGACTTTTCCGTACTGTTGCGGATGGCGTTGATGGCGTTGCCCACCTCGCTGGTCGAGGACATGGTCTTTTCCGCCAGCTTGCGAACTTCATCCGCCACCACGGCAAAGCCGCGTCCGGCTTCCCCGGCGCGGGCGGCCTCGATGGCAGCATTGAGGGCGAGCAGGTTGGTCTGGTCGGCGATATCGGAGATGACGCTCATGATCTGGGTGATGGAGCGGGCGTTCTCGCCGAGCTGGGCCATGTCTTCCTTGAGCGTCAGGGAAATGGACTGCACGTCCTCGATGCCCTTGACCACCTGACGCACGATGTCTGCACCTTCATCGGCGCAATGGCGCATGTTGCTGGACATCTCGGCGGCCTGACCGGCGTTCTTAGCCACTTCCAGCACGGTGGCGTTCATCTCGTTCATGGCCGTAGCAGTCTCCATGGCCCGGTGGGCCTGCTGCTCGGCGCCGCTGGTGGATTCTTCCACCTGGCGGGCAAGCTGGGTGGACGTGCTGGAGATGATGCCCACGGCGTCGGTCAGCTGATTGGCGGCATTGAACATGCCTTCCCGCTTGGCGTTCTCCGCGCGCTTGCGGGCTTCCTCGGCTTCTTCCACCGCCTTCTTGGCAATGTCGGTCTGTCGCTTGGCCTCTTCCGTCTGCTGGCGGGATTCGCTGATGAACTTGCGCAGGTTGTTGAGCATGTCCTCAAGGGCCTGATGGAGACGGGCCAGCTCGCCGAAGAAGTGACCGGCGTCCACCTTGGCCTCAAGCTTGCCAGCCGCCACTTCATTGGCATAGCCGACCAGCAGGTCCAGCGGCCGGGTGATGGTGCGCACGAGCACGAGGCCCAGTGCGATCATGACCAGCGTGATGAGCAGACTGACGACGGCGATGGTGGACATGGCTTCATCGGCGGAGGAAAAGATCTCGGCCACATCTTCCACGAAGGCCATCTTCCAGCCGAAGGGGGTGGTGATGCTCATGGCCATCACGTCGGTATTGCCGATGGGGATGCGGTAGAGACCGTCAGGACTGTTTTGCAGGCGTTCAAGCGCTTCGTGACGGAAATCCTTGCCGATGACCTTACCCACGAGATCCGGCGTCTGGGGCGAGCAGATGAGCCGTCCCGTGTGCTCGATGAGGATAAAGCGGCCGCTGTCGCCAAGCCGCATCTTGCCGATGGTCTCGGTCAGGTTGGTCAGCGCCAGGTCGATGCCGAGCACGCCGATGAGCTGCCCGTCGGCATCCTTGACCTTGGTGGTGGTGCAGACGACCATGTCGCCCTTGATGTTCTGATAGACTTCGCCCAGCGAGGAATCCTTGGGGCTGGCCGTGCAGGAGAGATACCAGGAACGCTTGGACATGTCCGTCCCGGCAGGGACCAGGGTCTCGGCAAAGGACATGGCATAGCCGCCGTCCTTATAGCCGATGAAGACTTCCCGGTAATTGGGGTTGCTCTCCTGCATGTTGCGCAGTTCAGTGGCGATAGCCTTGGCGTCAGGCGGGAGATCGTCAAATTTGTAGGGCGTATCCTGCTTGCTGTCCCGGAAGGTGGGGAATTTGCCCATGCTGCCCTTGATCACAGGGGAACGCGCCAGACCTTCGGCGGTAAAGGTGGCGTTGCTGAGCATCTGATCGATGTAGAATCCAAAAAGCTCCAGCTCCTGCTGCGATTTGGCGGTAAAGTCGCTGAGGGCGGTATCCCGCATCTTCCAGATGGCGACGCCGGCAACGACGCCCGCCATGACAAGGAGAGGAATGATGAGCCCCAGCAGAATACGTGCTTTGACAGATGCGATTTTCACGATGATTCTCCCGCAATTTTCCTGAATGGTCCAGCAGTACGGAAAAAGTACGCACAAAAGGTCTTTTCCGGTCCATAGGACGATGCCGTTGAACCAACAACTCCATACGCGATTCTACACCAAACGGTCGACAAAAAAAAGTTCTTTTTTATAGGCTTTGGAGGAGGAATGCAGAGGCAGCGAAAGACGGAAATAGGTATTTAAATTTAACAAGTTATCATATGCCCAGAGAGCTGGTAGAGAGCCGGACAGGACGCGGTGCGCTGAGGAATGCGTCCGTTAGAGTATTTTGAGTTTGCAACGCTTGGTATTTCAACCATACGGCCTGGCATTTTGCGGAAAAAACGCAGTTTTTCCGCTTTGTTTGGGACGAGCGTCGCTGTGCTGCCGCCTCGCATTTTGCCTTATTCAAAGGCAAAACGCTCTAACAGGCGTCGGGCTGGATGTCGTACGCGTCGAGCTTGTCGTTGAGCGTACTGATGAGCAGGGCCATGATGGCCGCAAGGCGGGCCTGCACGGCCAGCGCTTCAGGTTGGGGGAGCTCCGCGCCTGAGCGGCGGTAGAACAGGGCCGGACAGGCCTGGGGACCGGCCTGGGCCAGCAGGGGCATGTAAGCGGAAAAAGGGCCGTCCACAAAGCGGGAAAGGGCTTCCGTCAGCGCCGTTGCGTCAGCTTCCGTCCCGTCGGCTCCGGCCTTCGCGGGGGAAGGGCGGGCGGGAGCTGTTTCACCCTGCAGGAGCTGATGGGTCTGGCGCAGGTAGGCCAGCACCACCTCGACAGGTGCATGCTGCATGAGGGCCGCCGTGACGGCGGCATGGACGAAGGCCCGCCATTCCGTACACAGCGTCCCGGCATGGCCGTCCCGCAGCAGACCGTCAGGAAAGCCGCAGTGCCGGAGCATGTTCAGGATGGCGTTCGTTTCCGTATTCAGGGAAAAGAGGATGCAGGCAGCCTGCACGCCTTCGGCGGCGCTGAGGCGGCGGCGTTCAGGCACGGGGCGTCTCCAGCGGCGAGCTGGCCGCGCAGGCGGCCTTGTAGGCGGCATAACCGCGGGCCCGCAGGCGGCAGGCGGGGCACTGCCCGCAGCCATAGCCCCAGTCGTGACGCACGCCGCGCTCCCCGGCGTAGCAGGTGTGGCTTTCCTCCACGATGGCGTCCACAAGCGCGGCGCCGCCGAGCTGCTCGGCAAGCTGCCAGGCCCCGCACTTGTCCAGCCACATGAGCGGCGTATGGAGGACGTAATGGGCGTCCATGCCCAGATTGAGGGCAAGCTGGAGCGCCTTGATGCTGTCGTCCCGGCAGTCGGGATAGCCGGAGGAATCGCTCTGGCAGACGCCGAGCACCAGGTGGCGTATGTTCTTCTCGTACGCCCAGATGGCCGCCTGAAGGCCGAACAGCAGGTTACGGCCCGGCACGAAGGTATTGGGCAGACCGTCGGCGGCGGTCGCGCCGAGGGGGGCGGCATCCGTTGCCGTTCCCGCAGGCGTCAGGGCGTTTTGCCCGGATTCGCGGTAGGTATCCAGCGTCAGCAGCACATCCTCCCCCAGGCGTTCGGCCCAGCGGGGCGAAAGGGCGGCGAGCGCATCGCGGACCCGGCGGCGGCAGTCCAGCTCGACGCGGTGCCGCTGGCCGTAGTCAAAGCCCAGGGTCAGCACACGGCCAAAGCGCGCAAGGCTCCAGGCAAGGCAGGTGGCCGAATCCTGCCCGCCGGAAAAGACCACCAGCGCGGTCTCGCCGCCAAGCGGCTGCTGCTTGGAAAGATCCTGCATCATTTTTCCTCGGCCTCCGGCCAGGGATTGGTCTGGCGCGCCGGGGCGTACCCGGCCAGAAAAGCATCCATGAGCGTGCCGAAATGCACGCGGTTGCGCGGCTTGATGCGCTGCGCATCCGGCGAAGCGGCAGGGAAGAAGCGGCGGCTTCCCTTGTTGCCGGTATAGCTTTTGAGGGCAAAGGGCTGGGTGAGTAGCCAGGCCCACATGCCGCGGCGTTCATGGATGGCGGCCGCCTGAAGGGATTTGAGCCAGTCCTGATAGGCCGGATCAAGGTCGGCATGCGGGTAGAAGAAGGCGGCCCCGGCTTCCACCATCAGCGCATTGAGCGAGCGTCCGTCCGGCAGGCAGACGTCGGCAATGAGTCGTCCGTATTTGTCCTGCTGCTTGGTGGAAGGCTGGTAGAGCGTGACGTCCTGCCCGCGGGAAAGTTCATTGAGCAGTTCGCGCGCCTCGCGGGCATAATACTGCGGCTTTTTGTCACGTTTGCCCATTTCCGGGGTGTCGATGCCTGCCAGCCGGACCGTGCGGCGGCTGGTGAGCTTGAGGGTATCCCCGTCCAGACAGACGGCAACGGCGGCCTGCGGGGAGGCGGCAAGCGGCGGCAGGGCGGGCCGCTGCACGGCGGCCGTATCGACGCTGTCCGTTGCCGTCCCCGGCGGCAGCTCATCCTGCGCCGGAAGGGGAGAGGCGTAGAACAGCGCGACGAGCAGGAGCGGCAGCAAGGGCAGGAGACGCAGCAGGCGTCCGGGCAGGAGAGAGAGAACGGACATGGCACAGCCTCTGAAGGTTGAGGAAACGCTGTCCCGGCGTGGCCGGCGGCAGGCCGGGGAAAACCTTGCCGAAAATACGCTGCCGGGCTGTTTCGGCAGAGGCTTTCCGTCGCGGCCCGGCGGAAAACCCCGGCAAGTCTGCCGTACAGAGCTCCGGGCGGGGCGTCCGCCCCGTACCGCCGCGGCGCGCAAAGGCGCTGCCGCAGGGACGGACGTCCGTCAGGAAAGGCGCATCAGTTGTCGTAATAGGTACGCAGGGTCTGGCTGCGCACGGGATGGCGCAGCTTGCGCAGGGCCTTGGCCTCGATCTGCCGGATGCGCTCGCGGGTCACGTTGAAGAGCCGCCCCACTTCCTCAAGGGTGTGATCGCTCTTCTCGGCGATGCCGAAGCGCTTGCGCAGCACCTGCTCCTCGCGGGGCGTGAGGTCGGCCAGCACGGCGGCCAGCTGCTCGCTGAGCTTGGTGTTGATGACCTCTTCGGCCGGGGCCACGGCCTTCTTGTCCTCGATGAAATCGCCGAGGCTGGAATCTTCCTCGTCGCCGATGGGCGTTTCCAGCGAGATGGGTTCCTTGGCGATCTTGAGCACCTTCTTGACCTTTTCCACCGGATACTCCATGCGTTCGGCGATCTCTTCCGGCGTGGGGTCGCGTCCGAGCTCCTGCACGAGGTAGCGGGAGGTGCGGATGAGCTTGTTGATGGTCTCGATCATGTGCACCGGGATGCGGATGGTGCGGGCCTGATCGGCGATGGCGCGGGTGATGGCCTGCCGTATCCACCAGGTGGCGTAAGTGGAGAACTTGTAGCCGCGCTGGTATTCGAACTTGTCCACGGCCTTCATGAGGCCGATGTTGCCTTCCTGGATGAGGTCGAGGAACTGCAGGCCGCGGTTGGTGTACTTCTTGGCGATGGAGACCACAAGGCGCAGGTTGGAGCGGATGAGCTCCTGCTTGGCGCGCATGGCGGCCGTGTTGCCGCGCTTGATGCGCCAGAGCACCTCTTCCAGATCGGTGACGTTATGGCAGCATTTTTCCTGCAGGCGCTTGAGGATCTCGATCTTGCCGAGGATCATCTCCTTGAAGGAGAAAAGCTCGTCCACCGAAAGGCCGAGATCGCGCGCGGCGTCGTTGGGATTGACTTCGCGCTTTTCCAGACCGTCGAACATGGCCTGAATCTCCTGCTGGGTGCGGCCGGTGGAGAGGATGTAGGCGGAAAGGTCGCGCTGGCAGTTGTGCATCTGGCGGACGTAGTCCTCCACCGTTTCGATGATGCGGTCGATGAGGGTCTTTTCCAGCTTGATGTCCCGCAGGCGGGTGACGATCTCCTCCTTGTAGCTGATGATCTCCTTCTGGGTGGAGGTCACGCGGCGCTCAAGGGTGTTGCAGTCGTCCAGCTTCTTGTAGATCTTGCGTTTTTTCTTGTAGACGGCCTTGATCTCGTCCAGGAGGAGGATGACGCGCGAGCGCTGGTTCATCTCGTCTTCGCTGGGGTCGTCTTCTTCGATGGTCTTCACCACATCCTTGAGTTTGATGCGGTTCTGGCGCAGGTCTTCGCCCACGTTGATGAGCTCTTCCACGGCCACCGGCACTTCCACCAGCGCGTAGAGCACATCCTGCTCGCCCAGTTCGATCTTCTTGGCGATGACCACTTCGCCGTCGCGGTCGAGCAGGGGCACGGCGCCCATCTCGCGCAGGTACATGCGCACGGGGTCGGTGCTGCGGGAGGAGTAGTCCGCGGATTCCTCGTCTTCCACGAGGTCGAGGTTGCCCACTTCATCGTCATCCACTTCGGTGGGGGTGGCGGCGATCTTCTTGCCTTCCTTCTCCGAATCGACGATGACGATCTCCAGCTCTTCAAAGATGCCGATGATCTCTTCGAAGCGGGTATTCATTTCCACGGGCAGGGCCTTGGTGACCTCGTCGAAGGTCAGGAAGCCCGAATCCTTGCCCTTGGCAATGAGGGATTGTATCTGCTGGATTTCTTTAAGATTGTTCATTCCGCTTCTCCCTAGTTTCCTGCAACGCGCGAAGATACTCCAAATCCGCCGCAAAGTCACCTGTGCCGGCGTTTTTTTGTAACGCCGCGGAAACAGAGGACTTTTGCGCAGAAGCGTAATAGGCGTCCAAGTGATCTTTCAGGCATTGGAATTCATTATCGCCCGAATCCAGCGGGGCGGCGTGCGGGCCTTCGCGCTGTTCGAACCAGAATTTCCTCTGTCGTTCGCTGAGATGATAGGGGGCCTCTTCCGGCCCCCATTGCTCGATGGTATCCCAAAATTCGCGGGCCGATGCCGATTGCAGGGCCAGGTCCGCGCCGATGTTCCGCAAGTCGTTCAGGCGCTGCGGATAGCGCACGGCAAAAAGCATAATCTGCACGTCGCGCATGTTCCGGCGCTGCCGTTCCGCCGGACGGGGAGCGGGCGGCTGCCCGGCCGGGCGGCGCAGGGCAAGGCCCTCTCGCAGCAGCTCCTCCGAGAGCTGCAGATGCGTGGCCAGACGCGAGGCGTACTGGCTGAGCAGCTCCGGCACCTCCACCTGCGCGAGGAAGTGGCGCGCCCATTCCACGGTCTCGCGCGGGGCCAGCGTGCGCAGCACGTCCACGCAGAAGCGCAGGCCGTCCGGGGCCTTGTCCAGCAGGGCCTCGAAGGCTTCCGGCCCCTGCGTGCGCAGCAGGCTGTCGATGTCTTCACCGTCGGGCATGAGCACCACCGTGCAGGCCAGCCCCCGCGTCAGCAGCATCTCGCAGGAACGCAGGGCGGCCTTGCGCCCGGCGCGGTCCCCGTCAAAGAGCAGCACCAGCCGGGAGGTAAAGCCGGAAAGGCGCTTGATCTGCTCCGGGGTGAGCGCCGTGCCCAGCACGCCCACGGCATTGTCGTAACCGAACTGATGCAGCGTGAGGACGTCCATATATCCTTCGGTCAGAAGCGCCTTTCCTTTAGTGGTGATGCCCTTGCGGGCCTGCGCCAGACCGTAGAGGTGGTCCCCCTTCTTGTAGATGGGCGTATCCGCGCTGTTGATGTACTTGGCCTCGTCCTCGTCGGCGATGATGCGGCCGCCGAACGCGATGATCTGGTTGGACAGGTTCTTGATGGGGAACATGAGCCGGCCGCGGAAGCGGTCATAGGCCCTTCCCCTGTCCGACTGCCCCAGCAGGCCGCATTCCACGGCGAGCTTTTCCGAAAAGCCGCCGCGTTGCAGGGCCCCGGCCAGGGACTGCCAGTCCCGCCGGGCCCAGCCCAGACCGAAGCGCTCCACGATGTCCGGCGACAGGCCGCGCCGCTCCACGTAGGCGCGGCATTCCTCGCCGTCCCTGCCCTTGAGGGCCGCGGCGAAGTGGGCCGCCGCCATTTCGGACATGCGCAGCATCTGCTGCCGGGCGGAACGTTCCTGCCGGTCCCGCTGCTGCCGTCCGGCGTCCACGGGGCCGCGGTCCAGCGTCACGCCGGCTTCGGCGGCGAGCTGCTCCAGGGTCTCGCGGAAGTCGAGGCCGTTGATGCGGCCGTAAAAATCGAAAAGGTCGCCCGAAGCCTGACAGCCGAAACAATAGAACAGCCCCTGCTCCTCATTGACGGAGAAGGACGGCTTGGTCTCCTGATGGAAGGGACAGGGCGCGACCCAGCGCGGGCCGTTGCGCTTGAGCTCCACGTAGCGGCGCACCACATCCACGATGTTGAGCCGTTCCTTGATGGCGCGAATGGCATCCCGCGACTGCATACGGCTGAAGCTCCCCCTGGGCGAAAACACGACGGTGCGTCGTGCCGCACCCGGTCTTTGTATGATAAGTCCGCCGGCGGACTTGTTAAGGCTCCGGCGAAAAATTTTTTTCGTCGCCGCTTCCGCCGCCGTTTTCGCCGTCGTTCCCGTCATTCCACGGCAGGTAGCCCGCCCGGCGGATGATGTCGCGACCTTCGGGGCCGAGCAGCCAGTCCCGGAAGGCGCGGCCCTCGGCGCTGAGCGGGCGGTAGGAAAACACGTAGCTCTCGTCGTTGAGCGGGCGGTGAGAGATCATGCAGAGCGGCAGGGAGAGCGGATAGCTGCCGTCGCGCAGGGTCGCGTCCGTGGGCGGCACGCCGTCCACGGCCAGTAACCGAAAGTCGCCGTCGGGGAACCATTGGTCCAGGTACCAGCGCAGGCCGAAGCCCAGCGCGTTGCTCCGCTTGCGGTAGCGGGCCACCATGCTCCTGGGCATGCTCTCATCCACGGTCAGCGGCTGCAGCAGATACTTTTCCCGCAGGGGCGGGACGGCCTCCTCGCCGCGCAGGATGAGCTCTTCCAGCATGAGCTGGTTCTCGTCCCCTTCTTCATGCTGGAAGGGGAGGATGCGCTCGTCCCGGCCGCCGACTTCCTTCCAGTTGGTGATCTCCCCGGTATAGATGCGCCGGAGCTGCTCGCTGCTCAGGCTTCTTACGGGATTGTCCTTGTGGACGAAAAAGACGAGGGCCTCGTGTGCCAGCGGGTGCACATCGGGTGTGAGGCCGCGGTCGCTCAGCCAATCAAGCTGGCGCGTCGACGGCGGCGGGCCGAAAAAGATGTCCGCCTTCTCATAGCTCATGTTCAGCTGTCGCAGGCTGTATCGTTCGCTGCATGACACGCCGTTCCCCGCCAGACGTTTGTCCCGCTCCCCGGCGGAGAGGGGACGGCCGTCCTCGTCAAGGCAGGTCACGGCCTGAAAGGCGGCGGCGTACAGGGGGAGGGTGGCCGGTGTGCCGTCCAGTCGGGGGAGGTGGGCCGCAAGACGCAGGGAGGGCGGCACGGCCGGCAGCGCAAGACCGTTGTCTGGTCTGGAGGGGGAGAACCTCTCCTCGTAGTGCCGGTAGTCCGGCTTTTTGACGGCGTCCTCCTCGCCGTCAACGATGTTGCGCAGCACGGCGGGCAGACTGACGGCAAGGGCCGCGCAGAACGGGGCCAGCACAAGCAGCAGGAGCGGCAGCCCCGTGCGGCGGCCCTGCGCGGGCTCCCATTTGCGGTTCCCGAAGCGGAAGGCAAGCAGGAACAGGCCGTAGGTCAGCGCAAAGGTCAGCGTCATCAGCTTGTAGAGAGGAATCGTGTCGAAGGACGCGCGGGCGCACAGGATCAGGACGGAAAGAAAGAGCAGCGGCGGCAGGAGGAGCGGCAGATATCTGGCGCTGAAGGTGGGCGCCGCCTGTGCGCGGGCTGCCAGGCAGCTGCCGCAGACCGCCGGTACCGTGAGGCCGCAACAGATGACGGTCGCGAGGATGCCGCCGGAAAAAGGCAGTTTTTCAACGACTTCTTTCAGGACGAAAGGAGAGCCGTCACTCAGGACAAGGAAAGGGGAGCCGCACAGGGCGAAGAGGAACCCGTCCACGGCGTACAGGTTCAACGCGGCGCAGACCAGCAGGAAAAAAACGCTCATGACGCCGGCCGTGATCAGATAGTGCCGGTACTCCTTCGCCGTCGAGTCGCTGTCGTGCGGGGAGGCGGGCTGTTGCCCGCCGGACGGCTTTTTCCGTTTGCGCGCGCCGGCGCCGGCGTGAAAAAGCAGCAGGAACAGGACGCAGGTCAGCAGGAAAGCCGCTATGAGCCATGCGGCGGAGCTCCTGGGGATGACGGGGCCGACGAATACAAGATACACGCCCGGCAGCGCGAGGCCAAAGAACAGCAGCGTCGGCAGCAGGAGCGGCTTGAGACCGGGGATGAAAACGGCTGCGGCCTGTGCGCGGGCAGCCAGCCAGCAGCCGCACGCCGCCAGGATGCCGAAGTAGAGACCGATGATCACGAAAAGGGAAAAGAAAGCGTCCAGATCGCCTTTCAGCAAGAGCATGCCCAGCAATGCGCAGAAGGGCAGGAAGCAAATGCTCACGGCAACGGCTGCGGACAGATAGCGGCGAGAGGCCTGCGCAGCCGTACCTGTGTCGCTTGCGTCGGCGGGGCGTTCTTCCTCGCCGTGGCCCGCCGTCTTTTTCCGTGCGTGGCTGCTGAAGCAGAAGGCAAGCAGGAACAACGCGTACAGCAGACCGGCGCCGATCCGCAGATATTGCAGCATGCGCAGCTCTTCAAAAGGGATGGAAAAAGGGCTCGGCACCCTGCCCAGTTCGGCAGGCAGGAAGGCGAGAGCGAGGATCGCCGGCAGCAGGGGGAGCAGTCCGGCGGATACGGAGCACGACAGGGGCGCTTTGGCGGCCAGCCGGGAGCCCAGCTCCGTAACGCCGATGAGGGGGAAGTAATGGCCCCCCATGAAGATGCAGCCTATCAGCAGCACGAAGAAATAAGAATCCCTGGGAAGTGAACCCAAAAGGCAGTAGAGGCCTACCATGCCGCCCACGCTCACGAGGACGAGCCAGAAGCCCAGGGCCGCGGCCATGAGCGCATAGCGCAGATATGCCCGCGTCATCATCGGACGTTCTCCTTGTTGGCGTATATTTATTTGCCGTTTTCGCCGTCCCACGGCAGGTAGCCCGCCCGGCGGATGAGGTCGCGGCCTTCGGGGCCGAGCAGCCAGTCCCGGAAGGCGCGGCCTTCGGCGCTGAGCGGGCGGCAGGAAATCATGCAGAGGGGCAGGCTGAGCGGATAACTGCCGTCGCGCAGGCTCGCGTCCGTGGGCGGCACGCCGTCCACGGCCAGCGGACGAAAGTCGCCGTCCGGGAACCATTTGTCCAGATACCAGCGCAAGCCGAAGCCCAGCGCCCCCGCCCGCTTGCGATAGCGGGCCACGTCACGGGCCGGCCCCATCGAGCGTTGTTCCCGCAGGGGAGGGGCGGCCTCCTCGCCGCGCAGGACGAGTTCTTCCAGCACGTGCTGGTTCTCGTCCCATCCTTCATGCTGGAAGGGGAGGATGCGCTCGTCCCGGCCGCCGACTTCCTTCCAGTTGGTGATCTCCCCGGTGTAGATGCGCCGGAGCTGTTCGCTGCTCAGGCTTCTTACGGGATTGTCCTTGTGGACGAAGAAGACGAGGGCCTCGCGGGCCACGGGCTGCACATCGGGCGTGAGACCGCGGGCGCGCAGGGCGTCAAGCTGCCGCTGCGACGGCGGCGGGCCGAAAAAGATGTCCACGGAATCCGGCCTGTCTATCCAGGAGGAGAGATGGGCCTGTTCCACGCGCCGGGACAGGATCTCCTCGGAGAGGAGGCGTCCGTCCTCGTCAAGGCAGGCCACGGCCTGGAAGGCGGCGGCGTACAGGGGCCTGGAGGACTTCACGCCGCTCAGCGTGGGCAGGTTTTCGCCAAGGCGCAGCGAGGGCGGCGCGGCGGGCAGCGCCAGCGTGTTGCCCGCACGTTCGGGGGAAAATCTCTCCCAGAACTGCAACAATACCCTTTTGTCGAGGGCATCGTCCTTGCCGCTGACGGTATCCCGCAACATGGTATGCAGGTCGACGGCAACGGCCGCACAGCACAGGACGAAGACAAGCAACTGGCTGATCACCACCACGCGGCGGCTCCGCACGGGGGGACAGGCGCGGATCCCGAGGCGGAAGGCAAGCAGGAACAGGCCGTAGGTCAGCAGAAAGGACGCCGTCAGCAGGCCGTAGAGGTGGACGGGCCCGAAGCGGAAGCGGACGCATACGAACACGAAGACGAGAAACAGCGGCAACGGCAGGAGGAGCGGCAGATATCTGGCGTTGAACGTGGACTCCGTCCGTGCGTGGGCCGCCAGCCAGGCGCCGCAGGCCATCGGTGCGGTGAGGCTGAAACAGACGACTGCCGCGAGGAGAGAATACTCACCGGGCGGGCAGCGAAGTTCAGACGCAAGCTCGAGGGGGATGCCGTTATCCTGGACGAGGAGAGAGCCGCCTTTCAGGACGAAAAACGCTTCGTCCAGGATGAACAGGTTCAGGAGGGTGCAGAGCGGCAGGATAAACACGCTCACGGTAACGGCCGCGGTCTGATACCACGCTGTTCTCGTCCCGTCGCCGGCGGGCCGCTCTTCTCCGTCGTGCCCTTCCGCCCGTTTCCGTGCGTGACTGTGGAAGCAGAAGGCAAGCAGGAACCCCGCATACAGCAGGGCGATGGCAAGCAGCAGCAACAAATCGAAGGGCCTTGCCCACGGGAGTTGGAGCAGGGAGCGGAGCTTCTCCGTGGCCGGGGGGATGAAAGCAAGCATGAGGAGCGGCAACAGCGGGGGGAGGAGCAAGGCGGATACGGAGCATCCCCGGGGCGCTTCGGCGGCCAGCCTGCGACCCAGGGACGCCACGAAGGAGATGCTGGTGAAGAGGATGGGCAGGCCGAACACCAGCAAGTACGCCAGGGGAGACCAGATCGACACGGCGAAAAGATTGCAAAGGCAGCTCACCCCCACTTCCAGGCCGCCCCAGACGCCGCCTATGCTCACGCAGAGGAGCCAGAAGCCCAGGGCCGCAGTCATGAGCGCATAGCGCAGATATTCCCGCGTCATCATCGGGCGTTCTCCTTTCTTCGTTTGTACGCTATTCGTTTATCCGCAAAAAACGACAGGAACAGGACGTAGGTCAGCAGGAAAACCAGCATCCACTGAGCGGCATCGCGCACGAGGAGGCTGGAGAAGAAAAAACCGCCCGGAAGCGAGAGGAAAAGGAAAATCAGCGACGGCAGCAGGAGCGGCTTGAAGCCGGGAAAGAAGGCGGCTACGGGCTGTGCGCGGGCTGCCAGCCAGTAGCCGCACGCCGCCGGGGTGCAGGACCAGAAAACGATGCTCAGCATGGAGAAGCTGTCCCACAAGCCTATGCCCAGCAACGTGGAGAGCGGCAGGAAGAGGATGCTTACGACAACGGCTGCGACCAGATAGCGGCGATAGGCCCGCGCCATCGTCCCTGTGTCGCTCGCGGCGGCGGACCGCTCTCCCTCTCCGTGCATTTCCGTCCATTTCCGTGCGCGGTGGCAGAGACAGAAGGCAAGCAGGAACAGCGCGTACAGCAGGCCGGCCAGCAGGCATGCTGATAACAGCAGGAAATCCAGCATGTCCAGATCCTTAAACGTGAAGGGCAAACGGCTCGGCAGCACGCCCAGCCCGGCAGGCAGGAAGGCAAGGGCGGGGGTCGCGATCAGCAGGGGGAGCAGTCCGGCGGATACGGAGCACGACAGGGGCGTTTTGGCGGCCAGCCAGGAACCCAGCTTCGTAACGGCGAGGAAGAGACAGTAGGGGCCGCCTATGAAGCCGCAGCAGATCGCCAGCAAGGTGATGAAAAAGTTGTCGGGAAGAAAGCGGAAAGGGGAGATAAAAAGGCAGGGGAGGATCAGCATGCCGCCCACGATCATGATGAGGACCCCGAAGCCCAGGGCCGCGGCCATGAGCGCATAGCGCAGATATTCCCGCGTCATCATCGGGCGTTCTCCTTTTTTGGGCTACCTGCATGGCCCCTGGCACGAAAAACCAGGAGAAACATGCCGTAGGTCAGCAGAAAAGCCAGTATCACCCCTTCGGGATAGCGCAGTAAAATGCTGGAGAAAAAAAGCGCGCACGGAAGCGAGAGGCAAAAGAAGAGCAGCGACGGCAGCAGGAGTGGCATGAAGCCGGGGGAGAAAGCGGCTACGGCCTGTGCGCGGGCAGCCAGCCAGCAGCCGCATACCGCCGGGATGCCGGAGCAGAAACCGATGATCGCCCCATGGAAGCTGCTCCACAGAAGGGTGTCGAGATCATCCAGATTGCCTTTCATAAAGACCACGCTCAACAACGCGCAGATCGGCAGGAAGATAACGCTCACGGCAGCGGCTGCGACCAGATAGCGGCGGTAGGCCCGCGCCATCGTCTCTGTGCCGCTCGCGGCGGCGGGCCGCTCTCCCTCTCCGTGCATTTCCGTCCCTTTCCGTGCGCGGTGGCTGAGAGAGAAGGCAAGCAGGAACAGCGCGTACAGCAGACCGGTGGTGATACGCAGATATTGCAGCATATCCAGTTCATTAAAGAGGAGCACATAGGGGTTCGGGTACATGCCCAGCCCGGCAGGCAGGAAGGCAAGGGCGGAGATGGCCGGCAGCAGGGGAAGCAGTCCGGCGGATACGGAGCACGACAGGGGCGCTTTTGCGGCCAGCCGGGAGCCCAGCTTCGTGACGGCGAGGAGAAGGCAGCAGGGGCCGCCTATGTAGCCGCAGCAGATCGCCGGCAAGGCGACAAAAAAGTTGTCGGGATGAAAGCGCAAAGTGAAGAGACAAAGGCTGGGGAGGATCAACATGCCGCCCGCGCTCAGGATGAAGACGCAAAAGCCCAGGGCCACGGCCTTAAGCGCATAGCGACGATATTCCCGCGTCATCATCGGGCGTCCTCCTTGTTTCCGTGGTTTTCTGTGTCGCTGCTGCTTTCGCCGCTGTTTTCGGTCTGTTCGCCGCTTTTGTCGTCCCACGGCAGATAGCCCGCCCGGTGGATGAGGTCGCGGCCTTCTGGGCCGAGCAGCCAGTCCCGGAAGGCGCGGCTTTCCGCATCGAGCGGGCGGCAGGAGATCATGCAGAGCGGCAGGGAGAGCGGATAGCTGCCGTCGCGCACGGTCGCGTCCGTGGGCGGCACGCCGTCCACGGCCAGCGGGCGGACATCGCCGTCCGGGAACCACTGGCCCAGATACCAGCGCAGGCCGAAGCCCAGCGCGTTGTTCCGCTTGTAGTAGCGGGACACGACGTTGACGGACAAAAAGTCGCAGCTCCTGAGTTCTTCCCGCAGGGCGGGCAGGGGCGTTTCCCCGCGCAGGAGGAAACGCGCCAGCAGGTACTGATTCTCATTGTTTTTTTTATGCTGGAAGGGGAGGATGCGCTCGTCCCGGCCGCCCAAGTCTTCCCAGTTGGTGATCTCCCCGGTGTAGATGCGCTGGAGCTGCTCCCTGCTCAGGTTTCTTACGGGATTGTCCTTGTGAACAAAAAAGACGAGGGCCTCGTGGGCCAGCGGCCGCACATCGGGCGTCAGTCCCCGTGCGCGCAGTTCGTCAAGTTGTCGCTGTGACGGCGGCGGACCGAAAAAAATGTCCGTATCCCCGTCGGCCAGCCCTTCCAGCCCGCTCATATCGCCTCGCTGCCAGCCGACCGCTATCTCCGCTTCAAAGCGAGCCTCATCGCCAAGGGGACGGCCGTCCTCGTCAAGGCAGGTCAGGGCCTGGAAGGCGGCGGCATACAGGGGCAGGGCGGCCAGCGTGCCGTCCAGCCGGGGCAGATCCCCGACAAGGCGCAGGGAGGGCGGCGTGGCAGGCAGCGCCAGGGCGTTGTCCGCATGGTGAGGAGAGAACCTTTCCGCGAATTCCCAGTCCAGCAGGGGGACGGCATCGTCACCGGAAAGGGTCCTGTCCCGCACGCTCTGCCAGGCGAGGCCGGTGGCCACGCACAGGACGGCAAGCGGCAGGAAGAGGCGCAGCATCCCTTTGCGGCGTTCCCGCGCGGGTTCGCGTGTGCGGTTCCTGAGGCAGAAGGCCAGAAGGAACAGGGCATACAGCGGCAGGAAGCCCACTCCCCCCAGCGCATACATGGCAAGCGGGATGTCGGTGGGAAAAAACAGCAGACAGCAAAGCGCCGTGCCGAGCGCCAGCAGCGGCGGCAGCAGCAGGGGCAGGAATTTGGCGGCGAAGGTGGGCGGGAAATGCGCTCGCGCCGCCAGCAACCAGCCGCAGGCTGACGGCATGGCCAGAATGATGATGACGGCTGCCAGCCGGAAAAACGCGGGAGGGAGGACTTTCATCAGCGGAAAGAGGCTGCCCAGGATCAGCGGCAGGGGCAGGAAACTCACGACGGTAGCCGTCGTCAGGTAGCAAAGATATTTCCGCGTCATCATCGGGCGTCCTCCGTGTCCTTGCCTTCTCTTGTGTCGTCGCTTCCGCCGCCATACTCCTCGTCCCACGGCAGATAGCCCGCCCGGCGGATGAGGTCACGGCCTTCGGGACCGAGCAGCCAGTCCCAGAAGGCGCGGCTTTCCGCATCGAGCGGGCGGCAGGAGATCATGCAGAGCGGCAGGGCGAGCGGATAGCTGCCGTCGCGCAGGGTGGCGTCCGTGGGCGGCACGCCGTCCACGGCCAGCGGGCGGACATCGCCGTCCGGGAACCACTTGTCCAGATAGCTCCGCAGGCCGAAGCCCAGCGCGCCCGGCCTGTTGCGGTAGGCGGCCACACGGCGGACGGGGCCGCTGTCGCAGGGATCGAGCCGGCTTTCTTCCCACAGGGGCGGGGTGGCCTCCTCGCCACGCAGGACGAGCTGTTCCAGCGCACGCTGGTTCTCGTCCCCTTCTTCATGCTGGAAGGGGAAAATACGCTGATCCCGACCGCCCACCTCCTTCCAGTTGTCTGCCTCTCCGGTATAGATACGCCGGAGCTGCTCGCTGCTCAGACCGGTAACGGGATCATCCTCCCGGACGAAAAAGACGAGGGCCTCGTGGGCCACAGGCCGCACGTCGGGCGTCAGTCCCCGTGCGCGCAGTTCGTCAAGCTGCCGCTGTGACGGCGGCCCGAAAAAGAAAGCTATCTCTCCGGCGGTCAGCCGTTCCCAGCCGTGCAGGCCGTTGCACGCCACCAGGGGCGGCATACGGCGTTCCCGCCGTTCGGCGGAGCTGAGATGCTCGCCGTCCACGGCCCAGGATGCGGCGGCGTAGAGCGGCAGGGCGGCCAGGGTGCCGTCCAGCCGGGGCTGGTTTTGCTCAAGGCGCAGAGAGGGCGGCGCGGCCGGGAGGACGATGCCCGTGAGATCGTCGAGGCTGTACGGCCGCATGCGTTGCGCATCGTCAAAAAAGGTGACGCGCAGCACGGCATACAGATCGACGCCCACGACGGCGCAGCAGACGGCCGCCGTCAGCAGCAGGCAGGCAAGGCCCCTGCGGCGATCCCGTGTCGTCTCTCGTTTGCGGTTCCTGACAAGGAAGGCAAGAAAAAAGAGAGCGTACTGCGGCAGCAGCAGAAAGCGCACGCCGTCCGCAAGATCCGCAAAGGTGGTGGGGAGGACGCGCAGGTGGCGGCCCAGCAAAAAGAGGTAGATGCAGGGCGGCAGCAGCAGGGGCAGGAATTTGGCGGCGAAGGTGGGCGGGAAATGCGCCCGCGCCGCCAGCAGCCAGCCGCAGACAAGAGGCAGGATGACGCACAACGCCAGCACGCCCGGCACCGTGAGGAGCGAAAAGGCCAGACGGGCAAGACCGATCATCAGGTCATTGTCCATGAGGAGGTACGGCAGCAGCGGCAGCGGAAACAGAAAGCTCACGGCAAAGGCCGTGCCCATGTAGCGCAGCTTCTCCCCTGTCCTCATCAGCAGTTCCCTCGCTCTAGAGCATTTTCAGTTTGAAACGCTGTGCGTTTCAAACCATACGGCCTGGCGTTTCGCGGAAAAAACGCGGTTTTTCCGCTCACTTTGGGCCGGGCGGCGCTGTGCTGCCGCCTCGCATTTTGCCTTTTTTAAAGGCAAAATGCTCTAGCCGGATGGAGCGGTACGCCGTCTTTTCGTACCGCCACGTCCCCGGCACGATACAGGAAATGCCTACTTGGCGGCAAGCCAGGTGCGGTAAGGGTATGCTCTGACGCTGTACGTCTATTTTGTAGGCGTGGTAGAACTATGTTATCGCTGCCGTTGTCCGCGCCGTATCTCGCGCGTGGTGCGCCTTTCACACGGTCGGGCGACTTTTTGCGTCAGCAAGGCGTAGCGCGTAGGAGGGGGGCAAAACGTGAGGCGGCGGCACAGCTCCGTCCTGTCCAACCTGTCGGAAAAGCACGCTTTTTTTCGAAACGACAGGCCGTGTGCTTTTAAACGGGAAGCTTTTCAAACGGAAAATGCTCAAATTGAAGGCCAGCAGCATGTTCTTCCCCCAATTCATGGGGTATTGCTTTTCAGATGTCTTTCCCAGAAGCGGACGGCGAGATCCACCCACCCCTCCGCATCGGTTCCTGTGCCGATGCCGAAACCGTGGCCGGCGTTGCGGTACAGATGAAACTCAGTATCTACGCCTGCCACGTCCAACGCGGCGATCCGGCGCGCCATCACGGAGGGGGAGGCTATGGGGTCATCCTGACTGATCACGGCAAAGGTCGGGGGATCGTTTACCGTATACCGATCGTGCCCGGTGTAGGCCATGATGATGGTCGCCGGGCGCGGAACACGGTCTCCGCCAAAGGCCGTCGCGCCATAGGAGCCCAGATCGGCCGCCATGCGTCCGCCCGCCGAGCCGCCCCACACCGAATAACTCTGGCTAGACACCTCCATTTCTTCCGCATGGCGAAAAATCCAGGAAAGCGCGGCGGCCATGTCTTCATAAGCCGCCGTCGGGCCGCCGGTGCGGTAGTGCAGGACAAAGGCGTTGTAGCCCTTGCGGCTCAGCGCATCCGCCAGCGGAAAGCCTTCGTGCAGGGAACCGACATAGGCAAAGCCCCCGCCCGGAAAAATCAGGGCAAAGGGGGCGCCCGGCCTGCCTCTGAAAAAGAACAGGCCGGTTTGCTCTCGTTTTTCACGCTCCGTATGAAAAGGGTAAAACACGGGCTTGCCGGTCATGGCGTCGCCTAGCATGCGGTTCAGCGCGGCCGTCACCATGTCGGGCCGTATATGGCTGTGCCAGGGCATGAGCCGTCCGACTTCACGCAGGGGCAGATCGCTTTGCGCGTCCTGCGGCCTCGGTAGCAGATGCACACCGAAACCGGCAAAAGCGGGATGATTCACCATGTCGGCAATGGTATCCGATTCCGTGAGCCAGACAGGAGCATCCATATCGCCCTCCGTATGACCTTTTGTGACAGATGCGACCGGGACGGAAAAGGTCGCTGTCCCGACCGTCAGAACGAGGAGGCAAAGCAACTTCTTCATGCTGTTCCCTGAGGAGAGCTTTTCAGAAGTATGTTTCATCCACGTCAATTTGAGCCAGTGTGTCGTTTATGGCCGCCAGCTCCTCCAGGGAAAGCTCAATGAGCGCCGCCCCCAGATTTTCTTCCAGACGCTGCGGGCTGGTCGTGCCGGGAATAGGGATGATGAAAGGCCGCTGCGCCAGTTCCCAGGCGAGGACAATCTGGGCGGGCGTAGCCTGCTTGTTTTCAGCCATATTTCGGATGATGCTCAGCAATGCCTGATTATGCTCCATGACCTCCGGCCTGAATCGCCCCATGAAACCGCGAAAGTCGCCTTCTCCGTATACGGCGTCACGAGTGAAACGCCCGCTCAGAAAACCGTTGCCCAGCGGACTGTAGGCGACAAAGGCGATGTTCATGGCCGCGCACAGGTCAAACAGCCCTTTTTCCGGTTCGCGCCACAGCATGGAATACTGATTTTCCACAGCGGCCAGAGGGCAGACGGCATGAGCGCGCTTCATGTAGGCAACGGGCGCGTTGGAAAGCCCCCAGCCCAGAATCTTGCCTTCCCGGATCAAGGCGCTCATGGTTTCCGCAACGATTTCCGGTTCCACATCAGGATCCACACGGTGTTGATAAAAGAGATCGATGTGGTCGGTTTTGAGCCGGAGAAGGGACCCTTCCACCTGCCGGCGAATGGACGCGGGCTTGCTGTCCAACAGATTGACGGGCTTACCGTTCACAATGCGCTGGCCGACAATGCCGAATTTGGTCGCCAGCACGACCTGATCACGAATGGAAGAGAACGCTTTGCCGAGCAATTCCTCATTGGCTTCGCCATACACGACAGCGGTATCAAAAAAGTTGCACCCAAGATCCAGAGCATGACGGAGAAGTCGTACCATTGCGTCCCGTGGAGCGGGTTTGCCATACGCATGATCCATGCCCATGCAGCCAAGCCCGATTTCCGAGACAGACAGGCCGTTTCCCAACAGACGTTGTTTCATGTCCGCGCTCTCCACTATGCCCTGCGGCCCATGTCATAAGCTTCCTGCATAGCGGGTTTGGATTCGATCTCTCCTGGTTCATATACGCCTTTTCCGTAAATGACGCCGCGTTCAACGGACCCCTTGAGACATTTTGCCAGCCCGCGGAAACATTCCAGGCTGCAGTCCATCACGGTGGCGCTTTCTTCCGCGGCGGTCATGATGTAGTAAAATTCCTTGTTCTTGATAGTCAGCCATTGCGCCACGGTACGGTCGATGAGCGCCTTCATCTGTGCGTCGATGGAGTAAAAATAGACAGGGCTGGCCATGACGATCACATCGGCGGCATTCATTTTCTCAAGAATGTCGGCCATATCGTCCTTGATGGCGCAGACGCCCCCGCTTTTTTTACAGTGGTAACAGGCCAGACAATAGCCGATTTTCTTGTCCCGCAGGAAAAGCGTTTCCACCTGATGGCCGCTTTCCTCCGCGCCGCGCGCAAAAGCACGGCACAGCGCGGCGGAATTGCCGTTTTTGCGCGGGCTGCCCGCCAGGATGAGGATGTGCTTACTCATGGTCTTCTCCTTATTTTTTCAGATCGATTTCTTTCAGCCATGCCGCCACGCCGGATGGCGCGCGTTCCATGTGGTCCCGGGAAAGAGCATAACCGTCGCGCATCACGAACGCGCCGGGTTGTTTGGCCTGTATGGTCCGGATGGTGCGGGAAAAGCCGCTGCCGCCGTGAGTACAGAAAGGAATGATGGTTTTGCCGGACAGATCGTTCTGTTCAAGAAAGGTGTACAGGATCATCGGCATGTCGCCCCACCAGTTGGGATAGCCCAGAAAGATGGTTTCATAGGCGGCAAGATTTTCGATTTTTCCCGCAATGGCCGGGCGGGCCTTCTGCTCCTGTTCTTTTTCGGCAAGATCGACCAGGGTGCGATGATCTTTCGGATATGCTTTCTGCGGCAGGATACGGAATATGTCGGCTCCGGTCAGTTCCTGTATCAGCTGAGCCACATACTGCGTATTCCCCAGAACCTTTCCGTCGATGACCACGGTACTGTTGTCTTCTTCACGGGTCATGGCGTCGGGATCGTCCGTTTCCGGCATGGAAAAATAGACGACAAGAGGCTTTTTCTCCGCTATGCCAGCAGCAGGAGCGGAAGCAGCCGCCAGCGTCGTCGTGAGCATGCAGAACGAAAGGCCAAAGGGGATCAATCTGATGGCATCGCGTCTGGAAATGCGCGCTGACGGCAGATTGCCGAGATCATGATGAGATTTCATGCTGCCTCACTAAACTGAATATGAAGAGCTGTGCTGTCGTTGCAGATGGGATTTTTATGGCGGCTGGCCGCCCCGGAGTTTTGTCAGTCATGTATCCTGTATTTTTTCAGCAGCATGTCGCCCAGACCAGGAGCTTCCGGATCGTGAGTTCCCCTGCCGGTGTCCAGCTCCCGCAGTTCCTGCATCTCTTCTTCTGTCAGGGAAAAGTCGAATATTTCGATATTCCCGGCGATCCTGACAGGATTGGTTGATTTGGGCAGAACGACGAGGCCGTCCTGAACCTCGAAGCGCAAAATGATCTGTCCGGCATTTTTGTGGTATTTCTGTGCCAGTGCGCTGATACGCGGATGCTCAAGCAAACTTTTGTCTCCGTGCCCCAAGGGGAACCAGGCTTCCAGCACCACGCCGTCCGCGGCAAGCAGTTTCCTCAGTTCCCGCTGCTGAAAAAAGGGATTGCACTCCACTTGATTGACGGCGGGCAAGATGGAGAAATGCGGAACAAATTTTTTCCACAGGTCCGGAGTCATGTTGCTGACGCCGATGGACTTTAGCTTTCCTTCCTTCTGCGCCTCTTCCAGCGCCTTCCACGCGCCCGGCACGTCGCCGTAGGGCTGGTGAAGCAGATAAAGGTCGACATAGTCCATATGCAGCTTGCGGAGCGAAGCCTCTATGCCGGCTCTGGCCGCTTCATGGCCGTAGTCCTGGAGCCAGAGCTTGCTGGTCACGAAAATATCTTTCCGAGAAATGCCGCTGTCCCGGATGGCGCTGCCCACTTCGGCTTCATTGAAGTAGGCGGCAGCCGTGTCTATATGGCGATATCCCGCGCGCAGAGCTTCCCGCACGGCGTTATAGGTGGAACCGTCATTGGGGATCATGAACACCCCAAAACCCACAGCGGGAATGGCGTTACCGTCGTTCAATCGAATGTTTTTCATCTTTGCCGCCTCCGAATATCGTGTGCAAATGAAGTGTTCCGTCTGATATGCTCAGGATTCCTGCCATAAATTAAGATTTACTGTGGGGTATATTGGCTGTCACTAACCTCTTCCATCCACGATACGCTGTGGCTGTCCAGTCGTTTGCCAATGGCGAGATGCGTCATAGAAGTATCAGGAGCTGCGCCGTGCCAGTGTTTGATGTTCGGAGGGCACAGCACTACGTCTCCTTGCCGGATGACCTGTATCGGCCCGCCCCATTGCTGCGTGAGGCCGACGCCAGACGTGACGATAAGCGTCTGCCCCAGTGGGTGCATATGCCAGTAGGTACGCGCGCCCGGCTCAAAGGTGACATATGCGCCATAGATGCGTTGCGGGGGCTGAGTATCAAAAGCCGGAGCAACGCGGACATTGCCTGTAAAATTTTGCTTGGGAGCTGCGGATGTGGAGCGGGAGCTTCCCGGAATCACGATCTGCCCCTGAGTTTCCGCATGAACCTGGAGTATGGTTATACCCCAGGCAAACAGCAGGGAAAGGACGAAAAGGGAAAGGCGTTTCATGGTATTCTCCGTGAAAGGTCCGGTGCCAGAGAAAGAACTTCAACTTCCTCCGTGAGCCGCTTTTTCGCTGACGGGCTATTTCAGATGCTTGCCGTAGAATTCCGTGAGCTTGCCGACAGCCTGATCCACATATTCCGGCACAAAGTAGGTTTGGATATGCGTGGCTCCGGGAATGAGGAACAGCTCCTTGTCGGTGGTTCCCGTCGCTTTCTCGAAGGCTTCCTGGGACATGTACAGCGAGTCAGCCTTTTCTCCGGCCATCAGCAGCAGGGGGACATTGATCAGATCGATGTTGTCGGTGGCGTCCCAGCGCATCAAATCCATGAGACTGCTGGTCGTATAGCGGAATGTGGAGTTGGGGTGACGGTGCGTCTTTCCGTAGTAGACCATGCCTTCACGGTAGAGGTCGGTGGGGATCTTGCTGATGCTCTCGTCCGTCAGCGCGTCAAGATCGACGTTGCCGGAATAGCTTATTTCTCCGGCAAGCTCTTTGATGCGGGCGTCCGACGCTTCCTTCAGGCGGGTCTGGATGGAATCAAGCTGCGTGTCCATATAACCGTTGCGCCGTACCAGGCCGGAATTGAACATGCTCAGGGTCGCCACAGCCCGGAAGCGCTTATCGGATTTGGCGGCGTTCAGCGTATAGCCACCCCCGCCACAGATGCCCAGAGCGCCGATGCGATCGGCGTCCACGCCGGGGTAGGCGCTGATGTAGTCAGCCATGCCGTGGATGTCCTCAGTGCGGTAAAAGGGCTTGTCCACATTCCGGGGCGTGCCCTCGCTGGCCCCCTGATAGGAAGCGTCCGCCGTGATGGTGATATACCCTTTTTCCGCCAGACGCTGGGCATAAAGCCCGGCTACCTGTTCCTTGACTCCGCCGTTGGGGTGCGCCACCACCACGGCGGGATATTTTTTCTCCGCCTCGTATCCGGCGGGCGTATAGACGTTGGCCGCAATCTTCAGTCCGTTCAACGTATAGGTGACCGGATGGATGTTCACCTTGCCGTTGACGTTTTCCACGACAGCCCCCTTGTAGACCAGACCGAACGGATTGTTTTCAGCCGCATTCGCGACATCAGTGAACGCCAGAGAAGATGCCATCGCCAGCGTCATCAAAAGCGTGTTTTTCATGTCAGTCTCCCGTAATAGAACGCTTTTTCCGTATTATTTAGACCGCGCCCTGTTTTGCAGTACGGCCGCCAGGCTCCTTTCAGCCAATTCCGCTTCCGCCTTACCGACGTTCGTTTCAAGTACGGAGACAAACATTTTCATCTGGGCTTCGTTCCAGCCGACAACCAGGCAGCACTTCAAATGGGAACGCAACTGCGTTTCGGCAGGGAGGCTGGCCAGTGCGGAAACCGTGGCAAGCTCCCGTTCCTGGAAGCTGAGGACATCACGACTGAAAATATCGCCGAAGAGATGTTCCTTCAGAAAAGTGTCGATGATGGGAGCAAATTCATAGATCCGCCCGCTGGCTGGTCTGCCGATGACGGCGGTCTGATTCGCCGTGCCAAGTTCGCGAATATTTGCCGTATCGGGCAAGGGCGTGGCGTCTTTGCCGATTTCATCATGGATGCCCTGAGCTTTCCGCTCATCAAGCAGGGCGATGAAGGTGTCCAGCCCCGTCAGGCTGCGCGGAAAGCCGGCATACGCATACATCTGTACCAGCACTTCCCGTATCTCGCTGACGGTCATGCCGTTTTGCAGCCCTTGGGCAAGAGCTGCCTTCAAATTTTCCACATCTCCCTTCGCCGTGAATGCCGCAATGGGGATGATGCTTTGCTGTCTGGCATCCAGAACCTGCTCAGACGATGCATTTTGAGCGTAGACCATATCTGATAATCCTGTTGTTACGGTAAAACAAAGACCAAGAAAGGCGATCAACGATCTCAACAACACGAACCCCTCCTTGTCACGGAATTTCCCTGCTGTCTGGTGACATCTTAGGGACTCCAAGAGGGGGGCCATACCCGATCCGCGCTATTGTTTGCCTGATCCGACCGATAGAACGTTCACATTTGAAAAAGGTAAAACGCGAGGCGGCGACACAGTGCCGCCCGGCCCGAATGTAGCGGAAAAATTGCGTTTTTTCTGCGAAACGACAGGCCGTAAAAATGCCCCAGAGAGATGAAACGGGTAAAGAGAAGGCGGAAAGCTCTTACTATGGAGAGAGCTTTCCGCCTGAAAAGTAGAGGGGGCGGTCTGGACCCTGCGGCGTCAAGAGCGTTTCTGGACTATGTCCCTGCGGGGAGGCGCGCCAAACTGGCGTTTATATTCCCTGTTGAACTGGGAGGCGCTTTCATAGCCGACCTTAAGCGCCGCTGTGCCCGCATCCTGACCTTCCAGCAGCATCAGACGTTCAGCTTCATACAGGCGCAGACGTTTCTGGAACTGGAGTGGGCTCAGGCTCGTCAGCTGTTTGAAATGGCGGTTAAAGGTGGAGGATGCCATGTTCACACGCCGGGCCAGATCCTCCATGTTCAGGGAGTCCGCATAATGTTCCCGCAACCAGGAAATGGCTTCGGCTATCTGGTTGGCCTGAGTGCCGACGGAACTAAATAATCGCAGGCATCCACCCTGACTGCCACAAAGCAGGTAGTAGTGTATCTCCCGCAAGATCATGGGGGCCAGAACAGGGATTCGCGACGGCGTATCCAGAAGTTCGACCAGTCGGAGAAAAGCCTGTAAGAGTTCTTTGCCCGCCTTGTCCACCACGACGGGATTCCAGTTCCCTTCTCCAGCGGTAACGAGGGTTGGATCTTCCGCCATCAGCCGGGCGATGATGCGCCTGTCAAGTTTTACGGAAAGCGAAAGAAATGGATTATTCGGAGAAGCGTTCATGATGTGGAAAACTCCGGGCATATCGATGCCCACCGTTACACAGTGCATTTCGCCGTAATTGGCTTCATGTTCTCCTATTCTGGAGCGTTTGAACCCCTGCACGACCAGAGCCACCATAGGCTCATAGAAACAGCGAGTTGCCGAGACTTCTTCATCGTACCGGCTTAGATTTAATCCTTCGATGGCGGTTTTCAGGCGCGATGGGACAGGGAGCCATTTCAGCAAGCCGACCTTCAGCGCCTCATGTATTCCGTCTTGGAGTGTCGATTTTGCCATATTCGCTCCCGCTGCCCGTTTTTAACATTTGATTCTGAATATGCCTGGAAATCAGAGCGCAATCAGTTCGTAGTCGCTGTTTCCCATACCGAGCAATCTCATGTACTCAAGCTGACACAGACCTGCGCGGCTGGTGATACGCTCTATCAAATCCTGATTTTGTGCCGCGGGCAAGCGAAAAACCATGTCGATGGACGCCTGGTCAATGGCCAGGATGTCCGTCGAGGCGAGAATGCCCAGATCCGGCGCTGTGGGCGCTGCTGCTCTGGCCCCCGCACAGTCGCAGTCCACCGACATGTTGCGCAGTACGTTGAGGTAGACAATGCGTTTTCCAAAATGACTGGTGATGCCGCACCCGCCTTCAACCATGCGTTGCAGCATGGCGGGGCCTAATTCCCATCCCTTTTCTGTGCGCGGATGATGAATTTGAAGCTTACCCCCCTGCGGAGAAGAGCAGCCAATAGCGATATTTTTTAACGAGCCTCCAAAACCAGCCAGACCATGCCCCTTGAAATGTGTCAGAACGATCATGGAATCATAGTTCAGCAGATGTTTGCCGACGCGGATTTCAGAAAGCTGTTGTCCGCCGGGAATCGGCAGTGGAGCATCTCCGTCGGCATCCATGATATCCACATCGGAAAACGTCCATCCGTTGGTTTTGAGCACTTGCCTGTGACCTTCCGTTGTCTGACGCGGGCTGTCATAGAGAACATTGCACTCCACGATAGTGGAGTTGGGAATATGTTCCTGAACATTTTTTATCCATGCCGGAGGCAGGATATTCGGTCCGTGAGGTTCGCCTGTATGAACTTTGAGGGCGATTTTACCCCCGATATCCTGGTTTATCCTGCCATAAAGTCTGAGCATGGCAGCGGGGGATATTTCTCTTGAAAAATATACTTTAGCCCGCGGGGCAGTTTGAACGTCCCCAGCCTGCCCAGTAAGCGGCATGGCTCCGGCGACAGCCGCAGCTCCCAACATGGCAGAACCGCTTTTAAGAAAGGTGCGGCGCGAAAGATAAGCAGACATGTCAGTTTTCCTCCTTGAGTAAGGCATCAGTAAGAACATTCCTCGCAATGGTTATTTTACCCTTCGCCAGCAATGATGCGTATGCCGGATTCGCTCTTCTTTTTGCCCTATTCGCCTAAAAAAAGGGAAAGATCCCCAGATGTTCGTCAGAAATCCGCTTGGAGTCATCCGCGCGGAAGATTGCTCTCCCCTCAGAAAAGAGCGATTCAGGCAATTTTCAGGATGAAATGGGCATAGCCGGTTTCAGCAGCGTGGGATAGCATCCGCACAAATACAAACTTATGCGGAGCATCAGGATGGCAATACAGCATACGCAAGCAACCTGGCTGATCACAGGCTGTTCGTCAGGTTTCGGCAGGAACCTTGCCGAAACGGCCCTGGAACAGGGCAAGCAGGTCATTGTCACAGCAAGAACACCGGAAACGCTGGAGGACCTCGTCCGACGATTTCCAGAAACTGCGATTGCAGTGCGTCTTGACGTTACGGACGACGCCAGTGTGGCCGCCGCAGTCAAAAAGGGGATGCAACGTTTCGGAGCAATTGACGTTCTTGTGAACAATGCTGGCTACTGCCTGCGCGGCGCGGTGGAAGAATGCAGCGAGATCGAAATCCGCCGACAGTTTGATACTAATTTCGGGGGAACGGTACGCACCATTCAATATGTACTTCCTTACATGCGCAAGGCGCATAAGGGAGCGATCGTCAATTTTTCCTCTATTGCGGCCCTGAACACATCAGAAGGCTCCGCCTTTTACGGCGCAAGCAAGTGCGCGGTGGAGGGGCTCTCGGACGGGTTGCGCAAGGAGGTCGCTCCTCTGGGGATCAAAGTCATGGTCGTGGAACCCGGCCCCTTCAAGACGGATTTTTTTTACCGTTCCATAGACATTAATGATAATAATATTGACGACTATCGACAGACAGCGGGCAAGCGCAAAGTCAGACTCCAGAATCCCGATGATTCCGGCCTCAGGGGCTGGGGGGATCTGCGTAAGGCCGCAGGGGTCATCATCAAGGCCGTGGAAATGCCGGAAGGGCCGTTTCGTCTTCTGCTTGGTTCAGCAGCCGTAAAAATCGGCGAGCAGTTTGTGGAAGACAGAGAGCGGGAAATTCGCCGGTGGGCGTCGCTCAGTGTCCAGACGGATGCGTAAAAGAAAAACAAGGAGCCTTCAGATGAAAGTCATTCTCGTTAACGGTAGTCCGCATTCCAAGGGGTGTACCTTTACCGCCCTCAGGGAAGTGGCGGACACGATTGAAAATGCAGGGATCGAAACTGAACTTTTCTGGATTGGGGGCAAACCGCTTTCCGGCTGCATCGACTGCCGCAAATGCGTGGAGCGCGGTGTTTGCGTCTTCGATGACCGTGTGAATGAATTCCTTGGTATTGCCGCCAACTACGATGGATATGTGTTCGGCAGCCCTGTTCATTGGGGCGCGGCCGGGGGCAGCATCACCTCATTTATGGATCGTGTCTTTTTTGCCGATTTTTGCGGCGGCGGCAGGCGTTTTCAGCACAAACCGGCAGCCTGTGTCGTTTCGGCACGCCGCGAAGGCACCACGGCCAGTCTGGATCAGATGCACAAATACTTTTCTCTCATGCAAATGCCCATCGTCACGGCCCGTTACTGGAACGCGGTACACGGCACAAATCCAGAGGAAGTGCGCGAGGACAAAGAAGGGATGCAGAACAAGCGCTATCTTGGCCGGAACATGGCGTGGCTGCTCGCCTGTCTTGATGCCGGAAAGAAAGCCGCTGTCGCCCTGCCGGAGCAGGAACCGGTCACGTTTACCAACTTCATCCGTTAGAGCATTTTCAGTTTGGAACGCTTCGCCTTTCAACCCATACATACGGCCTGGCGTTTCGCGGAAAAAACGTGTTTTCCCCGTTCGATTTTGGCCGGGCGGCGCTGTTCTGCCGCCTCGCATTTTGCCTTTTGCAATGACAAGGCGCTCCAGACGGCGGACGCGATTGCAGGCAGCGGCAATACCAATCGGCGGTGGAGCGCCGTCCCGGCGATAGGGGAGAAGGCCACATCAGACGGCAGCGCCAGGGCAGCCATGCGCCACCGCCGTGCAGTTTCGTCGTGCCGCCGGGGGACTGGGGGAACAGGGCGGGGCTGGGGCGTTACCCGGACGGTGAGGGACCCCGGCAAGATTTTCGAGGGGAGGGGGCGCTGGGGAGGGGGACCTTTGCAAAGGCCCCCCTCCCCAGCATCCACCATTAGCTTAGACTGACAAAAAACCGGCGGGAAGGCACATTCCGCCGGTTTTGTGGAGGTCAGCACGGCGTGGAAACGGATGCTGACGCAATGTGTGGCAAAAAAGTATCCCGGGGGGCTGGGGGAGCGGCTAGTCTTCGCCTTCGGCGTGGGACTGCTTGCCGGCGCCCTTGAGACCGTACATGGTGGTGGAACCGGAGGACCAGAATTCCAGCACTTCTTCATTGACCAGCTGGGTGAGCAGCTTTTTCACTTCGCGGG
>DWYJ01000032.1 GCA_019118745.1 Candidatus Desulfovibrio gallistercoris | reverse complement strand
GGGGAGGGGACCTTTCCAGAGGTCACCTTCCCCCGCAGAACCCGGCCTCTCCCATTCCGCCGGGGGACGTGCCGGTCCGGGGGCGGCTTGCGGGACACGGCGGCGGGAAGCCGACCGGAAGAAAAGTTTCGGGGGGAGGGGGCACGGGGGAGGGGGACCTTTTCAAAGGTCACCCTCCCCCGCAAAACCCGGCCTCTCCCCATCTCCAGGGAGAGAAAAGACATATGCATATCAAGTTTTGCGGCATGCGGCGGCAGGAGGATGTGGAGGCGGCGGCCGGGGTGGGGGCGGACATGGTGGGATTCGTCTTCCACGCGGCGAGCCCGCGCGGCTGCGGGCCGGAGGAGGCGGCGGCGCTGGGAGTGCCGGGGCTTGCACGGGTGGGCGTTTTTGTGGAACAGAAAGAAGAGGAGATCGCCCGCATCATGGGGGCGGCGGGGCTGGATGTGGCCCAGCTCCACGGGCGGCAGGACACGGCGGCCTGTGCGCGCCGGTTGGGGGCGGAGCGGCTGTGGCGGGTCATCTGGCCGCAGCGGTATGCGGATATGGGGGCCTTGCAGGCCGAGCTGGAACGGGAGGCCCCGTATTGCGCGGCCTTTCTGGTGGACGCGGGCAAAGGGGGCGGCGGCAGCGGGCGTGTGCTGGACTGGCGGGCGCTGGGGAGTGTGCGCTGGCCGCGTCCGTGGTGGCTTGCCGGGGGGCTGGGGCCGGACAATGTGGCGGAGGCCCTGCGGCGGTGCCGTCCGTACGGAGTGGATGTCAATTCCGGCGTGGAAGACGCGCCGGGCGTGAAGAATCGGGAAAAGATGGCGGCGGTCGTACAGGCCGTGCGTCAGGCGACGGCGGAGCCGTTGCGGGAGGAAGAATGAAAAAGGGCTATTTCGGCGAATTCGGCGGTTGCTTTGTGCCGGAGCTGCTCATGCCGCCGCTGCTGGAAGTGGAAGAGGCCATGCAGTCCATCCTGCCTACGGAGCGTTTTCAGACGGAGCTGCGGGACTTGCTGCGCAATTTTGCGGGGCGTCCCACGCCGTTGACGTTCTGTCCGCGTCTTTCCGAGGAGCTGGGCATCGAGCTCTGGCTCAAGCGGGAGGATCTGCTGCATTCCGGGGCGCACAAGATCAATAATACGCTGGGACAGGCGCTGCTGGCCAAGTATATGGGCAAGACGGCGCTGGTGGCGGAGACCGGCGCAGGGCAGCACGGGGTGGCCACGGCTGTGGCGGCGGCCCGTCTGGGCATGCGCTGCACGGTGTACATGGGCGCGGAAGATGTGGAGCGGCAGGCTCCCAATGTTATGCGCATGCGTCTGCTCGGGGCGACGGTCATCCCGGTGGAGAGCGGCACGCGCACGCTCAAGGACGCCATCAATGAGGCGTTGCGGGCCTGGATAGCCCAGCAGCAGACCACGCATTACTGCTTTGGCACGGCGGCGGGGCCGCATCCTTTCCCCACGCTGGTGCGGATGTTCCAGCAGGTCATCGGGCAGGAGACGCGCGAGCAGATGCAGGAGCGGGCGGGCAAACTGCCGGATGCCGTGGTGGCCTGCGTGGGCGGCGGCTCCAATGCCATCGGCATGTTCCATCCTTTTCTGGACGAGCCGAGCGTGAAGCTCATCGGCGTGGAGGCCGCGGGATCGGGCGAGCCGGGCTGCTTCAATTCCGCGCCGCTCAGCCTGGGGGTGCCGGGCGTGCTGCACGGCAGCCTGACCATGCTGCTCCAGAACGGCGACGGGCAGATAGAGCCGTCCCAGTCCATTTCCGCGGGGCTGGATTATCCCGGCGTGGGCCCGGAACATGCCTATCTGCATAAGAGCGGCCGGGTGCGGTATGTGATGGTGCGCGATCAGCGGGCGCTGGCGGCCTTTGAGCGGCTCTGCCGGGCCGAGGGCATCCTGCCGGCGCTGGAGTCGTCGCATGCGCTGGCCTGGGCGCTGGATCATGCCGAAGAGTTCACGCCGGGCAGCAAGGTCGTGGTCAATCTGTCCGGTCGGGGCGACAAGGATCTGGGCATCGTCCGCAAGGCGCTGGGCTTGCAGGCTGTGGGCGAATTCTGCTGAAGGAGGGTTTGGAGTCATGCATATTCTGGAAGAGAAGATCCGCGCTGCGCGTGAAGCCGGGCGAACGGCCCTTATTCCTTTTGTGACCGCCGGTTTTCCTGATGAGGGCAGCTTCTGGCCCGCCATCCAGGAGCTGGACGAGGGCGGCGCGGACATCATCGAGATCGGCATACCTTTTTCCGACCCGGTGGCTGACGGCCCGGTGGTGGAGGAGGCCTCCCGCCGGGTGCTGAGCGACGGCATGAGCCTGGCCCGGCTGCTGAGCGAACTGGAAGTACGCAAGGATTTCTTCCGCTGCGGCATGGTGCTCATGGGGTATTACAATCCCATCATGCAGTACGGGCTGGAGAAATTCGCTACGGATGCGGCCCGCGCGGGCGTGCATGGCGTCATCGTGCCGGATCTGCCCTATGAGGAAGCGGGAGAGCTGCGCGCCCTTCTGGCCACGCAGGGGATAGCCCTCATCGCGCTGGTGGGGCCCAATACGGACGAGGAGCGCATGCGCCTGTATGCGGAGGTCAGCCTGGGATATGTCTATGTGGTCTCGACCATGGGCACCACGGGGCAGCGTTCGCTGCTGACGCCGCAGGTGGCGGCCACCATGCGCCGGGCGCGTTCGGTGTTTTCCCTGCCTCTGGCTCTGGGCTTCGGCCTTTCCGAACCGGCCCAGATAGAGGACCTGCCGCCGGACGCCCGTCCTGATGCGGCGGTGTTCGGCAGCGCCCTGCTGCGGCATCTGGACGAGGGGGGCCGCGCCGCGGACTTCATCGCCCGCTGGAAGTAGGGCATTTCCACATTGAAAATGTGGATCGCTCGGGTAGTCGCGAGAGCGACTACCCGCAACCGAACACACGGAAAAAAACACGCTTTTCCCATAGTGTGAGGGCAGCGTCAGCATGGAAATTGGACACGATTTCCATGCTGATCCGCTCTAGACGCGCCGGATACGAAAGATCGCAGGGGCTGCCGTGGCGTCACGGCAGCCCCTGCTTTTGCGAGAGGGTGGGGTGAGAGCGGCGGCCTCAGGCTGGCCGGGCCGCCGGGAGGTCGTTAGATCTCGCTTTCGGAGATGCCGCAGGCCCGCGCCACGCCCGCGCCGTAGGCCGGGTCCGCCTTGGCGCAGTTGCGGATGTGCCGCAGCTTGATCTCCTTGGGAGCATCGCCGAGCGCACGGGCCGTATTGCCGAACAGGGCTTCCTGCTGTTCCGGCGTCATGAGGCGAAAGAGGCGGCCGGGCTGCTCGAAGTAGTCGGCGTCATCGCAGGGGTAGTCCCAGCGGGCCGCATCGCCGCTGATCTTCAGGGGCGGTTCCGAAAAGTCCGGCTGTTCCTTCCAGGCGCCTTCGCTGTTGGGCTCATAGCTCGTATAGCTGCCGTGGTTGCCGTCCACCCGCATCTGACCGTCCCGGTGGAAGCTGTGGAAGGGGCAGCGGGGCCGGTTGACCGGGATCAGGTGATGGTTGACGCCGAGGCGGTAGCGCTGGGCGTCCCCGTAGGAGAAGAGACGGCCCTGGAGCATCTTGTCAGGCGACACGCCGATACCGGGGACAAGGTTGGCGGGGTTGAAGGCGGCCTGTTCCACTTCGGCAAAATAGTTTTCCGGGTTGCGGTTCAGCTCCAGCACGCCTACCTCGATGAGCGGATAGTCGGAATGGTACCAGACCTTGGTCAGGTCGAAGGGATGGTAGGGCAGTTTTTCGGCGTCTTCTTCGGGCATGACCTGGAAGTAGAGCGTCCAGCGGGGATAGTCGCCCTTTTCGATGTGTTCGTAGAGGTCGCGCTGGTGGCTGTCACGGTCGCGGCCGATGAGTTCCTGGGCCTCTGCGTCGGTCAGGTTCTTGATGCCCTGCTGGCTCTTGAAGTGGAACTTGACCCAGAAGCGCTTGTTTTCCGCATTGATCAGGCTGTAGGTGTGGCTGCCGAAACCGTGCATGTGCCGGTAGGTGGCCGGGATGCCGCGGTCGCTCATGACCACGGTGATCTGGTGCAGGGCTTCGGGCAGGAGCGTCCAGAAGTCCCAGTTGTCCTTGGCGCTGTGCATGTTGGTGCGCGGATTGCGCTTCACCACATGGTTCAGATCCGGGAATTTCAGCGGGTCCCGCAGGAAGAACACGGGCGTATTGTTGCCCACCATGTCCCAGTTGCCCTGGTCCGTATAGAATTTGACGGCAAAGCCGCGTATGTCGCGCTCGGCATCCGCCGCGCCGCGCTCGCCCGCCACCGTGGAGAAGCGGACGAAAACGTCCGTCTTTTTGCCGATCTCCGCAAAGAGCGAAGCACGCGTATAGGCGGTGACGTCATGGGTGACCGTGAAGGTGCCGTAAGCGCCGGAACCCTTGGCGTGCATGCGGCGCTCGGGGATGACTTCGCGGTCGAAATGGGCCAGCTTTTCCTGGAACCAGACATCCTGCATGAGCATGGGCCCGCGCGGTCCGGCGGTGAGGGCGTGGTTGTTGTTGGGGACGGGCGCGCCGGCGTTGGTGGTGAGAAGATCCTTGTTGTCTGCCATGATGTGCTCTCCTTGCGGGTTGAGGTGAAGGGGAAGCGAACTAACGGCCTTTTGTGCGCCGTTCCTGAGAAGAACATGGCATGGAAACAGGGAATTGTAAATAGTAATAATTACTATTATTAATAAATAGGCGCTAACTGTCTAAAATGCTGGGCAATAAATTTTCGGCCAGCATCCAATCAGAGGCGTCCGATTTGAGGCGTTTTGCGCACCAAACCCTGTGTCTGACGATTTGGGGATGAGGAAAATACTGTTTTTATAGGGTGTTGGCAGAGGTTTGCAGGTTTCGCCTCGATTTTTGCCTTTCTCAAAGGCAAAACGCTCTAGGGCCTGTCAGCACTAATTTTACAAATAATTTCAATAGATAATCCACACATCCCATACATACCCCGCTTGCATTGGAGGCGGGGTTGCCATCTGTCCCTGACTCTTTCCCCGGTAAAAGTGCGCTGGGGAAGGGATGGGGCATGGGGGGAGGGGGACCCCCACCCCTCACAAAAAGGGCGATCCCAAGCGTCAGGCCCGCAGGCGGTGAAGCAGGGGGACCAGCAGCGCAATGGACAGGCCCAGCGCGATGATGGGGCAGAAGGCCCAGCGCAAACTGCCCGCGGCGTGGGAAAGGAAGCCGATGAGGGGCGGGCAGCCCAGGAAGCCCAGAAAACTCACGCTGGACACAAGAGAGATCCCCACGCGGGCGGGAACACGGGTGGACTTGCCTGCCAGACTGTAGCAGAGCGGTACGACGGAGGCCATGCCGAAGCCCACAAGGCCGAGGCCCAGGGTGGCGGGCACAAGGAAGGGGAAGGCTACGGCCAGAGTCAAACCCGCTGCGATGCAGAGCCCGCTCAGGCGCAGGACCAGCGCCACGCCGAAGCGGTTTACAAGGCCGTCGGCGGTTAGGCGTCCCAACACCATGCAGCCCATGCAGACGACGTAGCCCAGGCGCTCGAGCAAAGCGTCATCCGGCTTGATGACGTCCGCAAAATAGACCGAGCTCCAGTCGTACATGGCGCCTTCCGTGGCCATGCTGCCCAGCGCGATGAAGCCCAGCAAAAGGAGGTAGGCATCCATGCGGAAGCGACCGCCGGCGCTGCCGGAGGTGTGCCGCCCGACGATGCGGACAGCGCGGGGGAGCGTCCAGCGCCGCAGGCTGAAGAGAGTGAGCAGCACGAGGCAGAAAACGGCGCAAAAGTGCGGCAGGGGGGCAATGCCCAGCGGCGCGATGAGCGCGCCCACAAGCGCGCCCATCAGCCCGCCCAGACTCCACATGCCGTGAAAAGTGGCCATGATGCTGCGGCTGTACAGGACCTCCACATCGACGGCCTGCGTATTGAGGGCGATGTTGAGCATGTTGTTGGCAAAACCGAAACAGAGCAGCGCGGCAAAAAGTAGAGCCGGCGAAGGGGCAAGCCCGAGCAGGACCAGGCAGGCGGGCATGAGCAGCAGGGCGCAGTCTATGCCGTGACGGCTGCCGATGCGGCCGAGCAGCCAGGCAGTGGGAGCGATGGCCAGCATCTCGCCCAGAGGGGCGGCCAGCAGGATGCTGCCAAGAGCGGCATCCCCCAGCGAAAGCCGGGATTTGATGTCGGGGATGCGCACGGCCCAGGAGGCGAAAACCAGACCCATGACAAAAAAGAAGGCCATAAGGGCGGTGCGGTAATAGCGGCGCGGGGAGGATACGGAGGAGGAAGCAAGGAAAGGCATGGAAGTGATCCGGGTAAAGGGTACAGCGGCCAGGCCGCAGGGCAGGAGCAATCTGCCCTGAAGTGCGCCGCAATGCAAGCGACGGCGGCAACGGCAAAAAAAGGCCCTACCGCGTTGCGGCAGGGCCCTGAGCTCGGCGTAGCGTGATTATCACTTCACCAGCTTGAGGTAGGCATTGGTCGCGTACTTGCCGTCAGCGACCTTTTTGGCTTCTTCAGCGGTGATGCGACCGATGCTGCTGAAGTAGGCGGCAATGTCGGCCTGCCACTTCTGTACCTGGCTGGTCCCCTTGCTGTCATCAAAGAGGGAGAGCTGCTGCTGGAGGTCGAAGACCGGATGATACTGCAGGTCCTTGAGGGCCAGGGTGGCGTCGTAATCCTTGCCCACGAACTCGCGATGGAAGCGCTGGTACTCGCTGACGAGCATTTCCGGCGAGGTCTCCTTGAACATTTTGACGGCGCGCAGGTAGACGCTCAGGAAACGAGCCGTCACATCGGGCTGCTTTTCCGCATAGCGCGTGTCGGCCACCAGCACGATGGGATTTCCCTTGCCCAGCATCTTCATGTCCGCGGCGAGGACGGCCCCCTTGTCCATGGCCACGAACATGTGGGGGGCCCAGAGGCCGACGCCGTCGCCGATATTGTTCTCAAAGGCGGCAAGAGCCTGGGCCTGATCCATATTTTTGATGGCGATGTCGCTGTCGGTCAGGCCGAGGGTCTCGAGCCAGGCGCTGAGGGCATAATGAGCGGAGGACACCGTCGTGACCAGAAAGGTCTTGCCGCGCACGGTCTCCGGGCTGCCGAGGACATTGGGGTGCTCCTTGTTCCAGCCCTTGACCTTGGCGATGGGACTGTCGGGCCGCACGAGCACCACATTACAGCGGGATTCGTCGTTGCCGAGGGCAATGATGGACGTGCCGTAACGCAGGTTGCCCAGCATGGCCGGAACGGCGCCCATACCGGCATACACCCATTTGCCCGAAGGAAGCGCGTTGAGGATATCCGCACCGGAGCTGAAAAGTTGCATCTTGATCTTCAGCCCGGCCTCAACGTCCCAGCCTTTTTCCACAGCATACCACATGAGGAACGTTTCGTGCTCGTCCAGCCAGGCAGTCGGCACTTCCACGAGTTCGGCGGTCGATGCCGTGCGGGCGCTTACGCTCAGCAGCATGAACGCAGCAAGAGCCATACAAAGAAATTTTTTCAGCATACACGTCTCTCCAAAAGATGTTGTCGGCAGCCAGGATGGTGGGGGAGTGCCCCCGGAGTGATGCTTCTGGGCAGCCGGAACGCACCTGGCATCCCGTGATGTCCATATTTTGCAAGCATACGCTGTCCTGCCGCAGGCCGCAAGTGTACGAATGGCCTGCAAAAGCGGGAAAAGTGGCGGGGAGGGGAAAAGGCGGAGGGGAATGGCGGTCGCCGGCATGAGGCCGGCAGCAGGAAAAGCGCTCACGATCTGTGGAACGGAACAAGGAGCAGCCGGCCGACGGGGGACGGGTGATATGAAAAAGCGCCTCCCGCGTAAGCAGGAGGCGCTTGACGTTGCCGTCAGACTACCCGCTGTCTGAGGTCAGACGGGGCAGTGGATGCTGAAATGCTTATTTCAGCAGGTCAGCGGCGGGCACGTAGGGCAGACCGAAGGCGTCGGCCACACCCTTGAAGGTGCACTTGCCGTTGACGGTGTTCAGGCCGCGGGCCAGAGCGATGTTGTCCGCGCAAGCCTTCTTCCAGCCCTTGTCGGCCAGCTGCAGAGCGAAGGGCAGGGTGGCGTTGGTCAGGGCGTAGGTGGAAGCGATCGGCACAGCGCCGGGGATGTTGGCCACGGAGTAGTGGACAACGTCGTGCTTCACGAAGGTCGGGTTTTCGTGGGTGGTCGGATGGCCGGCGGTGGTTTCCACAGCGCCGCCCTGGTCAATGGCCACGTCCACCACGGCGGAGCCGGGGCGCATGGTCTTGATCATTTCTTCGGTCACCAGCTGCGGGCACTTGGCGCCGGGGATGAGCACGGAACCGATCACGAGGTCGGCGTCCTTCACGGCGGCGGCGATGTTGTGGCTGTTGGAAGCCATGGTCTGCACGCGAGCGCCGAAGATGTCGTCGAGGTAACGCAGACGGTTCAGGTTGTTGTCGAGGATGGTCACTTCGGCGCCGATGCCGATGGCCATCTTGGCAGCGTTGGTACCCACGATACCGCCGCCCACGATCACGACTTTACCGCGCTGCACGCCAGGCACGCCACCCAGCAGCACGCCGCAACCGCCGGCATGCTTGGTCAGGATGTTGGCGCCCACCTGGATGGACATGCGGCCGGCCACTTCGGACATGGGGGCCAGCAGGGGCAGGGTGCGGTCGTCGGGCTGCACGGTTTCGTAGGCAAGGCCCACCACGCCGGAGTTCAGCAGGGCGTCGGTCTGGGGCTTGTCGGCGGCCAGGTGCAGGTAGGTGAAGAGCAGCATGCCTTCGCGGAAGTACTTGTATTCGCTCTGCAGGGGCTCCTTAACCTTCATGATCATGTCGGCCTTGGCCCACACGTCGGCCACGGGCAGCATGGTGGCGCCGGCGGCTTTGTATTCGTCGTCGGAGATGCGGCTGCCGAGACCGGCGCCCACTTCGATCATGACTTCGTGGCCGTGGTCTTTCAGAGCTTTGACGCCGGCAGGGGTGATACCCACGCGATGTTCATTGGCCTTGATTTCTTTAGTAACGCCGATAAGCATTTGAAGCCCTCCTGAAAGGCTGCAAGTGAATGATGAAAATTCCGTCCAAGACGGACATACCCTTTCGCAAACGGACTCGGAGCATCTCGGCTGACCAGCCGGTATGGCCGGATCTTTCAGGTAATGTGCTGCTCCAAGGCTTGCGGCGCCTGCCGATGCTGTCGGGCGTTCGTGTCTCGTCCGAGCACGTGCGCATCACTGCATCTTTGAACAGACAAACAAGTCCGTTCCGCAGCTCGCGAAAAGACCCTAGCCCTTTTCCGTTGCAACAGCAAGAGGATTGCACGGGGTTTTTCACGAAAAAAAAATTTCTTTCACGAACTGGCCGGAGACGGCATCCGGCAGGCGGAGGCTGGGGCTTGCCGCTCCCGCAGGCAGAGCAGGGCGCGAGCCTCAGCGGCAATTGCACAGCGTGCCCTGCCGCAGGGAGGGCAGGCGGATGGCCTGGCGCTCCAGCTCCTTGCGCAGTTCCGCCAGACGGCTGGTAAGCCGGGGCGGCAGCTTGTTGCCGTCGCCCTGGGCAAAGCGGCGGAAGTCCGTGATGCCGACGCCCTTGTCCGACAGCGAGTAGGTGAGGATCTCGCCGCCGCGGAATTTCCCTTGCGCATGGCTGCCCACGATCTCGTAGACGGCGCGGTCCCCCTGCTTGAGGATGGAGGTGAGCACCTGACCGGGGCGCAGGCCGTCCTGATCCTGGGCCAGACCGATGGCCAGCGCCTGCTGCCCGGCCAGCACGTCCAGCGCCGCCAGCCCGGCGGTGCCGGCGGCCAGCACCACGATGTCCGCCCCTTCGGCCAGGATCTCGCGGCAACGCTCCTGCGCCAGCCCGGCGTCCTCGAAAGAGTCGAGGCTGCGGTGGACGATGCGTATTTGCGGGTCGATCAGCCGCGCCCCCTCCAGGAATCCGTTGAGCATGGTCACGATGGGGCCGGTCTCCCTGCCGGAAAGCCAGCCGAGGGTCTTCTGCGGATTCATGCCCCGGCTGTTCGAGACCGTCAGCATGGCGGCGGCGGCTCCGGCCAGGAAGGCCGCCTGCTCGTCGGCAAAGGTGACGGACATGATGTTGGCGGCGCGTACGCCGGTGTCGATGCAGCCGAAGTGCACCTTGCGGAAGTTGCCCGCATTGTTGCGCAACACTTCATGCAGGCTGTCGTCAGCGACAAGCACAAGATCGGAGCGTGCGGCCTCCTCCCGGAAAATGGCTTGCTGGTCGCTGCCGGCGGGTGCGGCCACCACTCGCGCCGTGATGCCGAAATCCCGCTCGGCGCGGGCAAGTCCGGCCCGCAGCTGGTCATGCCAGCCCTGGTCCGGCGTCAGGCTTTCGAGCAGCAGGCAGACCGTGCCGGATGGGGCGGCCTGCGCCGTCTGAACGGCCGTCAACAACAGGCAGAGGAAACAACAGAGTGCGAGGCCGGCCCAGGGGGTGAGCAGGCAGCGGGACAGCAGGGGGGTGGGGCGCAGCAAAGACATGGCAAACTCACAGGCTGAGGGGGCGGTAAAGCGTTTCAAACGGGAAATGCTCTAGAGCATTTTGCCTTTGAAAAAGGCAAAATGCGAGGCGGCGGCACAGCGCCGCCCGGCCGAAAGTGAGCGGAAAACCGTGTTTTTTCCGCGAAACGCCAGGCCGTATGGTTTGAAACGTCAGACGTTTCAAACGGGAAATGCTCTAACGGTGCGGCAGCATCCGTCCGGCAGCGGCGTACATAACAAAAAAGGGGGGGCCGGAGCCCCCCCTTGTCGTCAGTGTGTGTGCCGATTAGGCAGACACCTTGGCCAGAGCCTTGTCGAGGGCATTGACCAGTTCGTCAATGTCGGCCTGAGTGGAGATCAGGGCCGGGCTGAGGCAGATGGTGTTGTTGAACTCGCGGAAGCTGCGCGAGGTCTTGCCGATGATGACGCCCTGCTTGAAGCAGTCGCCCACCACGGCGCCGGCCACGGATTCGTCCACCGGTTCCTTGGTGGTGCGATCCTTGACCAGTTCCAGACCGGCGAAGAGGCCCTTGCCGCGCACGTCGCCGATGATTTTGTACTTGTCCTTCAGCTCGAGCAGGCGGCCCATCAGGTATTCGCCCTGCTTCACGACGTTGTCGAGCAGGTGTTCTTCTTCGATGATTTCCATGTTGGCGATAGCAGCGGCGGGGCCGGAGGTGCAGCCGCCGAAGGTGGAAATATCGCGGAAGTAAGCGTCGCGGTCATTGGGGTCGGCGATGAAGTCCTGGAAGACTTCTTCGGTGGTCACGGTGCAGGAGATGGGCGCATAGCCGCTGGCCACACCCTTGGCCATGGTGACGATGTCGGGCTTCACGCCGAAGTGCTGGTAACCGAACCATTTACCGGTACGACCAAGGCCGCACACCACTTCGTCGATGATCAGCAGCACGCCGTACTTCTTGCAGATTTCCTGCACGGTCTCGAAGTAGCCGTCCGGGGGCACGATGACGCCGCCGCCGGCGGTGATGGGCTCGAGGATCAGGCCGCCCACGGTATCCGGATCTTCCTTCTGGATGACTTCTTCGATCTGCTTGGCAAACTTCTTGCCGAGGTCGGCGCAATCACCGAAGGGCGAACGATACGCGCAGCAGTGGGGCACTTCCACGAAACCGGGGGTGAAGGGGCCGAACTGGTTGCGGCGCTCGTACTGGCCGCAGGCGCTCAGCGTGGTGATGGTGGTGCCGTGGTAGTCGCGGTCACGATACAGGATCTTGCTCTTTTTGCCGCCGTGCTTCAGAGCGGAGATCTGACGGACGATCTTGAAGGCCTTTTCGTTGGCTTCGGAACCGGAGTTGGAGATGTACACGCGGCTCATGCCGGGCATCTTCTCGATGAGCTTCTTGGAGAATTCGATGGTCGGGATGTTGCCGTAGGAGTTGGCGAAGTAGCACAGCTTCATCAGCTGATCGGCCACAGCCTTGACGATCTTTTCACGGCCGAAGCCCACGTTGACGGTCCACACGCCACCGGACACGGCGTCGAGGTATTCCTTGCCGTTGATGTCCTTCACGCGGTTGCCCTTGGCTTCCACGAAGACGGTCGGGTCGGCATTTTCATACACTTTGTGCTGGGTCAGGTGGTGCCACACATATTTCTTGTCGGTGGCGATCAGATCGGCGGAATTGCACTGAGCCATGGTAGCCTCCAAAGTCATTTAGGTGTCTAGGGCTCATTTCTACGGTGGCGCCGCACGCGCCGTCGCAAGCCAGGGCCCTTTCGGAACGTGGTTCACATTGGCTAACAGGACAAATAGGAGTTTTAAAAACCCTTGTCAACCGCAAGCCATTTTTTTTCTTATTTCCATGAAATAACAGGGATATTTTTCATCTTTTCCGAGCGCTCGGCGTTGCGGGGAGGCGTGCTTCGCCTGCGGGAGGGAGCGGGAGCGTCCAAGATGGCAGGATGGTGGACATTTTTGTAGTTTTGTTATTTTGATTTGTGATTTCAATATGTTATATGTCTTTTTCAGCCATTTTGTCCGGCAGGGGCGGCGAGAGGCTGTGAAAAAAATCGCTCGCTTTTCCACGGGCCCGCTGCTATGGTCAGGCATCTGTCCCGCAGGGCAGGCCGGGGAGCCTGCGCGCATGGCGCGCCCCGGCACGACCTGACGCCGTGCCCGGAACGTCTTTAGCTCATTTGAGGAAGAAATCATGCCGAACTTTACTCTCCCGTCCTGGCTGGATGTGCGTGCCATCGAGGAAGCGCTGGCCTGTGCCGTTGCGCCCGACACGGCCCGGCTGAAAGGCATCCTTGACAAGTCCCGCGCGCTGCGTCCGCTGACGCTGGCCGAAACGGCGACGCTCATGCGCGTGACCACGCCCGACGGCCTGCTTGCCATCATGCGGGCGGCCGACGAGGTGAAACAGCGGGTCTACGGGGACCGCATCGTGCTTTCGGCTCCGCTGCACCTCACCAACCACTGCGGCAGCGAGTGCCTGTACTGCGCCAACCGCAAGGGCAACGACATGGTGCAGCGCAAGTACATGACTTCGCCCGAGATCAGCGAAGCCGGGCGCAAGCTCATCCGTCAGGGGCACAAGCGCGTTTTTCTGGTCAGCGGGCAGCTGCCCAATGCCGACGTGGAATACCTGGCCGAAGCGGTGAGCATCCTCTATACCCTTTATGAAGGGGACGGCGAGATCCGCCGCGTCAACGTGAACGTGGGGCCGCTGGCCGCGGATCAGTACGAGATCCTGCGCGCCGCCGACGTGGGCTCCGTGCTGCTCTATCAGGACACGTATCACCCCGACCATTATCAGGCCGTGCACAAGGCCGGGCCCAAGGCCAATTACGAACGGCGCGTCAATGCCGCCGACGAGGCCCTGAGCGCGGGCATGGGGGACGTGGGCCTGGGCCTGCTGCTGGGGCTGGCCCCGTGGCAGTTCGACGTGCTGGCGCTGAGCCTGCACGCCGCGCACCTGGCGAGCGTCTACGGCACGGGCGGTCACACGGTGAGCATGCACCGCATGCGCCCGGCGCCCGGCGGCCTGACGCAGGCGCCTTTCCCGGTGAGCGATCAGGATTTCCTGCGTTGCGTGGCCATCACCCGTCTGGCCATCCCCTATACGGGCATCATCCTCAGCTCCCGCGAACCGTCCGGCCTGTGGCGCGACGGCTGCGGCGTGGGCTGTTCGCAGCTGCTGACCGGCAGCGTGGCCAATCCCTATGAGGACTGGAGCCCGTTGCCCGGCCCCGGCGGCGTGCCCTTCCCCATCGGAGAGAATTGCCACGTGGACGACGTGGTGAGCTTCCTGCTGGAGGAGGCGCGGCATCTGCCTTCCTTCTGCACGGCCTGTCCCCGTCTGGGCCGCAGCGGCGTGGATTTCCTGTCCATGGTGCGCGAATGCGGCATGAAGGGCCAGTGCGGGCCCAATTCCATCGCCTCCTTCCTGGAGTTCCTGCTCCATTACGCGACGCCGGCCACCCGCCGTCTCGGGGAAGCGCTCATCGAGGAAAAGCTGGCGGCCATGCCGGAGCCGGACAAGGGGGCCGCCGTGCGGCTGCTGCAGAAAGTCCGGGCCGGCCGCGTGGACGAGTTCATCTGATCCCCGCGTCAGGACCGGCTGACGGCATAACGATCCTGTTCCATCACTGCGGAGGTCGCCCCTGCGGGCGGCCTTCCGCTTTCCGGGGCCTCTTCTTACGGGCCCGCCATTTCGGAGGTGCGTCGCACCATGCAGCGCAGACATCGCTTCAGCCCCTATTTCGACCGGCAGGACAAGGACATCAGGACGCTGGTCAACCGCATCCTCGATGCGCCGGACAGCGCGCTTGCCAGCCTTTCCGGCGATCTGGCGGACCCGGAGCTGCATCCCCACGGCATCAAGGAGATGGTGACCTCACAGGCTTCCCGCATGGCTTACGCCACAGTGAACCTGCTGCGGAACCTGGAAGTGGGCGGCTCCAATTCCCGTGACAGGCTCTGCGCGCTGCAAAGCCTTTTCGATGAAGTGCTGGCCAGCGCGCATTCTCCGCTGCGGCGCAATACGGCGCGCGTCCTTCTTCAGATCATGAAGGATATGGTCCGCCTGCAGGGCGACCCTCTGGAGCAGCTCAAGCTGGCGCATGATTTCCGCAAGGCCGCGCTGGGCACGCCGCGCGTGGTGCGGCGCATGCTGGCGCGCTATCATCTGCCGGAAATGCCGGAGGAGTGGAACCAGATCGCCTTTGACGACCATGTGTACGACGTCAACACCAAGGGCAGGAAAACCCCGACGCATCTCATCATGGATGCCTGGATCAAGGGGCTGCGCTCGCTGACCGTGCTCTACGACAATTGCATCGAGCTGGACGCCGCCGAAGAGCTGCTGGAAGCGGCGGCCATAACCGGCATGACCGTGCGGGTGGGGATCGAGTATCAGGTGCCGTTCCGGGGCCGTTACGTCAGTTTTTTGTGGGTGCCGCGCGGTTTCGTCTCCCGGCAGGGCTTCCTGGACTTCATGAACAGCGCCCCGGTGCAGAAGATGCAGGAGCGGGGCAGGGCGGTGCTGCACTGGTGGCGCGAGCGGGCCCTGAAGGCGCTCGATCTCTGGAACGAGCGGCAGCGGCCGCAGCTGGAGGCCAGGTGGGGCGTATCCGTGTCGCCGGCGGACCCCGACGATTTCCTGGATTTTCTGGGCAGACGGCATTCCGTCATGCTGCGGCTGGCCGAATATCTGCATCAGCTCATCCTGCCCAGTCTGCGCCTGCGGGCGCGGCAGCTGGAAGGGCGGGCCGGCGAGGACGACGAGGACGCCCGGCGGGAGATTAGGGAGCTGGAGCTGCTCACCGTGGATGTGGTCTACCATGAGTGGTTCGCCGCGTTGCTCGACGGCGAGCTGCCGGATGCGCAGGTCCCCGGCAGCACACCGGATGCGCCGGAGCTGCGCCAGCTGCCCGCAGCCGAGCTGAGCCGCCAGCTGCGGGAACTCATGCCCGGCTATCAGCTCACGCTCTGCACGGAGAACCTGACCGCCGAGGACGTCATCGAGCTGCTCTGGGACTGCGAGGGCGGGATCACCCACCTGGAGATCTTCAACACCAAAAGCTGGATGCTGGGGAAGCTGGGCGGCATGGAGTCCATAAGCCAGCTTTTGCAGGTGCTCAACCACGGGCTCGGGCCGCGCATGAAACAGATGATACGCCAGATCATCCGGCGGCTGGCGCAGGAAGGGGACAGCGAACGCCTCGCCAAGTTCCAGGAGATCCTGCGCAATGTGCCCAAACTCTGGGAGACCTACCGGCGCAGCCCGCTGCGGACGCAACTCGGCAGCAACGCGGCAACGCGCCTGCGGTCCTTCGGCATGGGCTTCGCCATCATGGAGACGCTGCCGCCGCGCGGCGTGGCGGCCCTGCGGCGCGAAGGCTCGCCCTGCATCCCCATCCACGTCCCGGTGGAAGAAAAGCTCGTCTTTGCCGAGCCGGAGCATGCGGGGCGGCTGCAACGGCTGCTTGCGCGCTGCCGTTCCCTGCCGCTGCTGTCGCACCTGGGCAAGGAGCGGCGGCAGGAATGGATCTCCGCCAGCGAGGACTGCCGCTACTGCGAACAGGGCAACATCCATACCCTGGGCGGGCACAACATCCCCGCGCCCAATGAGCTGCTGGACAAGGAGAAGACGCCGGGCGGCGCGCCCGCTTTCCGTTATCTCAACACGGGGCTGACCCTCTGGGCCAAGGTGCTGGTGGGCTTCATCCCCGCGTTTTTCACCTTCCAGGCCACGCAGCAATGGTGGGTGCTGGCCTGGTTCGGCAGTTTCATCTGGTTCGGCATCACGGGCGTGCGCAACGTGCTGCAAATGGTCATGGCCGCGCAGGGGGCTACCCGCGGCACGCTGACGCACTGGAAAGAACACGTCAGCATGAACCGCCTGTGCGACTCCCTCATGTATACCGGCATATCCGTGCTGCTGCTCGAGGGCATCATCCGTGCGGGCCTGCTGCAGGGGCTGTGCGGGGTGACGGTGGAGGACCGACCGCTGCTCGTCTTTGCGGTGCTCAACGTCATCAACGGCTTCTATATCTTCGCCCACAACATCTACCGCGGCTTCCCCCGGCAGGCGGCCATAGGCAATCTGTTCCGCAGCGTGCTGGCCATCCCCATCTCTTCATTATATAATACGGGGCTCTGGGCCCTGCTCCTGAGCGTGGGCGTGGCGGACCCGCTGGTCTATCTGGCGCCCAGCGCGGCCATCATCTCCAAAACAGCCTCGGATACCGTGGCGGCCCTCATCGAGGGGGTGGCCGACAGCAAGGTCAACATGCGCATGCGGCGGCGGGACTATGAAGGGAAGCTACGGCGCGCCTTTGACAGCTATACCCGGCTGGAGATGCTCTTCCCGCGGGAGGACGCGCTCATCAGGCTCGCCCGTCCCGGCGGCCTGGGCGAAAGGGGAGGGCGGGAGGCCCGCAGGCTGGAGCGGGCGCTCATCATCGCGGCGCTGGACCTCATGTACTTCTGGTTTTATCTGCCGCGGGCCCAGGAAGCCTGCCGGCAGGTCATCCGGGGCCTGTCGGCCGCCGACCGCAGGGTGTTCTTTCGTTCTCAATTGGTCCTTTTGCGGGAGCGGGAGATCTGCCAGCTCATGGTGGATGGTCTTATTGGCCACAACTTTGCAAAACCGCTGGCTTTTTTCCTTGACAGGCACAACGAATACCTGCGGGCCATGACCCTGTTGTGCCGGAACGGCACGCGGAAGGGGACGGCGGCGCAGAATGATGCGGAAACGGCGGATACGGTATAAAAAAGCTGCAACAGGCGCGTGATATGGCGGTTTTCGGCCATTGCCACGCTGTTGGCCGTCATTGTGCTGTGCGCTCAAACAGCCTTGTGATTTTTGTGGCTGTTGTCCGTCTTTCTGCAAAAAAGAGCTTGTCATAAAGCCGTGAGTGCCGTAATCTGACTTCTAACCACTACAAAACACGCCGCAAGAGCCCTTTGCGGTAGAAAAAAAGGAGTCGTTATGAGCACGGACGTGAAGAGCATGCACATGGGTCAGATCACCTCTTTCTTCATCCCCAACGTGACGCTGGTGGGTGAAAATTGTTGCTCCGAAATTCCCCGGCGCCTGAAGAATATCGGCGGCAAGCGTCCGCTCATCGTGACCGACAAGGGCATCACCGCCTGCGGCATCCTCAAGCACATCACCGACATCCTGGACAAGGCCCGCATGAAATACGTGGTGTACGACGGCACCGTGCCGAACCCCACGGACAAGAATGTGGCTGAAGCCACGGAGATGTACAAGGAAAACAAGTGCGACAGCCTCATCACCCTGGGCGGCGGCAGCTCCCATGACTGCGGCAAGGGCGTGGGTTTCGTGGTCAGCAACGGCGGCACCATCCACGATTACGAAGGCGTGGACAAGTCCTCCAAACCCTTCCCGCCCTATGTGGCGGTCAACACCACCGCCGGTACGGCGTCGGAAATGACCCGCTTCTGCATCATCACCGACACCTCCCGCAAGGTGAAGATGGCCATCGTGGACTGGCGCTGCACGCCCAGCGTGGCCATCGACGACCCGATCCTCATGATGAACATGCCCGCTTCCCTGACGGCGGCGACGGGCATGGACGCCCTGACCCACGCCATCGAAGCCTATGTGTCCACCGCGGCCACCCCCATGACGGACGCCTGTGCCGAAAAAGCCATGGAATACATCAACCGCTATCTGCGCCGCTCCGTGGCCTGCGGCGCCAAGGACAAGGAAGCTCGTGAAGGCATGTGTTATGCCCAGTACCTTGCCGGCATGGCCTTCAACAACGCCAGCCTCGGCCATGTGCACGCCATGGCGCACCAGCTGGGCGGCTTCTACGATCTGCCGCACGGCGAATGCAACGCCATCCTGCTGCCCCATGTCTGCGAATACAACCTCATCGCCTGCCGTCGCCGCTTCGGCCGCGTGGCCAAGCTGCTGGGCGAGCGCGTGGACCATCTGAGCGCCAGCGACGCTTCCCACCGCGCCATCGAGGCCATCAACACCCTTTCCCGTGACGTGAACATCCCCGCCGGCCTCATCGCTCTGGGCAAGAAATACGGCAAGGAAGTGCGTGAGGAAGACATCCCCACCATGACCGCCAATGCCCAGAAGGACGCCTGCGGCCTGACCAATCCGCGCATCATGACCGATGCCGCCGTGGCCGCCATCTACAAGGCCGCTCTCTAGGCCATCCCTGGCTGAGCATGCGGCTCCCGCAAGGGACGTCCCGCTGACGAACAGATCCCCCGCTCCCAGGAGCGGGGGATCTTTGTTCTGCGGGCGTTTTGCCGTATTCACCGGAAAGCGGTTCCAGATACATCCGGCGGGCAGGGCAACGGGCGGCCGCTTTCGTCCCCCAAAAGGCGCGTCAAAAAAATTGTCAAAAAAAGACTTGCCAGCGGGCGTCGTTTTGGATATGGTCTCTTTCGCGCCGAAGTGGTGGAATTGGTAGACACGCTAGGTTCAGGGTCTAGTTCTCGCAAGGGAGTGGGAGTTCGAGTCTCCCCTTCGGCACCAGATTTCGAAAGGTCGTTGCTGCAGACGCGGCAATGACCTTTTTCGTTATGCAGAAAGGCGATTTCCATATGGACAACAAGGAACTTCTTCTGTATTGGAGAAAAATGTCCTTTGCAGGGAGGTTGTATGGATCCGCTGTACTGGCTGATAGCCGCACTGCTGCTTGGCGCCGTGGAAGCCGTCTTTCCGGCGGGGATATTTCTGTTCTTTGGCATCGGCGCGCTGGCGGCCAGCGCTCTTGCGCTTGTACTGGGCACCATCACCTGGCAGGTCGTCTGCTTTGCCGTGACGTCCCTGCTGAGCCTGGCCCTGCTGCGCGGCAGGTGGCGCAGCCTGTTCAGCGGCAGGGTTGTCCCTGCCGGACAGGAGATCGAACACCCCCTGACGGGGCAGCAGGGATGCGTGCGCGAAGCCGCTTCCAGGGAGCAGCCCGGCGTGGTGGAGGTCGGCGGCTCCTTCTGGCGGGCGGTGCCCGATGCGTCGGGAGAGGCTCTGCCTGCGGGGACGGCCGTCACCGTTCTGGGCGCTTTGCCGCAGGACGGGCTGGTGCTGCGTGTGGTTGCCGTGCACGGTGCGTCCGGCTCGTCCCGGGCCGCGGGATAAACGTCAGACCTTCATCAGGGGAGAAGAAAGCATGGTGGATGATTACTCGTCGGTAATGTCGTGGGCTGTTTCCGGGGCAATATTGCTGCTCGTCATCATTTTCCTGAGCCGCTGCGTCGCCATCGTGCCGACCCAGTCCGCGTACATCGTGGAACGGCTGGGCAAATTCCGCGGCGTGCTGCACGCCGGTTTCCATGTGCTCATCCCCTTTTTCGACCGGGTCGCCTACCGTCGTTCCCTCAAGGAGCAGGTGCTCGACGTGCCTGAGCAGACCTGCATCACTCGCGACAACGTGAGCGTGAGCATCGACGGCGTGCTGTTCCTGCAGGTGCTCTCGCCCGAGAAATCCGCCTACGGCATCTCGGACTACGAGTGGGGCGCCATCCAGCTCGCGCAGACGGCCTTGCGTTCGGCCATCGGCAAGCTGGAGATGGACAAGACCTTTGAGGAGCGCGCCCGCATCAATCAGGAAGTGGTGGAGGCGCTGGATGACGCCACCGCCGCCTGGGGCGTCAAGGTGCTGCGCTACGAGATCCGCGACATCACGCCCCCGGCCTCGGTCATGGAGGCTATGGAAAAGCAGATGCGCGCCGAACGCGAAAAGCGCGCGGTCATCGCTCAGTCCGAAGGGAACATGCAGTCCCAGATCAACCTGGCTGAAGGCGCCAAGGCGGCCGCCATCGCGGAATCCGAGGGCCTCAAGCAGGCCATGATCAACAAGGCCGAAGGTGAAGCGGCGCAGATCCGCACGGTGGCCCAGGCAACGGCCGACGGTCTGGACGCCGTGGCCATGCGCCTCGATGCCCAGGGCGGCGTGGCCGCTGCCCAGCTGCGCCTTGCCGAGGCCTATGTGGAAAAGTTCGGCGAACTGGCCAAGAAGGGGACGACCACCATCATCCCGGCCAATGTGGGCGATGTGGCGGGCATGGTCGCCACGCTGACGCAGATCCTGCGGCCCGGCGAAGGGCTCTCGAAGCCGTCCGGCCCCGGGACGGGCGCGCCTCAGGCCTGATGCCGCCTGCTGCATAAGGTGATGATCCCTGCAAGGCCTGTCCGCGGACGACGCGGGCAGGCCTTGTTTTTTACGGCCGGGTGGCGGGCCGGAAAAGATGGAAGCGTATATCGAAGAAAAAATTTTTGCCGCAGCCTCCGGCAAGCTTGGCGGGCAAAAAAATGTTACATTATGAAATAGTAATGCGCTTGTGCCCTTGGGAGTGGCACCTCTTATCAGGAAATATTCCTTGTTTTCTGCCTAAAGGGCATGCCTGCATCCGACGATAAGCTTTAGAAACATCGTGGAGGAGCGATTTATGGGTATTGTTCTGCATGCCGTTCTTCTGGTCCTGGCAGCCATCCTTGCCGTGGTGGGGACCGCCGGTCTGGCGGGTTCTCTGCTTCTTGCCCTGCTAATCGTGGGTTGTCTTGCGGGCATCGGGCTTGCTGTCCTGAACGGTCGGGAGAAGACGCGCATGCGGGAAGTGCTGGGCGCCGGTTCCGCCACGGGCAGCCTTGCCGAGCAGGCGGCGGCGCTGCTGCGCCGCGAACAGGAGCAGGGCGCTGCCCGCGCCAGGCAGCTGGAAGAGCAGCTTGCCGCCGCAGAGGCGGAACGGGCCGCGGCACGCAGCGAGCTGGACAAGGCGCGTGCCGAACTCAGCGAGCTGAAAGAGCAGGTAGAGACCCGCAAGAAGCTGCTGGCCAAGGCCAACGGCGTATGCCTCGGGCTCTCGCGGGAGACGCGCAGCATCTCGCAGGTGGTGGCCAACGTGAACCACGGGGTGGAAGTGCAGCGCTACCAGCTTGAGGAGACCAGCTCCGCCATGACGCAGATCAGCGATGCCGCGGTGGAGTCCGCCCGCCGGGTGCAGGATCTTTCCGACAGCGCCGAGACCTCGCGCAGCAAGGCCAGCGTGGGCGAGCAGGACGTGCGCAGTGCCGTGGCCTCCATCGACTCGGTCAAGGAGACCATCCTCCACCTCAAGGAAGCTATGGACAAGCTGGGCCAGCGGGCCAGCAGCATCGGGCAGGTGATGAGCGTCATCAACGAAGTGGCCGATCAGACCAATTTGCTGGCCCTCAATGCCGCCATCGAAGCTGCGCGGGCCGGCGAGGCCGGACGCGGCTTCGCGGTGGTGGCCGATGAAGTACGCAAGCTGGCCGAAAAGACCATGAGCGCCACCAAGGAAGTGGAGGACGCCGTCCACGCCATCCAGGACGAGACGCACAACAACGTGCAGGCCGTGGAAGCCGCGGCGCAGCTGACGGTGGAAGGCGCGGAGCGCGCCGGACGCGCGGGCGAGTTCATGGGCGAGATCATCAACTGCATGGAAGAGACGGCCGACCACCTCAAGGTCATCGCCGCTGGGGCGGCGGAGCAGTCCGAGCAGAGCAGTCAGACGAGCACTTCCCTCGCCGCCATCCATCAGGTCGCCGAGGAGAACGCGGACAATATGGAGAGCTTCACGGGCTCCATCCTCTCCCTCAAGAGCGGCATCGAGGATCTGGGCATGATCGTCAGCGCGCTCTTCAGCGGCAATCTGGAAATGGCCTCCTCCAGCGACAAGTTCGTGCAGTGGACGGACAAGCTCAATCTCGGCGTGCAGCTGGTGGACGAACAGCACCGCATGCTGTGCAGTTATATCAATGACCTGTACAGCGCCATGAAGCACAATTCCGCCAAGGACGAGCTGGCGACCATCATGCAGCATTTGCGTGAATACACGGCCTCGCACTTCAGCACGGAAGAGCAGCTTTTCGAGCATTCGGCCTACCCGCATACCCGCGAACACAAGGACGTGCACCGCCGTTTCGTGGCCAAGCTGGAAGAATTCGAGTCGCAGATCAAGAACGGCACCACCACGGTCAGCATGGACCTGCTGGCCTTCCTCAAGGATTGGCTCATCAACCATATCCAGGGGACCGACCCCGGCTATGTGTCCTACCTCAAGGGGCACGGCCGCAATCGCTGAGCGGCCCCGGCTGCGTCGCTCCGGCAGCGTGTTCAAGGGACATCCGGCGAGAAGGCCGGATGTCCCTTTTTGATGCCTGGTCGTGGGGAGACTGCAAAAAAAGCGCCCGGACGCAGGTCCGGGCGCTGTCATTGGTTGAGGCAGGCTGAGGATCAGGCGGGCAGCATGGCCAGGAAGGCGGCATGCAGCCGGGTATCAGGCGTCAGTTCGGGATGGAAGGACGTGGCAAGGATGTTGCCCTGCCGGACGGCCACGATCCGCTCGCCTTCGCCGCCATGCGCCGCCATGTCCACACGGGCCAGCACGTCCACATCCGGGCCCACCGACGTAATGAGCGGCGCGCGGATGAAGACGGCCCGCAGGGGAGCGTCCAGCCCCTTGACGGCAAGATCCGTCTCGAAGCTGTCCACCTGACGGCCGAAGGCATTGCGCCGTACCGAGGCATGCAGCAGGCCGATGCGCGGCTGCGTCGAATCCTCGATGGTCTCGCAGAGCAGGATGAGCCCCGCGCAGCTGCCGTAGACGGGCATGCCCGCGGCGATGCGCCGGCGAACGGGCTCCAGCATGTCGAGCTCCGTAAGGAGCTTGCCCATGACGGTGCTTTCGCCGCCGGGGAGGATGAGGGCGTCGATGCCGTCCAGGTGCTTGCGCTGGCGCAGCTCCCGGACCTCCGCTCCCAGGCGGGAGACGGCGGCCGCATGCTCCCGGAATGCCCCCTGCAGGGCAAGTACGCCGACCAGCGCCATGTTACCAGCCCCGTTCCTGCATGCGTTCGGCAGAGGGGATGGAGGATATCTCGATGCCGACCATAGGCTCGCCGAGGTCCTTGGAGATCTCGGCCAGCAGCTTGTAATCGTTATAGTTGGTCACGGCCTGCACGATGGCGCGGGCGCGCTTGGCCGGGTCGCCGGACTTGAAGATGCCGGAGCCC